>JBBSHB010000076.1:0-14056 GCA_038253515.1 Gemmatimonadales bacterium | reverse complement strand
GTGCTTGCACCCTTCATCATAGTCGGGGCCGAACATTGAAATGGTAGACGACGAGCTGGCTCCTTACCATCTCCTCGGTCGCGGGCCGCCCGCCCAGCTTCGATTCCGGAGGCGTCCGGTTTGCCCCCCACTCGACCGCGGCGTATGCTTCACCATCACCCCGCACGCCGCAGGAGTCGCCATGCCCATCGATCGCTCAGTCGATTTTGCCGGTATTCGTTTCGAGAACCCGTTCCTCCTCTCGTCGGCGCCGCCCACCGAGTCGGAGAGCAACATCCTGCGGGCCTTCGAGGCTGGCTGGGCCGGAGTGGTGACCAAGACCATCGGCCTTCACCCGGTCACCAATGTTCTGGGCGCCAAGGCGAAGTTCCTCCGCACCACGCCCGACGACGCCTTCGTCTCGATGCGGAAGCGTCCCGGGGCGGCACTCCACTCCTCCTGGAACTGGGAGCTCATCTCCGACAAGACGATCGACTGGTGGCTGCCCCGCCTCCGGCGCATCAAGGAGGCGTTCCCCGACCGGAGGCTCATCGCCTCGATCATGGCCGGCTCGGGGAACGACAAGGAGCTGCAGAACTGGCAGCGGCTCGCTCGTGAATGCCAGGACGCGGGGGCGGATGGGCTGGAGCTCAACTTCTCCTGTCCCCACATGGACCGGCGCGACATGGGGTCCAACATCGGGAAGGACCAGGGGCTCTGCTCGGTGGTGACCGAAGCGGTGAAGGAGGTGGCGCGGGTGCCGGTCTGGTGCAAGCTGACGCCGGCGACGTCGGACATCGTCCTCGAGGCCGCCGCATGCTTTCGGGGCGGAGCGGATGCGATCGTCTCCTCGAACACCTTCCCTTCGTTGCCGCCGATCGATCCCGACACGCTCGAATTCGAGATCAACGTGGATGGTCTGGTGTCGAGCGGCGGGCTCGGCGGACCGGCGATCCTCCCGCTCTCCCTCGCCAAGATGGCCCAGATGACCCAGGCGTTCCCCGAGCGGAGCTTCTCCGGGATCGGTGGGATCTCCGACTTCCGCCAGGCGCTCTCCTACATCCTGCTGGGCTGCGGGACGGTGCAGGTGTGTACCGCCGCCATGCTGGACCAGGCCGTGGGCCCCAACGTGATCAAGCGACTCCTCGCCGGACTGGACGAGTTTCTCCAGCGCCACGCCGCCGACGGCTGGAGCCGGGTCGAGGCCTTCCGCGGCCTCCGCCGCGACCGGATCGTGGAGCAGTCCGAGATTCGCCGGCCCGACGACTCCGCCTACCACGCCGGCTACGAGGCCGTCGAGGGGTACGCGCCGCCGGCCCCGCCGGCCCCGGCCGCGGTCACCGAGTAGCCGCGATGGGCTTCGACCGGATCGTCCGGGGCGGCAACGTGGTGACGCCCGCCGGGAGCTTCACCGGAGACGTCGGGATCGTGGGCGAGAAGATCGCCGCGCTGGGCAGCCGTCTCGAGCCGGGTGAGGGCACCCAGGTCCTCGACGCCACCGGGCACCATGTCCTTCCGGGTGTGCTCGACGTCCACGTCCACCTCGAGCTCCCCTTCTGCGGCACCGTCTCCGCCGACGACTACCGTACCGGCACCCGCGCGGGCGCCCGGGGCGGCGTGACCACCCTGATCGACTTCGCGATCCCCTATGCCGGCGAGTCGCTGGACCAGGCGGCGGACAACTGGATGCGGAAGGCCGAGGGAAAGGCGCTGGTGGACTACACCTTTCACATCTGCATCACCCGCTGGGCCGAGCACAAGAGCCAGGTGAAAGGCATGGTGGAGCGCGGCTTCAGCACCTTCAAGGAGTTCATGATCTACGAGTCGGAGGGATGGCAGTCGGACGACCGCGCCCTCTTCGGCACCCTGGAGCTGATGCGGGAGTACGGCACCATGCTCCTGGTGCACGCCGAGTCGGCCCGGGTGCTGGACGAGCTCATCGCCCGGCATCACACGCCGGAGCTGATGGCCCGTTACGGCGCCCGGCTGCACCCGATGACCCGGCCGAACTTCGTCGAGGCGGAAGCGATCCAGCGCGCCATCCAGTGGTGCGAGGTGACCGGCGGCCGGCTCTACATCGTCCATATGTCCACCGGCGAAGGCGCGGACCTGGTGCGCGCGGCGCAGGCGCGCGGCGCGCCGGTCGTGGCGGAGACCTGCGCCCAGTACCTGGTGCTGGACGATTCGGTGTTCGAGCGGGATGACGGGCACCTCTTCGCCTGCTGTCCGCAGGTCAAGAAGCCGAAGGACGTCGAGCGTCTGTGGAAGGGACTCCGCGGGGGCGAGGTCTCGGTGATCTCGACCGACACCTGCACCTTCAGCCGGGAGCAGAAGGCGACCTGGAACGGGGACTGGACCAAGATCCCGATGGGACTGCCCGGACTCGAGACCCTGCTCCCGCTCACCTACACCCACGGCGTGTTGGGCGGGAAGCTCTCGATCGAGGAGCTCTGCCTCAAGCTCAGCACCAATCCGGCCAGGATCATGGGCCTCTATCCCAGGAAGGGCGGGATCACCATCGGCGCGGACGCCGACCTCGCGATCATCCATCCGACCGCGACCCGGGCGGTGGATCCGGCGACCATGGAGACCAACGCGGACTGGTCGCCGTACCTGGGCTGGGAGCTGGCGGGGTTCGCCCGGACCACGCTGTCGCGGGGCGAGGTGATCGTGGACGACTACCGGGTCGTGGGGCGCGAGGGTCGGGGGCAGTGGCTGCCGCGCACGAGGGCTGGGTGAGCACACCGGCTTCCGTCGGCCTCGAGCAGTCGCCGCCGGCAGGAGCGGACGACCTCACCCGGAGCCCGCTGTGGAACCCGGACCTGGCTCCGACCGAGCCCTCCCGCCGCACCTGGTCCACCTACAACATCGCCGCGCTCTGGATCGGCATGAGCGTGGTCATCACCACGTACACCCTGGCCTCCGGCCTCATGCAGCAGGGGATGAACTGGTGGCAGGCGATGATCACGATCCTGCTGGGCAACACCATCGTGCTGGTGCCGATGGTGCTCAACGCCCACGCGGGAACCAAGTACGGGATCTCCTTTCCGGTGCTCTGCCGGGCCAGCTTCGGGGTCCGCGGCGCCAACCTGCCCGCGATTCTTCGCGCGATCGTTGCCTGTGGCTGGTTCGGGATCCAGACCTGGATCGGCGGGCTGGCCCTGGACGCGCTTTTCCGGGCGGCATGGCCGGGTTGGGCCGGGGTGCCGGGCGGCATCGCCATCACCTTCGCGTTGTTCTGGCTGATCCAGGTCGCGGTGATCCTGAAGGGTACGGAGGGGATCAAGCTGCTGGAGAGCTGGTCGGCGCCGCTGCTCCTCGCCGGGGGTGGCATCCTCCTCCTCTGGGCCATCAGGGCCGGGGGCGGACTCGGCCATCTGTTGGCCGAGTCGGAGCGACTTCGCGGCGGCAACGCCACGTTCTGGGCCCTGTTCCCCTCCGCGCTCACCGCGTCGGTCGGGTACTGGGCTACGCTGAGCCTCAACATCCCCGACTTTACCCGCTACGCCAGGAGCCAGCGCTCCCAGATGCTGGGTCAGGCGCTGGGGCTCCCGACGACGATGACGGCGTTCGCCTTCATCGGGGTGGCGGTCACCAGCGCGACCATCGTGCTGTTCGGCAAGCCGATCTGGGACCCGGTGGTGCTGATCGCCCGGATCGGCGGCACCGGGGTGATCGTGTTCGCGGCACTGGTGGTCCTCGCGGCGCAGCTCACGACCAACATGGCGGCGAACGTGGTCTCACCGTCCAACGATTTCTCCAATCTCAGCCCCAAACGGATCAGCTACGTGACCGGCGGGCTGATCACGGCGGTGCTGGGGATCGCGATGATGCCGTGGAAGCTCTACTCCGATGCCGCGGCCTACATCTTCACCTGGCTGCTGGGCTACTCGAGCCTCATGGGCGCGCTGGGCGGGATTCTGATCGCCGACTACTGGATCATCCGGCGGCAGCGGCTCGTGGTGGACGATCTGTACCGTGAGCGTGGGGTCTACACCTATCGCGGCGGGGTCAATCCGCGGGCCGTCACGGCGCTGGTGCTCGCCGTCCTGCCGGTAGTGCCCGGGTTCCTGCGCGCGGTGACGACCCCGGGCGGCGCGGTGGCGGATCCGACCTTCTTCGACCGGCTCTACTCCTACGCCTGGTTCGTCACCTTCGCGCTCAGCGGGCTGATCTACCTCGCGCTGATGCGGGGCGCGACGCAGGAGGCGGCGGCGAGCGCGCGGACGTAGGGGCGCATTGGTAGTCCCGTCGGCGCTGTCATCCCGAGCGGAGCTGTCATCCCGAGCGGAGCGAGGGATCTTCTCCACGGGATCGGAACGCGGCGGCCGGGTCCTGGAGCGGGGGTTCGAGGCGGGGGGGGGGACGTCATGTTCACCACGGAGACACAGAGGACACGGAGGGTACCACGGAGAACCACGTTATTTGTTGTTGTCTCCGTGCTGCCTCCGTGTTCCTCCGTGTCTCCGTGGTGAACTTCCTCCTCGGAATCGGAACACGGTCGCCGCGGTCGGGAGTCGCGGGCAAGATCCCTCGTCGCTGCGCTCCTCGGGATGACAACGCCGGCGGGATGAGACTTCAGCCAGCAACACTGATACTGCCGAAAGGACGACATGCCCCGAGTCGTGAAATGCGGGCTGATCCAGGCGTCTCACGCCTGCGGTACCGACGAGCCCCTCGAGACCATTCGCGCGGCCAACCTGGCCAAGCACCTGGAGCTGATCGAGCGGGCCGGCCGGGAGGGGGTCCAGCTCCTCTGCATGCAGGAGATCTTCACCGGCCCCTACTTCTGCGCCGAGCAGAGCACCCGCTGGTATGACGCGGTCGAGCGGATTCCCGACGGACCCACCACCCGTCTCATGCAGGAGGTGGCCCGGCGGCACTCGATGGTGATCGTCGTTCCCCTGTACGAGGAGGACGGCACCGGCATCTACTACAATACGGCCGCCGTGATCGACGCCGACGGCACCTATCTCGGCAAGTACCGCAAGAACCACATTCCCCATTGCGCGCCGGGCTTCTGGGAGAAGTTCTACTTCCGGCCCGGCAACCTGGGCTACCCGGTCTTCAAGACCCGGTACGCCGACGTCGGAGTCTACATCTGCTACGACCGCCATTTTCCCGAGGGCGCGCGGGAGCTGGGCCTCAACGGCGCCGAGATCATCTTCAACCCCTCGGCCACGGTGGCCGGGCTCTCGGAGTACCTCTGGCGTCTGGAGCAGCCGGCCCACGCGGTGGCCAACACGTACTTCGTGGGTGCCGTCAACCGGGTGGGGTACGAGGATCCCTGGCGCATCGGCGAGTTCTACGGTCAGAGCTACTTCTGTACCCCGCGGGGCCAGATCGTGGCCCAAGGCTCACGGGACAGGGACGAGCTGATCACCGCCGAGCTGGACCTGGATCAGATTCGTGAGGTTCGGAACGTGTGGCAGTTCTACCGCGACCGGCGTCCTGAGACCTATGGCGGGCTGTGCAAGCTGTGAGCCTCTGAACCTCGAGTTCCGACGCATCGAGCCGGCGCCCGACCTCGCGGCGCATGTCCGGCACTACTGGGTGCTTTTCGGCGGAGTCTCGGACCAGCCGGCCCATCCGGTCTTCCCCGATGGCTGTGGGGAGATCGTCATCAACCTCGGTGCACCCGCTCACGAGCTGCAGCGATCCGGCCGGCTCACTGCCCAGCCGTGCGCGATGCTCGTCGGTCAGATGACCCGGCCGCTCCACCTGGTTCCCGGTGGACCGCTGCGCATGGTGGGTATCAAGCTGGCCCCGTGGGGGGCTGCGGTGATCCTGGGTGAGGCGAGTGCGGCGGTGCGCGACCAAACCGTCGCCCTGTCCGACATCGATCCGGGCGCCCTGGCCCACCTCGGCGAGCAGCTCGATGGTTGCCGGGATGACGCGGCGATCGCCGCGGTACTGGACCGTGGGATTCGGGCTCGACTCGAGGCGGCCGGCACGCGACTCGATGGCCTCACTCGCCTCGCAGTCGCTGGGCCGCACCCCCGGAGCGTCCGTCGACGCGTGGGCCCGTGCGGTGGGGTGCTCCGCCCGCACACTTGAGCGCCGGTTCGACCGATTCATCGGCATTTCGCCCAAGGAGTTCTCCCTGCTGCGGCGCTTTCGGGGGCGCTGCGCCTCGCGCGCGAGCAGCCGAGACTGCGTTGGGCCGCGATCGCCGCGTGCGCCGGCTACAGCGACCAGGCGCACCTGGGTCGCGACTTTCGGCAGTTCGCCGGGTGTGCGCCGACGCTCGTCGCCCCGGCCAGCACGCCGATCACGGCTGCGTTCGTAAGCGACCTGGGCTGAACGGCTCGCCTCGGGCCCGGTGTCGGATTCTTACAAGCGCCCCGGCCCACCGCTTGCGACTTTCCGTGAAGCGCTGGCCCCGCTCTCGCCGGTCGTCATGCCTTAGTAGTTCTGGAGGTGCCGGGATGCGTACCACTCTGCGTGGCGTGACGCCCCAGTGGGGTCCAGGTATACCGGGCAGTGAACACGGTGGGCGTGCCGAACGGATCCGGGTAGGAGCCCTGCATGACCATGGCGCCCTGCTTGATGCCGCCGTCGAGTCGGAGCGGGAAGAACCCCGAGTTTTCCACCCATTGCTGGTGCCATCGCCCGTCCGAGGCATCGTAGACGTTCATGCTCCGCCCCCGCCCCCCAAAGGCGCCGTGCCAGTTCTCGAATACCGCGCACCCGCCCACTTCCCTGGTTACGATGTTCGCGCCCTTCAGGGGTGCGCCGGTCGTGACTTCCCAGGTGCCTACCCAGAAGTCGAACTGCCGGTACTGCGGGGCGCCGCAGGCCAACCCCGGGACGCCGAGTCCGGCGCCGCCGAGCCCGAAGAGCGAGAGCGCCTGCCGGCCGGCGGGGAGGTCGGCCGGTCCCTGCGCGCCCGGTGCCGAGGGCACGTCCGTCCCGTCGGAGCACGAGAGGCTGAGCGCGCAGAGGCCCGTGAGGGCGGAGATGGTGAGTGTGCTGAACCGCATGCGTCCTCCTGGCGTGTATCGCGTGAATGCCCCGGTGGGAGCCACCGGATGCCAGGGAGACGCGGTGCGCGATTGGAACGGACGACGGTGGGACGAGGCGCGCTCTCGCCGTCCAAACGGTGCGATGGCGGGACGAGGCGGCGGTCCACAACTCACCCCTTCCGCTTGCGGTAGAGCCCGTCGAACGACGAGGTCCAGGTGCCGCCGCCGTCGGACGACACTTCCCAGAACTGCCGTACGGTGCGATCGGGATTGGCGTGCAAGCTGAGTCGGTGCAGCAGCCGGGTTCCGTCCGGCTGGGTGCGCTCGCCCCGGAAGGTGAGCGTCCCATCGGCGTAGCTGCCGGTGAGGTTCAGAGGTGCCACGACCATCCCGAAGCCGTGCCGGTGCGCCGCAAGCGGAATGCCGCCCACGTTCATGCCGAAGAGGGGGCGCGCCCGAGTCCACCACCGCCGCGGAGAACTCCTCGGCCGCATGGCGCAGCTCCTGAAGATCCTCGCCGCCGATCCAGGCGGGCGGTCGGCTCAGCAGCCGGAAGAGGTTCGCCGGCTCGGGGGCGAGCAGCCGCTGAAGGCGAACCAGGGTTCGTCTCAGCGACCCGAGCTCCCGCCGGCTGGTCGAGACCCGATCGGCGAGCAGCTTGTCTTCGATGAAGTCGACCCGGGTGGTCGACTGGCGAACGATGTTGACCAGCACCTCGGCCTGATCCCGCAGGAGCTGGCCGAGCAGGTCAGCCGACGAGTGGAACGTCTGCCCGGCCTTGACCGAAGCCCGAAGACGGTCCACCGAGCGAAGTGGTCACGCCACCACCGTCTCGCCATCCTGCTCCAGGCGGGTCGAGCCGACGTCCCCGTGCAGGGACTCGAGAAAGCTCTCGGGCAACGAGAGATGACGGCGGAGCCAGCGCTCGGAGGCGGCGTTGGCCAGCGAGAAGTTGAGCCACACGAAGGAGTCGGTCGCGGTCCGGCCGCGCGCGGCGAGCCAGTCCGCCGCCGCTGGGGCGTCGATCGGCGTGGCCGGCCGTCCGGGCGCGAACAGGTATCCGCAGACGAGGCCGTCCTTGTCGGATCCGTACGTCGAATCGGCGGTCTCCGCCTTCACGGCCGCGCCGCGACCTCTCTGATCTGTGCCAGGCGGCGGTGCGCCGCCGGGGCGTAGATCAGCTCGTAGGGAGAGCGCTCCGCGATCGACGCGTACCATCCCGCCGCCTCTTCCGTCCTCCCCATCTCATGCAGCAGCTCGGCCCGGAGGAATCGTTGGGAGGCGAGCGAGAAGAACGGCGAGGCCACGGTGAGCTGAAACCAGAGCTCCGGCCGCGACCGCTCCAGCAGCATCAGTCCCTCCTCCGCCCGCCCTTCGGCCCGCGCGATCGCGGCGCGCAGCTCCACCTCCAGGCTTCGCGCCAACCCGGTCGGTTCCGGCTGCCGGGCGCCGAGGTCGGCCAGCCGGGAGGCGGCGCCGCCCAGGTCCCCCAGCCGGACCTCCAACAGGCCCAGGAGATATGCCCGGATCGCCGGGTGCAGGTCATTGTGCATCGCGAAGATCAGGAACATGCTCGGCTCGAGCGCGGTGACATCCCAGCGCTCGAGGGCGTCGTGGACCTCGCGGAGCTCGCGCTCCGTCTGCGGCACGAACGGCACGGTCGCGAACAGGGCCCGCATCTCGAGTCCCCAGGTCCGGTCCAGCGCTTCCGCATGCTCCAGCTCCTGCCGGGCCAGCTCCGGCCGCTCGGCCGCCAGCGCAAGGTGGGCCAGCACGATGTGGCACAGCGCGCGCAGCTCGGGCGACCGCGCCACCTGGATGAAGCTCCGGGCCAGCAGTTCGGCCCCGGCGAGGTTGCCGGCGTAGAGCGCCACGTCGGAGAAAGCAATCGCCACGGTGATGGCACGGGCCTGCTGCAGTTCCTCGGCGACCCGCTGCATCGCGGTGGGATCGTCACCCGAGAATGCCCGGAGCGCCCGCATCGCCAGCGCCTGATCGCCCTGAGGACTCACCCGCAGAATCCGCTCGATCAAGTCGAGCATCTCCCCCGTCCGACCCTCGAGGGCGGAGATCCGCGCCAGGTGGACCATGGCGGCGACGTGATCGGGATCGAACCGGATGACCCGCTCGAACGGCCCGCGGGCTTCGACGGCGGAGCGGCCGCGGAGCGGATTGGAGTGGAAGAGGAGGTCGCCCAGGTGGAACCAGGCCTCCACATCGTCCGGGTAGATGCCGGTGATGGTGTTGTAGAGCGACTCGGCCTCCGTCACCGCGCCGTGCAGCCAGGCGCGCTGGGCGCTGAAGACCAGCCGGTCGTGCGGGGAGAGCCGCTGCCGGTGGTCGAACCCCCGGTCGGCGAGCTCCCGGGCGAGATCGGGGAGCGCGCACCCCGCCGCCGCCGCCGCGAGGCGGTAGTAGGCCAGCGCGAATGACTCGTCGGCGTCTACCGCCGCCTGGAACGCCTCCATCGCGTCGAAGTACCGGCCTGCGCGCAGCTCACGCTCGCCGCCCAGGTAGGCCTTGAGCGCATCCAGCGACGTGGTGGTGAGCGCCGCCAGCCGGGCGAGCCGCGTGCCCGGACCCACCCGCTGCGCCACCAGGAGCTGGCGGGCGAGCTCGTCCACCAGATCGAAGATGTCGCCCTCGCCCGCGGCGCTGGCGTGGACGCGCGCGAGCACCTTCCCGTCGACGGCGTACAGCGAGGCCGTGGTCTCGATCCGCCCGCCCGCCTCCATGACGGCGCCCATCAGGTAGCGACCCGCTCCGAAGTGCTCCGCCACCGCGCGGGCGTCGGGGGAGGCGGCGGCGGGGTCGTCGCGGGCGAGGAACCGGAGCAACGCCCGCGGATCGACCGTGCGGATGTCGCCGGCGCCGTCCAGCTTGGTGGCCAGCAGCTCGACCATCCCGTCGCCGAGATACCCGAAGCGGCTGTCGCCCCGCACCGAGAACGGAAGCACCGCGATGGTGCTGGCAGCGGGCAGAACCGGGTCGGTCGAGGCGCGCTCGGTCGCGCCCTGCGCACGGGGGACGACGGCCTCGGCGCGGGCCCTGATCACGTCCACCAGCGCGCTGGTTTCGGCCGAGGGGTCGAGCTCGAACTCCTGCGCCATGCGGCGGACGAACTGATCGTAGGCTCGGAGCGCGGCGGAGCGATCGCCGACCCGATCGAGCAGGGCGAGCAGTCGGCGGAGCGCGCTTTCGTCGTCCGGGCTCAGATCCAGCGCGCGGCGGGCCCACTGGGCCGCGTCGGCCAGCCGGCCGTCGGCCTCGCTCCGGTCCACCAGCGACCGGGCCGCCGCCGCGGCACGCTCCCGCAGTCGGACGCGCTCGCGATCTAGCCAGTCCTGGTAGTCCGCCGACGCGCCGGTGACGTACAGGCCTTCGAGCAGCGGCCCACGGTAGAGGCCCAACGCCTCCTCGGCCTGCCCTTCGTCCAGTGCGCGGTCCAATGCCGTCGCATCGCACCACAGCGCCGCCTCGGGCACCTCCAGCTCGTCGTCACCCCGGCCGCTGACCACGTCGGGCCCCAGCTCCGCGCGCAGGAAGTAGAGCGACCGGCGGAGGGCGGCACGCGCGTGCTCCTGATCCAGCCCAGGCCAGAAGAGCGCCAGGAGCGAGTCCCGCCGGTGAAAGCGACGAGGGGAGGCGATCGTGAGATAGGCCAACAACCCGAGCCGCTTCGGCTGTTGAAGCACGGAACGGAGCTCGAGTCCATCCGGCCCGCGCAGGTCCAGCACGCCGAGGGTGTGGAACCGGATCATGAATTCCGTGGGGAGTGGGCGGCGCGCGGGGCGGAGGTCACGCAACGGCAACGGCAGGGCAACGCCCGGGCGGCAGTGTGTCCAACGTAAGAGCCGCCAGGAGGATCGGCAATGGCGGGACGGCGGCACTTCGATCCACGTCGACCGGGAGATCCACATGCTGCGTGCCCTGCTCGTTCTCGCGCTCTTCCCCTTCTCTTTCGCGGCCGGACAGCGGGGCTCGCCATCCGCCGCCGTGCAGGAGCTCCTCATCCCCGTCGCGGCCGCCGAGTCGCTCCGCGTCACCATGGCCGGCGCGGGACAGACCGTCGTCCTGCTGCCGGGCTTATTCGGCTCCGCGTTCGGCTACCGCCATCTCCTCGAGCTGCTGCCGGACGCGGGCTACCACGTGCTGGTCATCGAGCCGCTGGGCATCGGCCGCTCACCCCGTCCGGAGCACGCCGACTACTCGCTCACCGCCCAGGCCGATCGGGTGGCGGCGGTGCTCGGGCGTCTGCACGAGGGTCCCGTCATGGTGGTGGCCCACTCGGTGGGGGCCTCCATGGCGCTGCGCCTGGCCTACCGCCATCCCGAGCTGGTGAGCTCGCTCGTCCTGCTCGACGGCGGCCCCGCGGAAGAGGCCGCCACCCCCGGATTCCGTCGCGCCATGCGCTACGCTCCCTGGATCAAGTGGCTGGGAGGGGTGAAGCGAATCCGGCCCAAGATGCGGAAGGATCTGATCGCGGCCTCGGGTGACACCTCGTGGGTGACCGAGGAAGTGATGGATGGGTACATCGCCGGGGCCGCGGCGGATCTCGACGGGACCCTCCTGGCATTTCTCGCGATGTCCGAGGCTCGCGAACGCGAGCGGCTCGCTCCACACCTCGGCGAGATTCGATGCCCGGTACGGCTGGTCCTGGGCACCGCCCCGCATCAGGGTGGGGTGGCGTCCAAGCAGGTGGACCTCATGGGCAGCCACCTCCCCCTGTTCGCCATCGACAGCGTGCCTGGAGCCGGCCAGTACCTCTTCGAGGAGCAGCCCGCCTCGGTGGTCTCCATCATCTCGTCGATGATGCCTTCCGTCCCCACCACGCTCGGCGCCGCCGGGTCCAAATAACACCCTCGGCGGATTCACTGGGTCACCACGGAGACACGGAGGAACACGGAGGGTACCACGGAGAACCACATTACTTGTTGTCTTCTCCGTGCTGCCTCCGTGCCCTCCGTGTCTCCGTGGTGAACCCTGCACGGAACCCCACCGGAAAATGCGCTCTGCAGTGAATCGGGATCCCTGAACTTCATCAGGAGATTCAACCCACCCAAACGTCAGACCACCTCCCACCCGTGACCTGGCCCCGTGAGGCCGGGTCACACTCCGCACCACCGGCAGGCAACGGCCCGGCGGGAGATTGACCCCGCACTTCAACCGGAGCCGTGAGCATGAGCGCAGCAGGGTGGAACGCGAGCGACGAATCGTACGACGCCATCGTCATCGGCAGCGGATTCGGCGGGGCGATGGCGGCGCACGTCCTGGTAGGGGCGGGGTGGTCGGTGCTGATGCTGGAGCGGGGCGATTGGGTGGCCCGGGGCGCGCAGAACTGGTCGGCTGACGGCGTCGGCCCGCTCACGCCGCACTACTCCACGGAGTCGCCCTACCGGGTGGCGGACGACGCGGGAGACACCACGGCCGGCGCGTTCCACTGCGTCGGTGGACCGTCGGTGTTCTACGGTGGCGTGGCCTTCCGCTTCCGCGCCGAGGATTTCGAGCATGACCCCGAGATCGCCGGCAGCTCCGGCGCGCAATGGCCGTGGGCCTACGCGGAGCTGGAGCCCTACTACGCCGAGGCCGAGCGGATCCTCGGCGTCGCGGGTGAGGCGGGGATCGATCCGACCGAGCCGGGTCGCAGCACGCCCTACTCCCAGCCGCCGATGGAGCTGGCGCCGATCTCGCGCCGGATCGAGCGCGCCGCGCGGGATCTCGGCTGCCGCCCGTTCCGGCTTCCACTGGCGATCAACCACACCGCGCGCCCCGGGCGAAACGCCTGCGTCGGCTGCGGCACCTGCGACGGCTTCGCCTGCGCGGTGGGCGCCAAGAACGATCTCGCAACCGTGGTGGTGCAGCCCCTGCTGCGGCGGGGGCTCCACCTCCGAACCAACGCGGTCGCCGCCCGGCTCACGACCGAAGCCGGCCGGGTGACCGCGGTCGACGCGATCGACCGCGACTCGGGGCGTGTCACCACCTTTCGTGCGCCCACCATCGTGCTGGCCGCCGGAGCGATCGCCTCACCCCATCTGCTGCTGGCGTCCGGGCTGCAGCGGCTCAATCCCGGTGGTCACGTCGTGGGCCGCTACTTGATGCGGCACTACAACGAGATCGTCTTCGGGGTCTTTCCCCAGCCGCCCAATCCCGGAGGCGGATTCCACAAGCAGCTCGCGATCCACGACTTCTACTTCGGTTACGGGTCCCCGCGCTCCCCCCGCGGCAAGCTGGGCGGCATCCAGCAGCTGGCGACACCGCCGGTGGGTCTGGTGCGGGCGCAGCTCCCTCAGCTGCTGGGTGCAGCGCTGTCGCCTTGGGTGGATCACCTCACCGGGCTGCTGGTGATCGCCGAGGATCAGCCGCAGTACGAGAACCGTGTCGCGCTCGATGGCGCGGCGACCGATCGGTACGGACTGCCGGGCCTGGTCGTGAGCCACCGCTACAGCGCGCGGGACCGGGCGGCCGGGAAGGCGCTGGGGGATCGTGCCCGCGCCATTCTCCGCCGCGCCGGTGCCTGGGCGTTCTATCGCCACCGGATCGGCACCCTCTCTCACGCCATGGGCACCGTGCGGATGGGGATCGACCCCCGAACGTCCGCCCTGGACGCCGACTGCCGTTTCCGCGGCCTGGAGAACCTCTACGTGATGGACGGCAGCGTCATGCCGACCTCCGCGGGGGTGAATCCCAGCCTCACCATCGCCGCCAACGCCCTGCGCGCCGCCCATCGCCTGGTGGCTCGCTCCCCTCGAGTCTCGGAGTCTCATCACGATGTCACGCTCCCCGCTTAATCTGGCCCTGCTCGGCTGCGGTACGATCGCGCGAAGGCACGGACGGACCCTGGCTCGGTTCGGAGCCGAGGTCCGCTGCTTCTACGCCAGCCGCGATCCGGCTCGTGCGGCGGAGTATTCCGCCGAGCTGGGTGGCACGGGATCGTTCGGGTCGTACGCCACGGCGCTCGCGGACGAGCGGATCGATGCCGTGCTGATCGCGACGCCACCCGATTCCCATCTCGACCTCACGCTCGCCGCATTGGCACACGACAAGGACGTGATCGTCGAGAAGCCGGCGCTGCTCCGGTCGCAGGACTTCACGGTGGTGCGGGCAGCGGAGGC
>JBBSHB010000075.1:0-14309 GCA_038253515.1 Gemmatimonadales bacterium | reverse complement strand
GCGGCCTGGCGCTGTGGTATTCACGGCGCCAGAGACGCAGCGTCTCCAGCAGCCGGAGACCGCCACGTACATCCGCAGTCCCGCGAGCCGTGCCTCACCCTCCAGTTGCCCGAGTACCGATCGGACTTCCTCCCTCGACAGCACAACCGGCGACCGTCTGAGCGGAATTGATCCCCGACCGAGCCGAGCGTATGGTTAGAGTGTCACCGGTTTCTTCGTGGAGTATTGCCGTGCCGGTGACTGCCAAGCTGTCCCAGCGATTCTACGAGGTGCTGGGCGACGACATTGCCAACGAGCTCGTAGACTGGTTCAATGCCGTGGACCTGACCTACCGGACTGAGCTGCGGGAGTTGAACGAGCTGAATTTCGCGCGCTTCGACGCCAAGCTGGAGCAGCGGCTGGCCGAGCTGCGGGCGGAGCTACGCACGGAGTTGCGGACGGGGTTGGCGGACATGCGCACCGCCCTGGCGGAGATTCGCACCGCCCTGGCGGATCAGCGCACCGAGCTGATCCGCTGGATGTTCGGCTTCTGGGTCACGACCCTGCTGGCCCTCGCAGGATTCCTGTTCGCGCTGCGCCGCTGATTCGAGCTCGCAAACCAGGTGAGGTGAAGTTCACAACCACTTATTTCCAAGTCGCTTGCAGCGCCGGAGTCAGCCGCCTTCCGCCCCCCCAATTCGCCGCTCGCCACACCCGCCCAACCCGCGTGCAAACCCATCTCCACCGGTCCCAGACCCTACCAATAGCCCCCGTTCACTGGTAAATTCCCCGGCTTTCCCGGCGACCACGGAGACTCGTTGCCCTACAGCATGACGGGGTTCGGCGCGGCGGAAGGCGCCGCCGCGGGTGGGCGGCTCCGGATCGAGATCCGGACGGTGAACCATCGTCACTTCAATCTGGCCGCCAAGCTCCCGTCCGACCTCGCCGCGCTCGAAGGCGAGCTGCGCGAGCGGCTTCGACGGGAGTTCGATCGTGGGCACGTCGCCGTCCATGGGCGCTGGACCGAATATCCGGAGCGCACCGGCGGCTTCGGCATCGACCTGGAGCGCGCCCGGCTGGTGACCACGCGGCTCAAGGAGCTGCAAGCGGCGCTCGGACTCGGCGGCGAGGTGACGGTGGAGCTGGTGGCCCGCCAGCCCGACGTGCTCTCCACCACCAGCAACGCGGCGCTGGAGATTCCCTGGTCCGAGGTCGAGCCCATCGTCGCGCAGGCGAGTGTCGACTGCCGGGCGATGCGGGCGCGGGAAGGCGACGCCTTGGCCGAGGAGCTGCGGCACCGCCTGGATCTCCTGGAGCGCTCCGCACAGCGCATCGCGCAGTGGGCGCCGGGTCGCCTGGTGCGGGAGCGCGACCGACTTCGTTCCGCGGTGACGGAGCTGCTGGACGGTCGGGCGGTCGATGACGGGCGTCTGGCCCAGGAGATCGCGTTCCAGGCCGACCGGCTCGACATCACCGAGGAGCTGGTCCGGTTCCGGGCCCATCTCGAGGCGGTGCGCGAGGCGCTCGCGCTGGACCGGCCGGTCGGGAAGCAGCTCGGCTTCCTGGCGCAGGAGCTGGGGCGGGAGGTGAATACGATGGGCTCCAAGGCCAACGACGCGGAGATCGCCCAGGAGGTCATCGCGATGAAGGGTGAGCTCGAGAAGTTCAGGGAACAGCTCGAGAATCTGGAGTGAGGCCATTCCTCCTCGTCCTCTCCGCGCCTTCGGGAGGCGGGAAGAGCAGCATCGCGAAGCAGCTGCTGAACGCCCGGGACGATCTCGGCTACTCGGTCTCCGCGACGACGCGGCCGATGCGTGCCGGCGAACTCGACGGAGTCGACTACCACTTCGTGACCCGGGCGGAGTTTCTCCGCCGGGTCGAAGCGGGCGAGTTTCTCGAGTGGGCCACCTACGCCGGCGAGCTCTACGGCACGCTGCGCAGCGAGATCGAGCGGATCTTCGCCGAGGGACGCATCGCGGTGCTGGACGTCGAGATCGAGGGATCGCGGCAGATCCGGGCGAGCTTTCCCAACTCGCTGCATGTGTTCGTGCTGCCCCCTTCAGCCGAGGTCCTGGTGGGTCGGCTGACGGCACGAAACACGGAGCCACGCGCCGTCGTGCGCGAGCGGATCGCCCGGGCGGCGGACGAGCTGGCGGCTGTGGTCGAGTACGATTACGCCATTCTGAACGAGGATCTCGTCGTGGCCGTCTCGCAGGTGGCCGCGATCCTCGAGGCGGAGGCCCGGCGGGTCGCCCGCCAGGACGGATTGCCCGGATTCATCGACCGCCTCCGCCGCGACGTGATCGCGGCGGCGGCGCGGATCGCAGTCACGGATGTCACCTCGTAAGGAGTCACGATGCGGATCATCACTCCCGCGGAAGTCGCCAAGCAGGCCGGCAACAAGTATCTGGGCGTGCTGGTGGCGGCGAAGTTCGCCCGCTATCTGAACGAGTTTCCCAAGGACCAGCTGACGTCCGGAGAGAAGCTCACCACCAAGGCGATGCAGTCGCTGGTGGACGGTGATCTCAACTACAAGCTCGTCCGCCGCCGTCGCTCCGAGGCGTGAGCGTATGGACCGGCCGGCGCGTCGTGCTCGGCGTGTCCGGCGGGATCGCCTGCTATAAGAGCTGCACGCTCGCCCGGCGCCTCGCCGAGGCGGGCGCGGGGGTCGACGTCGTCCTGACCCAGGGGGCCGCGGAGCTCGTGCGGCCGATCACCTTCGCGGCGCTCACCGGGCGCCCCGTCCTCTCCTCCATCTGGGAGCCGGGCGGGGCGCTCTCGCACGTCCGACTGGGACAGGACGCCGAGCTCATTCTGGTCGCGCCGGCCACCGCGCATCTCATTGCCCGGATGGCCCAGGGGCTGGCGGACGATCTGCTCACGACCCTGCTGGTGGCCGCCACGGCCCCCGTGCTGCTGGCGCCGGCGATGAACGACGAGATGTTCGCGCACCCGCAGACCCGGGCGAATCTGGAGCGGCTGCGCGCGCGCGGCGTGGCGACCGTCGGGCCGGAGATCGGCGGGCTGGCCGAAGGGCCGTCGGAGCGCCCGGGCAGGATGAGCGAGCCGGAGACGATCCTGGCCCATGCGGCCCGCATGATTCGGAGCCGCGGGCCGCTCGCCGGCCGGCGCGTGGTGGTGACCGCGGGACCCACCCGCGAGTCGATCGACCCGGTGCGGGTGGTGACCAACCGCTCCAGCGGCAAGATGGGATACCGGGTGGCGGAAGCGGCCTGGGAGCGGGGCGCCGACGTGGTCCTGATCTCGGGTCCGGTGGCCCTGCCGCCGCCGGTCGGCGTCGCCCTGCGTCGGGTGGAGAGCACCAAGGAGCTGGAGGCAGCGGTGCGCGGTGAACTACCCGAGGCGGACGTGCTGGTCATGGCCGCGGCGCCGGCCGACTTTCGGCCGAGCAGTCCGAGCGAGAGCAAGCGCGCCCGGGTGGACGGGGCGCTCGCGGTGCCAATGGAGCCGACCGAGGACATTCTGAGCGCCACCCGCGGCCAGCGGAAACCGGGGAGCGTGATGGTGGGGTTCGCGCTCGAGACCGGCGACGCGCTCGCCAAGGGACGCGCCAAACTGGAGCGGAAGGACCTGGATCTCATCGTGATCAACGATGCGCTCGAGGCCGGGGCGGGGTTCGAGGTCGACACCAACCGGGTCGCCCTGCTGGGCCGGGACGGTGCGGCGCGGATCCTTCCGCTCCAGTCCAAGCGAGAGGTGGCCGACGCGATCCTGGACGCCGTGGAGCAGAGCCTTGGCCGATGAGTGGCGGCGCTATCTTGCGCAACAGATCGAGCTGGGCGGCGCCGAGATCATCCTGAGGAGCACCCCGGCGCGGGAGCAAGCCATGGCGAGTGAGCCGGTCGCAGCCAAGTGGCGGAAGGGCGCGCCGCCGATCCCCGGCCCGGGGCTCGCGGTGACCTCGCCCGAGCCGGTTCTGCTGGGGAACGATCTGGCGGCGCTGGAGAGCCTCGACGCGGTGGCGGAGCGCATCCGCACGACCTTCTGTTGCGAGCTCTGCCCCCACCGCACCAACGCGGTGCCGGGGGAGGGGAACCCGGAGGCCCGGCTGGTGCTGGTCGGCGAAGGGCCGGGCGCCACCGAGGACGCCACCGGGCGTCCGTTCGTGGGACAGGCGGGACGGCTGCTCGATAGTATTCTCGAGGCTATTGAAGTTCCGCGAACTTCGGTATACATCACCAATATCGTGAAGTGCCGGCCTCCTCAGAATCGGAAGCCCCTGCCGGATGAGATCGCAGCCTGCATTCCGTATCTGCACCGCCAACTGGAGCTCATCCGTCCCAAGGTGATCGTCGCCATGGGCGGGACCGCCGGCGAGTCGCTGCTCGGCGTGAAGAAGAGTCTCGGGGAGCTCCGCGGCAAGGTGCACACGCACAACGGCATCCCGCTGATCGTGACGTACCATCCCGCGGCACTGCTCCGCAACCCGAACTGGAAGAAGCCGACCTGGGATGACGTCCGTATCGCCCGACAACTTCTCGACCGCTGATCCCTACGTCGGTCGCTCGGCTCCCTGGAGCCAGGAGGCGGAGCAGGCCGTGCTGGGGGCCATGCTGCTGGACCAGGACGCGGCGCTGCGCGCGGCGGAGCTGGTGGATGACTCCATGTTCTATCGGGAGGGGCACCGCCGCCTCTTCCGCACCATGCTCGCGCTCACCGAGCGCCGGGTGGTCATCGACCACATCACCCTGCGGGACGAGCTGCTCCGCCGCGGGGACCTGGAGACCGCCGGCGGCCACGAGTACCTGGCCGAGCTGGTGGACGCGGTGCCCACCGCCGCCAACCTCGAGTTTCACGCCAAGATCGTCCGCGACAAGGCGGTCCTCCGCCGCTTGATCGAGGCCTCCACCTCGATCATCACCGAGGCCTACGACGGGCACTCGACCGCGAACGATCTCCTCGACGTCGCCGAATCCAAGATCTTCCAGATCTCCCAGCAGCGGGGCAACGAGGGCTTCACCCGGATCAAGGAGATGCTCTGGCCGACGATGGAGCGCATCGAAACGCTCCAGCGCAGCGGCAAAGCGATTACCGGGGTGCCCAGCGGGTTCCTAGACTTGGACTCGCTGACGTCGGGGTTCCAACCGTCCGAGCTGGTGGTGGTCGCCGCCCGGCCGTCGATGGGCAAGACGGCGTTCTGTCTCAACATCGCGGCCAATGCGGCGGCGGAGGGGCAGGGGGTCGCCATCTTCTCGCTGGAGATGTCGAAGGAGGCGCTGGTCCAGCGCATGCTGACGGCCACGGCCCGGGTCGACAGCCACCGGGTGCGGCAGGGCACCCTGCGCGATTCGGATTTCACCCAGTTGGCGCGCGCGGCCGGCATCCTCCAGACCTACCAGCTCTGGATCGACGATACGCCCTCGCTCACCCTGCTGGAGATGCGCTCCAAGGCGCGCCGGCTCAAGATCGACAACGATCTGCGGCTGGTCATGGTGGACTACCTGCAACTCATGCGGAGCCCGGAGCATGCGGAGAACCGGGTCCAGGAGATCTCCGACATCTCGCGCTCGCTCAAGGCGCTGGCCCGGGAGCTGGAGATTCCGCTCATCGCGCTCTCGCAGCTCTCGCGCGCTTCCGAGCAGCGGGGCGGCGAGCGGAAGCCGATCCTGTCCGACCTGCGCGACTCCGGCGCCATCGAGCAGGACGCCGATCTGGTTCTGTTCATTCACCGGCCCGAGTACTACGACCGGGAAGATGAATCCAAGAAGGGGATGGCGGAGGTGATGCTGGCCAAGAACCGCAACGGGCCCACGGGGGATGTGCAGCTCCGGTTCGTGCGGGAGTATACGCGGTTCGACAACTTGTCGACGCGGGAGGAGCCGGAGGGGTAGGGGCGGGGGAGCCAGAAGGGGTAACCCCAGGCTGTCATCCCGAGGAGCGGTAGCGACGAGGGATCTTGCCCGCGACTCCCCGACCGCGGTTGCGGAGTTCCGATCCCGATGAGAAGATCCCTCGCTCCGCTCGGGATGACAGCTCCGCTCGGGATGACAGCTCCGCTCGGGATGACAGATCCGCTCTCGGGATGAGTATCGGGTAGCGCCCGACGCCCTCGCCATCTCACCCACACCCACGGTTACCCATGCCGAAGCCCAAGTCCGTCTACCGCTGCACCGAATGCGGCCACGAGCATCCGAAATGGGTGGGCCGCTGCGAGGCGTGCGCCGCGTGGAACTCGGTCGCCGAGGAGCCCGTGCTGGTGCGCGCGTCCGTGCGGCCCGGCATGAAGCGCGGCGGCCGGGCAGAGAGCCTGGTCGCACCGCCCGCGCGACTCCGCGAGGTGGCCACCAGGCCGCTGGAGCGCTGGCGCACCGGGCTCCCCGAGTTCGACTTCGTGCTGGGCGGCGGGATCGTGCCCGGATCCATGATTCTCATCGGTGGAGAGCCCGGGATCGGCAAGTCGACCCTGTTGCTGCAGGCCGCGGCGCGGCTCGAAACGGCTGGCCGGACGGTGCTCTACGCCAGCGGTGAGGAATCGCCCGACCAGCTCCGACTCCGGTCCGATCGCCTGGAGGAGGACGCCGGAGCGGTGCACGTGCTGGGCGAGACCCGGCTGGAAGCGATCCTCGACGCAGCCGTGGCGGTCGCCGCCGACGTGGTGGTCATCGATTCCATCCAGACGGTCTACACCGAGACCCTCGAGAGCGCGCCGGGCAACGTCGGCCAGGTGCGGGAGTGCTCGGGGCGGCTCATGCGCTTCGCCAAGGAAAGCGGCACCGCGGTGGTCGTAGTGGGCCACGTGACCAAGGGCGGCGGCATCGCCGGACCCAAGACGCTGGAGCACATCGTGGACACCGTGCTCTATTTCGAGGGTGAGGTCACGCTCGACTACCGGCTCCTCCGGACCACCAAGAACCGCTTCGGGTCGGTCGACGAGCTCGGCGTGTTCACCATGACGGAGCGCGGCCTGGTGGCCGTTCCCAACCCATCCGCGGTCTTCCTGGCCGCTCGGGCCGACGGGATCAGCGGCAGCGCGGTCACGGCGCTCATGGAGGGTACCCGCCCGGTGCTGGTCGAGGTCCAGGCGCTCGCCGCCAAGTCCGGATACGGCACTCCGCAGCGCGTCGCGACCGGCATCGATCCCAAGCGGCTCGCCGTGCTGCTCGCCGTGCTGGAGCGGCGGGCGGAGACCTCCTTCGCCGACCTCGATGTGTTCGTGCAGGTGACGGCCGGCGTCCGGCTGAACGAGCCCGGGGCCGACCTGGCGGTCGCCGCGGCCCTGGTCTCCAGCCTCTACAATCGCCCCGCCCCCGCCGACGTCATCTTCCTCGGCGAGATCGGGCTCGGCGGCGAGATCCGGCCCAGTGGGGCCGTCGAGCGGCGGATCGCCGAGGCCGCACGGCTCGGCTTCCGCCGGGTGTTCGGCAGCTCCCGCAGCGTCGTGCAGCTTCCCGGCGTCTCGATGATCCCCCTGGACCACGTCGAGCAGCTGGTGCGGGCGCTTGCCGCGTGATGTCGGGGTCATCGTCGTCGCGGCCGGCCGAGGGAGCCGGATCGGAGGCGAGCTGCCGAAACAGTATCTGCCCATCGCCGGCGTGCCGATGGTGCTCCGCGCCGTGCGCCCCTTCACCGCGCATGCCGACGTGGCCCAGGTGGCACTGGTGATTCCCGCCGAGGATGCCCGGCAGCCACCGGCGTTTCTCGCGGGCCTGTCCGGTTCCACCCTGACGCTCGTGGCCGGAGGCGCCGAGCGGCGCGATTCCGTGGCCGCGGGACTGGCCGCGCTCCGGCCGGAGTGCACCATCGTACTGGTGCACGACGGAGCCCGGCCGTTCGTGGCAACCGACGTCATCGACGCCGTCATCCGGCACGCTCGCCGGGGGGACGGGGCCATCGCCTCGGTGCAGCTCAGCGACACCCTGAAGCAGGCGTCCGCCGACGCCCCGGATCGGATCGAGCGCACCGTCCCCCGGGAGCGGCTCTGGCGGGCGCAGACGCCGCAGGGCTTTCCCCGTGCCGTGCTGGCCCGGGCTCATGCCATGGCGGCGCGGGACGGGCGTTCCGCCACCGACGATGCCGCGCTGGTCGAAGCACTCGGCGTGCCGGTCCACCTGGTGCCCGACTCGCCGCGCAATCTCAAGGTCACCACGCCGGACGACCTCGCGCTCGCCGAGGTGCTCGCGCGGGGGCAGGCGTGATCCTCCCGTTCCAGGCCGAAGCGGAGATCACGGCGGCGATTCCCCCGGTGAGCGCACACCTGGCAGAAGGTGGGCTGCTGGCGTACCCCACGGAAACGGTGTACGGGCTGGGGTCCGACCCCGACGTTGCCGCGCTCGAGAAGCTGGCCAGACTCAAGGGGAGACAGCCCGGCAAGCCATTCCTCCTGCTGGTGGCCAGTCGGGCGATGGCGGAGGAGTGGGGGCTGGTCTTCACCCCCTCCGCCCGCGCGCTCTCCGACGCCTTCTGGCCCGGGCCCCTGACGCTGGTGGTACGAGGCGGGGAGGGACGGCTGGCGGACGAGCTGCGAGGCAGGGAGGGCGGGATCGCCGTCCGGCACACCTCGCATCGGGGCATCGCTCGCCTGGTCGCGAGCAGCGGACGCCCACTCACTTCCACGTCCGCCAACCGGCCCGGCGGCCCGCCGGCTCCTGGTCCCGACCGACTGGTCGAGTTGTTCCGCGACGAGGTGACGCGGGGTCTGCTGCTCGTGCTCGACGGCGGCGTGCTCGGCAACGTGCCTCCCTCGACGCTGGTCGATTGTACCGACCCGGTGCCTCGCCTGGTGCGCGACGGTGCCATCCCGCGCCCCGAGCTGCGCCGTGCCGCCGGGCGGCTGGCGCCATGACTATGTTTCCCGCATGAGCACCCACGTTCTCTTCGTCTGCACCGGGAATACCTGCCGCAGCCCGATGGCTGAAGCGTTGATGCGCGAGGCGCTCGCCGCGCGGGGACTGGACCAGGTCACCGCCTCCTCAGCCGGGACCGGCGCCTGGGACGGGGCACCTGCCTCCGAAGGCGCCTACCTCGTCGGCCTGGAGCATGGACTCGATCTGAGCGAGCATCGCGCGCGCCTGCTGACCCGGGACCTGGCGCGCGCCGCGGACCTCATTCTGGTGATGTCGGGCCACCACCTCGCACGAGTCGCCGAGCTCGGCTGCGAAGAGAAGGCCCACCTGCTCGGGGTCTACGCGGGCCGGGAGGAGGGGCGCGGCGAAGTGAGCGATCCCTACGGGGCCGATCTCGCCAGCTACCGCACCACCTTCACGGAGCTGCAGGAGCTGATCGGCGGAGTGGTGAACCGGGTCGCCGGCACCGTGCGGTGATCGGCGGCGCGACGCGCGTGTTCGCCATCCTGGGCGATCCAGTCGCGCACTCCCTCTCTCCCGCCATGCAGAACGCCGCCTTCCTCGCGCTGGGGCTGCCCGCGACCTACGTCCCTCTCCGTTGCAACGCCGCCGACCTCCCACCCCTGCTGGGCGCCCTTGTCCGGGCCGGCGGCGGGGGGAACGTCACCGTTCCCCACAAAGAGCTTGCCGCCGCCTCGGTGGACCGGTGCCTGGAGCAGGCCCAACTGCTCGGCGTCTGCAACACCTTCTGGGGCGAGGCGGGGAAATCGGTCGGCGACAACACCGACGTCGTCGGCGTCTGCCACGCGCTGGATCGACTGGAGCCGCCGGACGGTCCCTGGCTGATCCTCGGCACTGGCGGGGGCGCGCGGGCGGCGGTCGGTGCGGCGCGGCTCCGCGGAGCAAAGGTCGCGGTGGTCTCTCGTGCCGCGGATCGGCAGGAGGCATTCGGGCGCTGGGCCGCCTCGCTCGGGGTGAGCGTCGTGCCGGCCGAGGAGTGCCGGCTGCTCATCAAGGCAACGCCGGTCGGGCTCAACGACGGCGACCCAGTGGCCCCCGCGCCCTCCCTCGCACCGCGCGCCGAAGCGGCGCTCGATATGGTGTACGCCCAGGGCGAGACCCGCTGGGTGCGGGCCATGCGAGCGGCGGGCCTCAGGGCGGCAGACGGCCGCGATATGCTCGTGTCCCAGGGCGCCGCCGCGTTCGAGCGCTGGTTTCCCGACGAGCGCGCCCCGGCGGAGGTGATGCGGGCGGCGGTAGATGCCGCGCTTCGCTGAGGTGGCCGCCGCGCTGGGGCAGGTCGAGCGCTGGCTGTTGCCGCCGGCATGCCTGCTCTGCGAGCAGCCGGTGGCGGTGCGGGAAGCCGACGCGCTCGTCTGCGGACTCTGCCGCTCTCGGTGGCGGCCGGTCACAGGCCCGTACTGCCGCCGCTGTGGCCAACCCACGCTGGGGGACCTGGCATGCCGGCTCTGCGCGGCCTGGGCACCGGGCCTCACGCGGGTTCGGAGCGCGGTCTGGCTGGAGGGCACCGCGCGCGACGCGGTCCACCGGCTCAAGTACGAAGGGTGGTGGCGCATCGCGGAGACGCTGGCGGAGGCCATGCGCTCGCTGGAGCCATTGACGAGGCAGGTATGCTTGATACCGGTGCCGCTGGGCAAGCGGCGGCTGCGGGAACGCGGATACAATCAGAGCGAGCGGATCGCGAGCGCGCTCGGCGCGGCGCTGGGCCTGCCGGTCCGGACCGACCGACTGATCCGCGTCACCGAGACGCGCACCCAGACCGCGCTTACCCCGGAGGCGCGGCAGGCCAACGTGGCGGGGGCCTTCGAGACCCGCGGACTGGCCCGAGCGGAGTGCGTCCTGGTGGACGACGTGTTCACGACGGGGGCCACGCTCGCCGAGGCCGGAGCGGCGCTCCTCGCCGGCGGGGCGCCGCGGGTCGACGCGGTGACGTTCGCGCGGGCCCGGCTCCCGGTTCAACTGTAGTTACCCGGGTGCCGCGTCCGGAGCCTTATTCAGAGACGGAGAGATCATGGCAATTCGAGTCGGCATCAACGGCTTCGGCCGGATCGGCCGCAACGTGGTCCGCGCCGCGAAGGCGATGGGCGTCAGCGATCTCGACTTCGTGGCGGTCAACGACATCACCGACACCAAGACCCTGGCGCACCTGCTCAAATATGACTCGGTGCACGGCCGCTTCCCCGGGGAGGTGGTGCCGGAAGCGGATGCGCTCACCGTCGCCGGCGACTCGATCCGCGTCCTGGCCGAGAAAGACCCGGCCAAACTGCCGTGGAAGGACCTCGGCGTGGACGTGGTGCTCGAATCGACCGGCCGATTCACCGATCGCGACCAGGCCGCGCTCCATCTCAAGGGAGGGGCCAAGAAAGTCATCATCTCCGCCCCGGCCAAGAAGGAGGACATCACCATCGTGTACGGGGTGAACCACGCCGCCTACGACGCCGCCAAGCACCACGTCATCTCCAACGCGAGCTGCACCACCAACTGCCTGGTGCCGGTGGTGAAGGTCATCCTGGACCGGTTCGGCTTCCTGAGCGGATTCATGACCACGGTGCACTCCTATACCAACGATCAGCAGATCCTCGATCTGCCCCATAAGGACCTGCGCCGGGCCCGCGCGGCGGCGTTGTCCATCATTCCGACCACCACCGGCGCGGCCAAGGCCACCGCGCTGGTCATCCCCGAGCTCAAGGGCAAGATCGACGGTGTCGCGCTCCGGGTGCCGACGCCCGACGTCTCAGTGGTGGCGCTGAGCTGCGTGGTGCAGAAGGCCACCTCGGCGGACGAGGTGAACGCGGCCTTCCGCGAGGCGGCCAAGAGCGGACCGCTCAAGGGGCTTCTGGTGGTGAGCGAGGAGCCGCTGGTCTCGGTGGATTATATCGGGACCTTGCAGTCGAGCACGGTGGACGCGCTCTCCACCACCGTCGTCGGCGGCACGCTGGTCAACGTGACTTCGTGGTACGACAACGAGATGGGCTACTCGGCCCGGTGTGTGGACCTGCTCCGGTACGTGGGGCAGCGCCTGTGAAGCGAACGCTCGAATCCCTCGGCGCGGCGGTCGAGGGGCGGCGGGCGCTCGTACGAGTCGATTTCAACTGTCCGATCGCGGACGGCAAGGTCACCGACAACACCCGGATCCGCGCCGCGCTCCCCACCATCACGTTCCTGCGTGAGCGGGGCGCGCGGGTGGTGCTCCTCTCCCATCTCGGCCGGCCCAAGAACGGGCCGGATCCCAGGTACTCGATGCAGCCGGTGGTACGCGAGCTCGAGCGGCTGCTCGGCGCGCCCGTGACCTTTATCCCGGATCCCACTGCGGAAGCCGCGATCATCACCACCAAGCGGCTCACCCGTGGCGCGGTGGCCGTCGCGGAGAATACCCGGTTTTACCCGGGTGAAGAGCGGAACGATCCCGAGCTGGCCCAGCGCTTCGCGGCGCTGGGCGACTTCTACGTCAACGACGCCTTCGGCTCGGCCCATCGGGCGCATGCGAGCACCGATGCGGTGGCCCGGATTCTCAAGCCGGCCGTGTCCGGCTTCCTGATGCAGCAGGAGCTCCGCTACCTGGGCGACGCGCTCAACCAGCCAAAGCGGCCGTTCGTGGCCGTGCTGGGAGGCGCCAAGATCAGCGGGAAGATCGATCTGGTCGAGGCCCTCCTGCCCAAGGTGGACGAGATCCTGCTGGGCGGCGCGATGGCGTGCACCTTCTTCAAGGCGATGGGCTTGGAGACCGGCACTTCGCTGGTGGAGCCCGACCGGGTGGAGCTCGCGAAGCGGTTGATGGCCAAGGCGGGGAAGAAGCTGGTGCTGCCGGTCGGAGCGGTCATCGCCCAGAGCCTCACGCCCGGAGCGGCGACTCGGGTCGTGAAATGCGAGGGTATCCCGCCAGGCTGGGCGGCATACGACATCGATCCCGAGACCGAGACCGACTTTGCGGGACGGATCGCGGCCGCCGGCACCGTCGTCTGGAATGGCCCGATGGGAGTTTTCGAGACGCCACCCTTCGATCATGGCACGCTGGCAGTGGCTCGCGCCCTCGCCGATGCCACCGACCGGGGTGCGGTGACGGTGGTGGGCGGAGGAGACTCGGCCGCCGCCGTCGCTCAGGCGGGACTCACCGACCGGATCACCCACGTCTCCACCGGTGGTGGCGCGTCACTCGAATTCCTGGAGGGGAAGGAGCTCCCGGGCGTCGCGGCGCTGGATGAGGCCTGACCCGATGACCCGACGCCTCATCTACGCCGCCAACTGGAAGATGAACCATGGCCCCGCCGAGGCGCGGGCCTTCGCGGAGCGGTTTCTCCAGTTGACCTCGCCGAGGGAGGACCGGGAACTCTGGTTCTTCCCGCCGGCTGTCGCGATCAGGGTGCTCGCCGATACGCTCGCGCTGCGGCCCGACGTCCGGGTCGGTGCTCAGAACGTCCACTGGGAGTCGAAAGGCGCCTTCACCGGCGAGCTCTCGATCTCCATGGTGATGGAGGCCGGCGCCCGGGTCGCGCTCATCGGTCACTCGGAGCGGCGACATCTGGTCGGTGAGACCGACGAGCAGGTAACCCGGAAGACCGTCGCGGCTCTGGCGGCGGGCATCACCCCGCTGGTGTGCGTGGGGGAGACGTCCGCGGAGCGGGAAAGCGGCCGGACCGAATCGGTGATCCAACGCCAGGTCGAGGCGGTTCTCACGCGGGTGGCGCCGGCGGACTGGTCTCGGGTGGCCCTGGCATACGAGCCCGTGTGGGCCATCGGAACCGGGAAGAATGCCACGCCCGACGATGCCGCCCAGGTGCACGACCTGATCCGCTTTCAGCTCTCCCGGCGCGACATCGCCATCCGGGTGCCGATCCTCTACGGCGGGAGCGTCAGCCCCGCCAATGTGCTGGCGTTACTCGCCCGGCCCGAGCTGGACGGCGTGCTGGTGGGCGGCGCGAGCCTCGATCCGGATCGCTGGGCCGAGCTGGTGGGGCTCGGCGGCTGACGCCGGAACCGCGCCTTCCGCTGGCACTTCGCGCCCTTCGCCTCTAGCTTTTCGGCAGTCTCTCCATCCTTCCCCAGCAGGAGCCGGCGATCGACGACCTCACGTCCCGCCTGCAGGCCGTCGTCGGCGATTCCTACCGCATCCTGAGAGAGCTCGGTGGCGGCGGCATGAGCCGGGTCTTCCTCGCGGAGGAGGTCCGGCTTTCGCGCCAGGTCGTCATCAAGGTCCTCCCGCCCGAGACGGGCGCGGGGGTCAACTCCGACCGGTTCGAGCGCGAGATCCGCGAGCGCCTCGCGCGGCTGGCCAAGGAGCCCGGCGCCTGACCACTCCGGCTCACCCGCTCTCCGACGGCGCCCTCCTCGCGCGCCTCGTCGGGATCGATTCGACCAGCGATCGCAGCAACCTCCCGCTGGCCGATTTCATCTGCGACTACGTCGATCGCCCGGGCATCCGGATCAGCCGCAATCAGTCGGCCGACGGAAACAAGACCAACCTGCTCATCGCCGCCGGCCCGGAGCGCACTGACCGCCGCGGTCTGG
>JBBSHB010000074.1:0-14324 GCA_038253515.1 Gemmatimonadales bacterium | reverse complement strand
TACCAGATGCGCGAAGAACTCCAGGTTCATCGCCGTGTCCACGGGAAGGATCCAGCGGAGCCAGGCCGAGGGGTAGAAGATGTCCCCGTGCAGCGCGGCGATATACGGCAATCCGCCGAACAGATACGGATTCCACTGCGGGATGTGTCCGGTCGTCCGGAAGAACTCCGCCCCGAACAGGCGGAAGCCATAGCCCGCGACGTACTGGTCGTCGCCCAGCAGGAAGCCGCCGGAGAGCATCGGCCAGCAGAGGGTAGCCGCCGCGAGGAGGAAGACAACCAGCGCGAGCAGTGCGGCCCGCCGGGGCTCGAAGGGAACAACTACATCGGGCTCAGGGTGCGACACGCACGCTCCTCCGGGGGAAGGCGAGGAACGGAACCGCGGCCCCCAGCTCGGTGATGGTGAGGAGAAGCCGCGAGGCGAGCGCCAGCGCGGTGGCCGCGGCGATGCCGATCGGTTGCTGCAACATCAGGATGAACAGCCCTTCGCGGACCCCGATGCCGCCCGGCGCGAAGAGAGCCAGGAAGCCGGCCAGATAGGACGCCGCGAAGACGGCGATCGCGGGGAGCCACTCCAATCGCGCGCCGGGAAGCAACCCATGCGCCAGGAGCCACAGCGCGGTACCATAGCCCACCCAGGCGATGAGATTGGCGCCGATGCCGAAGACGATGCCGCCCGCCGCCGGCGCCCCCGCCGCCGCGCTCCCCGGCGCCACGACCCGGAGAAGTCGCTGGAGGAGTGGCGGCCAGAGCAGCAGTCCGATGCCCGCCACCGCCCCCGCCACGATGAGGCCGAGCACCGCGCGAGCGCCGGGATGCGCGGCCTCGAGCGTGCTGGCACCGGTGAGCCCGGCCACGGCGGCACCGGTGCCGATCGCCAGCACCTGCAGCACCACGGCCGAGCCGGTGGCGGCCCAGGGGGCCACGCCGGCGCGCTGCGACATGACCGCCATGCCGGCGATCGCCCAGACCTTGCCGGGGAGATACTTCCCCAGGCTCGACACGGTCCAGATGCGGGCCGCCTCCCACCCGCCCAGCCGTTGACCCCAGGCGGCGAGCATGATGCGCCAGGCCGCGATCAGGATGGCGTACATCAGCCACACGACCGCCGCGCTCAACAGCAGCCATCCTGGTCGGACGCTCCAGTCCAGCGGTTGGGAGCGGAGCTGCTCCCAGTTCCGCGCCAGGGAGCGCGCGGCGAAGAGCACGATCGCGATTCCCACCAGCCATTGGGCGACGCGGAGCCATCGGCTACCCACCCAGCGCCTCTCGGTACCATCCCTCGCAGATCTCCGCGACGTGGTCCGGCGCCAGGCGGGCCCGCCACGACTCGCCCACGATGCGGGCGAGCTCCAGCCGCTGGGGATCGTGCAGCAGATCGAGCGTCGCATCGCTCATGGCCTCCGCGAACGGGAGCGTCAGCCGGCCGGCGCCCGATTCGGGTATGACCTCGAGTACTCCGCCGCCGTCCCAGCACCCCACCACCGGGACTCCGACCATGAGCGCCTCCGCGGCGGCAAGCCCGAACCCCTCACCTTGGGCGGGGAAGATCATCACGTCCGCGTGCTGCAGGTGCCGCACGACTTCCGCCGATGGGACCGCGCCGGCGAAGCGCACGACGGGGGCGATGCCGAGGCGGTGGACCTGTCGCTCCAGGGCGCCCCGCTCCGGACCATCTCCGACGATCGTGAGCTGCAGATCGTGCCCGCAGGAGGCGAGGACCGCGACGGTATCGACGGCCAGGCTGACCCGCTTCTGTGCCGACAGCCGGGCGACCACCACGGCGCCGCCGCCGCCGGTCGTCCAGGGAAACGACCGGGTATCCACCGGCATGGGCTGCACGTGGGCCGGCTCGACGTACCGGCCCACACCCGCCTGCACCCAGCCGGCGAGCTCCCGGGAGACGGCCGTGACCACGCTGGCACGCTGAAAGACCGGCCGGGCCAGCGACCGCGCCACCCGGGAGCGGCGGAGCAGCGCGGCGTCGGTGCCATGCACCGTGAGGACCATCGGCACGCCCGCGGGGACCGCGAGCCCCGCCGGGACCCACCAGTGCGCGTGCACCAGGTCCGCCCCGGCATCGATCTCCTCGCGGGCGGCTCGCTTGAGCGCCCGCCAGAGGCCGGCCAGCGCGCGCCATCCTCCGGGCCGGCGGAGCGCCGACTGCATCGTTCCCCGATAGGCGATCGTCTCGGCGGCAGCGCCGGCGTAGCGCACGCGACGCACCGGCACACCATCGATCACGCTCTCACCGCCTTCACCCAGGTCACTGGGCGCCACCACGCGCAACTCGACGCCGCGGCGAACCAGCGCGGCCGCGAGGGTGCCGAGGAATGCTCCGGAGAGATCCCCCGGCCACCGGGGAAAGTTGTGCGTCAGAAAGACGACCCGCACCGATCAATCCCGCAGGTCGAGCTTGTCCAGTCGAGCGAGCGCACGGGCGTGTGCCCGCGTCTCCTCCTGCAGGCCGGCGATCATCTCGCCGAGCAACCCGAACCCGAAGAGCACGATACCGCTGATCACCATGGTCTCGACCAGATTGAGCAGCGGCCGGAGACCAATCCCGTAGCCGAAGCGGAGCACCAGCGCCACGATTCCCGCGAGGAAGCCGATGACGAACAGCACCGCGCCCCCGATGCCGAAGAAGAGCATCGGCTTGCGGCCGAAGCGGAGCTGAAACCAGACGCTGATCAGGTCGAAGATCCCCACCGGGATCCGCTTCCAGGTGAACTTGGAGGTGCCCGCACGGCGAGGATACAGCGGCACCGGCACCGACGTGAGCCGGTAGCCGTCGGCGGCGGCGATGACCACCATGTACCGGTGCCAGTCGGGGCGGAGCGGCACGCCCAGCATGACTTCCCGGCGGTACGCCTTGACCGAGTTGAGATCGCCGACGCCAATCCCGAACAGCCAGCGGCAGAGGCCGTTGTAGACCCCGGAGACGAAAGCCTTCTCGTACTTCCCCTGCTTGGTGCCGGTCACGATGTCCGCCCGGTTCTGCAGAATCGGCGCCACCAGCTTGGGAATGTCCTCGGGCAGGTATTGCAGGTCCGCGGGGTAGAAGACGAAGACGTCGCCCCGCGCCACGTCGGCGGCCGACCGGAGCGCGTCGGCGATGCCCCGCTGGCGGCGGTGCGTCACCACGCCGAGGAAGGGGTACTCCCGCTCCAGCTCCCGCAGGAGCCGGGCGCTGTCGTCGCGGGAGCCGTCGTTGACGATCACGACCTCGAAGGTGAATCCCGCGGGGGTGAGCGCCTCGGCGCAGAGCCGGAGGAACTCGCGCAGGTTGTCGGCCTCGTCCTTCGCCGGGACGAGGACGCTGACGTCCAGCGTCTCGGCGGCGGCGAGGGTCATACCCGCTTCCGCATGCGCGCGGGCAGAATGCCGAGCTGATCTCGGTACTTGGCCACGGTCCGGCGGGCGATCTGGATCCCCTGCTCCTGGAACAGATGGACGATCTGCTGATCGGTGAGCGGCTTCCCGCTGTTCTCCTCACCCACCATCTTCTGCAGCTTGGCCCGGATCGAGCGGGCGCTGGCGTCCTCTCCGGAGGCGGTGGAGAGCGCGCTGGAAAAGAAGAACTTGAGCGGCAGCACGCCGCGGGGCGTCTGCACGAACTTCTCGTTGGTGACCCGGCTGACGGTGGACTCGTGCATGTTGATGACTTCCGCCACCTCCCGGAGGGTGAGCGGCTTGAGGTACTCGATGCCCTTCTCGAAGTAGTCGCGCTGCCGGTCGACGATGAAGTTCATGACCTTGAGCATGGTCTGGCGCCGCTGCTCGATGGCCTGGATCATCCAGTTGGCGCTGTTCATCTTGGAGGCGATGAACTCGCGATTCTCCGGGGTCATCTTCTTCTTGTCGCGCGCGATCTCCTGGTACGAGCGGCTGAGCCTGAGCCGGGGCATGCCGGTGTCGTTGAGGAAGACCTGATAGCGACCGCCGATCTTCTCCACGATCAGGTCGGGAATGATGTAACCGTCGCTCTGGGAGGCGTATTTGAGACCCGGCTTGGGGTCCAGCCGGGCGAGCTCGTCGGCCGCCGCCTGCACTCCGGCAGGATCCACTCCGAACCGCTTCGCCAGCTCGTTCCACCGGTGGGCGATGAGATCGGGGAACGCCTCGTTGACCAAGCGATAGGTCAGCGAGGTAGAGTCGGCCTGCTCGCCGAGCTGGATCAGGAGGCATTCCCGCAGATCGCGCGCCCCGAGTCCCGGCGGGTCGAGCCGCTGGATGATGTGCAGCATCTCCTCCGCCTCGGCCATGGTGTAGAGCACCGCTTCGGGCGGCTGGAGGCTCCCGTCGGCGAGATCGGATGGATCGCTGGGCTCGACCTCCGGAGCTTCGGTCGGGTCCGACGGCTCGGGACGGGCCGCGAAATGTCCGGAGACGAGCTGGTTGACCGACTCGAGGATCTCCTCCAGGCTGGCGGCGAGATATCCCTCCTCGTTGATGTTCCCGAGAAACTCCTCGCCCAGCAGCAACTGCCGCGGGCTCAGCGTCATCATCTGGAGCTGCTCGCGGAGATGGTCGATGAGGTCCCTGGTCTCGACGGTCACCGGCTCGGTGTACTCCAGCTGCTCGTACTGCTCCCGGGTGCCGCCGACCTCGAAGCCGTTGAGGAGGATCTCCTCCCAATCCACCTCCTCCTCCTTCTCCTTCTGCTCCTTCTGCTCCTCGGCGGCCTTCTGCTCCGGCGTCTCCTCCTCGGGCTCCAGCAGCTCGAGGAAGGGGTTGGCCAGGAGCTCCTGCTTGAGGTGCTGCTGCAGGTCCATCATGGGCATGTAGAGCATGTCCATGGCCTGATAGAGCCGCGGATTGACCCGGAGCTCCTGCCGCATGCTGGTGTGCTGAGACAGGCCGGTCCTCATGCCACCGCCTCCAGGCGGGCGCGGAGGCGCGCCGTCAGCGTGGGGCCCAGGTAGAGCTGGGCCACCCGATCGTCGTACACGAGGTCACGCACGGTGCCGGAGGCCTGCACTTTGCCCTCGAACATGATGTAGGCCCGATCCACGATGTCGAGCGTCTGCTCGACGTTGTGGTCGGTGATCAGGACGCCGATGCCGCGATGGCGGAGCCCGGCGACGATCGTCTGAATATCGTGGACCGCGATGGGATCGACGCCGGCGAACGGCTCGTCGAGCAGCATGAACTTGGGGTCCGTGACCAGGGCCCGGGTGATCTCGAGCCGCCGCCGTTCCCCGCCGCTCAGCGAGTAGGCTCGATTCCGGCGGAGATGCTTGATGGACAGCTCGTCCAGCATGCGATCGAGCTGGCGCTGGCGCTCGTCCCGCCCCAGCTTCCTGGTCTCAAGAATAGCCAGAATATTCTCCTCGACGGTCATTCTTCGGAAGATCGATGGCTCCTGGGCCAGGTAGCCGATGCCGGCGCGGGCTCGCTGGTACATGGGGGAGCGGGTGAGATCGTGGCCGTCGAGACGCACCCGCCCGGTGTCCGGTCGAATGAGACCCGTTATAAGGTAGAAGGTCGTGGTCTTTCCCGCCCCGTTGGGGCCCAGCAGCCCCACGATCTCACCCTGTCGTACCTGCACGCTCACCCGGTCCACCACCCGCCGCCCCTTGAAGCTCTTGGACAGGTCCACCCCTTCGAGGACGCTGGCGGAGGTCCGCTGCGGGGTGACGATCTTGGAGCGTTGGACCGCCCGCCGCGCGGCGCCCAGCAGCGCCTGGTAGACAGCCTCCCGCTCCTCGGCGCTCCCGCTCCACCAGACTACCCTCGGCTCCACCGTCTCCCAGCCTGCGCCGGAGGTATCCAGGATCCAGCCCTCGGTGGCCAGGCGGGGGAGGACCGAGCGGGCCAGGTGGTCGCGAACCTCGTCGCCGGTGATCTCCTGCTCGCCCAGACCGCTCAGCTCGGCGTAGCACGCGAGGTGCGCCTCCCGGTAGCTCATCACCAGGTCGGAGAAGCCGACGGCGTCGGCGGGTCCGGCGGCGCGAGTGATGGCCGCCAGCGCGATCGGCACCGAAGGGTCGCGATCGCCCAGTCCGGCGATCCATTCGGGTTGGCTCATCGACCACCCTTCTTCCGCCCAACCGAGTCGGCCGGCGTGACCGTCGAGTCGGCGGCGGCCTCGAGCTGGACACCGTCCACCTTGCCACGGATATCGACCCGCTCGACGCCCTCGGCCGGGGGTGTTCGCATAGTCACCACGATGGCATCGCCGCGGGAGTAATTGATGGAGGGCCGCCGCGGCGCCTTGGCGTTCGGGTCAAGGTGATAGGATTGCGCCGCCCGGCGGGCCTCGATCCGGCTCAACACCGACCGCGTCTTTCCGGCGGAATCGCGGGCGGCGAATTGCGCCACCAGCGTGTCTCCCTTCATCCAGTCTCGATCCTTGGTCGCCGAATCGACGTCACCGCCCAACCAGGCGCCACCGAAGCCCCGCACCTCGCGGAGCCGCTGCGCCGGCGTATCCAGCGCCAGGGAGTCGGCCCGCATGGCGTACTGGGGTGAGGTGGCGAATGGCCTCGTCTCCTTTCCCCAGGCCAGCGTCTGCTCCAGCTTCCGTTGCTTGAGGTCGAGCACGATGGTATCGGCCACCAGGTCCCAGTCGCGGTTGATCGCGTGCCCGGTCCCCTTCGCCACCAGGCCCTTCAACTCCCGGCGCTCCAGCGCCAGATCGATGCGCTGACCGCTCAGCCGGAAGCTGTCGGGACCGAGGCCGCGGAGCGTCGGCTCTCCGCCGATGAGCGTGCCGTCGCTCCCCTTCCCGGTATCGAGCCTGAGCGAGTCACCCCGCGCGGCGAAGTCGCTCCGATCGATGGTCACCTTGCCACCGGCCCAGAGACGGTCGCTCCCCTTGAAGCGCACCCGGTCGGCCACGATGATGTACGGCTCGACCTCCTTGGCCACGGCCGAGTCCTCGGCAAAGTACCGGATCTTGGGCCGACTGACGGCGTACATCTCCAGGGTGTCGCGGACGCCTTTGACCTCGCGGAAGTAGTCCAGCGAGGGACCGGTGAGACCGGAGCCGCTCTTGAGATTCCGGGTGACGACACGACCACGCGCCTCCCACCGCTCTCCGATTTTGTAGTAGGTGCCGAAGTCGGCATCCATCGTGAGCGTGGAATCCCGGTACTTCACGTTTCCGATGAACTGCACCACGTTGCCGCCATACGCGGCGACGCTGTCGCTCCGCATCGAGATCTGCTGGCCCCTGCAGCTCAGTCGAACGTTGCCCCCGGCGAAGTAGTTGGTCCCGGTCGGCGTCTCGATCACGCTGCCCTGCCGGTCCACGTTATCGACCTGAAAGATGCAGCGCTGGGTCTGGTCGGCGGGAGCCGCCGGCTTGGGCTTCGGCTTGGGTGCGGCCGGCGCCTGGGCCGCGAGCCCGCCGGCCAGGAAGAGTCCGGCCGCCGCCGCCACCGCGAGCCGGGCCAGGGAGATGACGCCGCCCAGCGTGCGCATCACTGCTGCTCCTGCCCCGGCAGCAGCACGCCGTTGCCCGCCACGCCCCTGGGACGATCGGTCACCACGTTCTTGAAGTCGGGGTCGGACTTGAAGCTGTTCCCTTCCAGGTGCTCGGTTCCTCGATCGAAGGTAAAATGCAGGTCGGTGGAGATGGTGTTGGCGGCATTGTCGTAGCGGATCCGCTCAGTTTGGAGCCTCCGTTGATCTGGCGTCAGCACCACGACATGGCCGTTGGCCTCCATCGACCCGTCCTGCCAGTGATAGGTCCCCCGCTGGGCGGTGAGGGTCGAGCTTTCCTGGCCCTTGAGATCGTAGAAGACCACCTTGATCCGTCGCAGGTCGGTGATCTGGGTGCTCTCGTAGAAGAAGGCGGTATCCGCCTCCACCCGGCTCCGGCGCACGCCCTCGCTGGTCACATAGTGGGAGAATCCTTCGAGCACCTGGTCGGCGCTGTCGGTGGCCTGCATGGTGGTGGTCGGCTTGGCCCCGGACTCCTCGCACCCGGCGAGAGCCCCTACGGCCAGCCCGACCGAGACCATCCACCCCGCCCGCGTCACACCGCCCCCGCGCGCATCAGGTCGTGGAGGTGCACCGACCCGAGAATCGTCCCATCGGCCTCGACCACGGGAAGCGCGATCACCCCGAAGCGCTCCATGGTCCCGACGGCCAAGGCGGCCAGCTCCTCCGGCGAGGCGGTCCTCGGCGTCCGGGTCATCACGGCCACGACCGGGCAGGCGAGGAATCCCGGATCGCGCTCGGCCAGGCGAGTGAGGTCGCCGGTGGTGAGCACGCCGACCAGCCGACTGTCGTCCATCACCATCGCGAGCCCACGCTCGCGAGCCAGGGCCACGACGGCGTCGTGCATGGTGGCCGCGGGTCCCAGGATGTGTCCCGGCGGGAGCATGACGTCGCGCACCCGGAGGAGGAGCTTCCGTCCCAGGCTGCCGCCTGGATGGAGCGCCGCGAAGTCTTCCCGCCGGAACCCCTTCACCTCCAGCAGCGCCACCGCGAGCGCGTCGCCTAGCGCGAGGGCGACGGTGGTGCTGCTGGTCGGCGCCAGGTCGTGGGGGCAGGCCTCTTCGGCGACGGCGGCATCGAGCGTCACCGCCGCGCTTCGCGCCAGCGTCGAGTCCATCTCGCCGGTGATGGCGATGATCGGCACGCCCAGACGCTGCAACGACCCGACCAGTCCGAACAGCTCCTGCGACTCTCCGCTCTTGCTCAGCACGATGGCGACGTCGTGCTTGCCAACGATGCCGAGATCGCCGTGGAGAGAGTCGACCGGGTGCAGGTAGGCGGCCGCCGTCCCGGTCGAGGTCAGGGTCGCCGCCACCTTCCGCGCCACCAGTCCCGACTTCCCCACCCCGGACACGATGACCCTCCCGGAGGCGGCGGCCAGCAGACGCACCGCTCGGGCGAACCGGTCGTCGAGGCGTCCGGCCACGCTCGCCAGCGCCGAGGCCTCGACCTGGAGGACCCGGCGACCGAGCTCGATCAGTGCCGCCGTGTCAAACGGCACGGTGCGCCGGCTCCGTGAAGTAGCGTTGCAGCATGTCGGGCCACTCCCCTCGCGCCTTCAGCAGCGCCTCGGCGACCTCGCGGACCGCGCCGTGCCCGCCCGAGGCGCGGGTCACGTAGGACGCCACGGCCTTCACCTCCGCGACCGCGTTCGCGACCGCGATCGGCAGCCCCACGCGGCGGAGCACCTGCAGGTCCGCCAGATCGTCTCCCACGAACGCTGCCTCCTCCCAGGCGATGCCACGCCGCTCGAGCAGGGCAGCAAACGCCGGCAGCTTTTCGGGGCCCGCCACCTGGAGCAGCTCCTCGACGTCGAGCTCCCGCGCCCGGGTGGCCGTGGCCTGAGAGAATCGGCCGCTCAACCAGATGACCGGGAGCTCGGCGCTCCGCAGCAGCATCAGGCCGAGTCCGTCCTGGATGTCGAACCGCTTGAGCTCCACCGCCTCCCCGTCCACCAGGCCGAGGAAGACGCCGTTGTCGGTCAGGACGCCGTCCACGTCGAGCCCCAGGAGCCGGATACGCCGGGCCACGACCGGATCAATCATGCGCCCGGGCCCAGACGTCCAGCGTGCGACCGACCAGCTCATCCAGGCGCTCGAGCGGCCACTGGGTGGCCGCGTCGCTCAGGGCGTGTGCCGGATCCGGATGGGTCTCCAGGAAGAAGCCATCGGCTCCCGCCGCCGCCGCCGCCGCCAGGAGATCGGGGATGAACTCGCGCTGGCCTCCGCTCGCTCCCGCCGTCCCCTGCCCCGGCTGCTGCACCGCGTGCGTCGCGTCGAACAGCACCCGCGCGCCCGTCGCCTGTCGCATCCGGGCGAAGTTGCGCATGTCCACCACCAGGTCGCCATAGCCGAAGAAGGTGCCCCGCTCGGTGACGGCCACGTCGGTACCGCCGGCACTCCGGACCTTGGCGACCGCGCCCGCCATGGACTCGGCCTGCATCCACTGGCCCTTCTTCACGTTCACCGGCTTGCCGGTGCGGCCCGCCGCCAGCAGCAGATCGGTCTGCCGGCAGAGGAAGGCCGGAATCTGCAGCGCGTCGACCACTTCGGCCGCGGGCGCCGCCTGGTGCGACTCGTGGATGTCGGTGAGCACCGGCAGGCCGCTCGAGGCGCGGACCCGCTCCAGCACCCGGAGGCCCTCCTCCAGGCCGGGGCCCCGCGATGCGGCGAGCTCCGCCCGATTGGCCTTGTCGAAGCTGGCCTTGAAGCAGACCGGAATGCCGCGCGCGAGCGAGAGTCGGGCGAGCGCCTCCGCGACCCGGGGAAGCACGTCCCCCGGCTCGACCACGCACGGGCCGGCGATCAGGAACGGGACGCGGGCGAAGGTCCATCCCATCAGCGCGCCAGCTCGACCAGCTCTTTCGGCGCGGGGGTGGGCGGCCCTCCGAGACGGCGGCGGAGCGCGGCGCCGACGAAGCCCGCGAAGAGCGGATGGGGCCGGGTGGGACGCGACTTGAGCTCCGGGTGGAACTGGCACCCGATGAACCAGCTGTGATCCGGGAGCTCGATCGTCTCCACCAGCCCGCCGTCGGGCGACTGACCCGACAGGCGGAGCCCGTATTCCGCCAGCACGTCGCGGTAGGCGTTGCTGACCTCCCACCGATGCCGATGCCGTTCGCTGATCTCGTTGACGCCGTACGCCTGCGCCACGCGCGATCCCGGCCGAAGCCTCGCGGTGTACGCGCCGAGCCGCATGGTGCCGCCCAGATCGCTCACGTCCCGCTGGGACTGCATGAGGGCGATCACCGGCGACTCGCAGTCGGGCGCGAACTCGGTGCTGTTGGTGTCGGGCAGGCCGCAGACGTGGCGGGCGAACTCGATGATCGCCACCTGGAGCCCGAGGCAGATCCCGAAGAACGGCAGGTCGTTCTCCCGGGCCCAGCGAATGGCCTGGACCATTCCTTCCACCCCGCGCTCGCCGAAGCCGCCGGGGATGAGCAGTCCATCGAACTCCTTCAGCAGCCGCCCCGCGGCCGGCTGGTCGGTGAACCGGTCGCTGGGGACCCACTCGACCTCGACCTTGGCGTCGTGCGGAATGCCGCCGTGGATCAGCGCCTCGCTCACCGACTTGTACGCGTCGTGCAGGGCGGTGTACTTGCCCACGACGGCGATCCGGACCCGGTGCGTCGGATGGAGGATCCGGTCGGTCATCGCCTTCCAGCCGCGGAGGTCGGGCTCCTTGGTCTCCAGCCGGAGACGTTGGCAGACCTCGCGGTCGAGCCCCTGCTCCAGGAAGCGGAGCGGGATCTCGTAGATCGAGGTGACGTCCGGGCTCTCCACCACGCAGCCGAAGTCCACGTTGCAGAAGAGGGCGATCTTGCGCTTGATGTCGGGGGAGATCGGTTGCTCGCTGCGGCAGATGAGGATGTCGGGCTGGATTCCGAGCTGCATGAGTTCCCGCACCGAGTGCTGCGTCGGCTTGGTCTTGAGCTCGCCGGCCGCCGCGATGAACGGCACCAGGGTCAGATGGATGAAGAGCGCATTGTCCCGGCCGACCTCCTGGCGGAACTGGCGGATGCCCTCCAGGAACGGCATCGCCTCGATGTCGCCGACGGTGCCGCCGATCTCGGTGATCACCACGTCGTGGCCCGGTGCGGTGCGCCGGATGGCGTTCTTGATCTCGTCGGTGATGTGGGGGATCACCTGGACGGTGGACCCGAGGTACTCGCCCCGCCGCTCCTTGGTGATCACCGTCTGGTAGATCCGGCCGGTGGTGACGTTGTTCTGCTGGGAGAGCGAATGATCGATGAAGCGCTCGTAGTGGCCCAGGTCGAGATCGGTCTCCGCACCGTCGTCGGTGACGAAGACCTCGCCATGCTGGAACGGCGACATCGTCCCGGGGTCGACGTTGATGTACGGGTCGAACTTCTGCATGGTCACGGCGAGCCCGCGCTCGACCAGCAGGCGTCCCAGCGAAGCGGCGGCGATGCCCTTCCCGAGGGAGGAGACGACGCCGCCGGTGACGAAGATGTATTTGGTCGCGTTGGGACCCGTGGTCATAGACTCACCCCTGAAGTGCGTGCCAATGGGCTTCCGCCCGTCGAAGGTCATCCGGCGTGTCGACACCCGGCAGGGCCGGCTCGGCCAGCCGGGTCACGCCGATCGCGAGCCCGTAGTGCAGCGCCCGAAGCTGCTCCAGCCGCTCCGCCTCTTCCGCCGGGCTCGGCCGGGCACCGACCCAGCATTCCAGCGCCGAGCGGGTATAGGCGTAGACGCCCAGGTGCTGCCAGTAGAGCCCGTCGGCCGAGTCGCCCGGGTCCCGGCGATGGGGAATGACGGAGCGCGAGAAGTACAGTGCACGGCCCCGCGCGTCCGTGACCACCTTGACCCGCGAGGGATCCGCCGCGAGCGCCGGATCGAGCGGCGCGGCGGCGGTGCCGACGTCGTCGCCCTCCTCGACCCGCTGGAGTGCCCCGGCCAGGGCCTCGCGCGTCACGAACGGCTCGTCACCCTGGACATTCACCACCACGTCGAACCCGGCAAACTCGTCACGCCGGGCCACCTCGGCCACGCGGTCGGTGCCCGAGAGGTGCCCGGGGTCGGTCAACACGGCCGGCACGCCCGAGCGCCGCGCCACCTCCGCGATCGTCGGCGCGTCCGTTGCCACCACCAGCAGATCGACCAGTCCGTGCTCCATGACGCGCTGAATCACCCGGGTGATGAGCGGCTCACCGGCCAGCATCTGGAGCGGTTTGTGGGGGAGTCGGGTAGAGCCTAGACGAGCCGGAATGACACCAAGCACGCGCATCATGGAAGGTAATCGGGTGCGGCATGTCAGTCAAAACTCATGCCGCCTCTCGGGACCGCCCTGTGGGCCACGGCTATCAGTCTACGGGCCAGGACCTTAGGTAGCACCTACAGGGCTCAGCGTAGCGCCCGCCCGAGCCAGCGTCAGAAAGTTCGTCAGGATACGTTTTCCGTGGCCCGTACCGACCGACTCGGGGTGGAACTGCACCCCGTACACCGGGAGCGTGCGGTGGCACAACGCCATGATCTCGCTGCCGGCAGGCCGGTCCGCCGACCAGGCGGTGACCTCGAGCTCCGGCGGCAGCCCCGCCGGCGAGACCACCAGCGAATGGTAGCGCATGGCCTCGAAGGGGCTGGGGATTTGCTCGAAGACGGGGTGGCGGCTGTGCTGGACCATGGTGGTCTTCCCGTGCATCAGCCGATCGGCCCGGACGACCCGCCCGCCGAAGGCGTCGCCGATCGCTTGATGACCCAGGCAGACACCGAGCAGGGGCACTCGGCCCGCGGCGGCGCGGACCAGCGGGACCGAGATGCCGGCCTCGCGAGGAGTGCACGGGCCGGGCGAGATGATGATGGCTGAAGGCGCGAGGGCGAGGACGTCGGCGACCGTGAGCGCGTCGTTCCGGTAGACCACCGGCTCGGCACCGAGCTCACCGGCATACTGGACCAGGTTGTAGGTGAAGCTGTCGTAGTTATCGAGGACGAAGAGCATGGACTCCGAAGCTAGCGATGGCGCGCGGAGTCCGCCATCCGCTGCGCCCCGGTCCTGGCAGAGTCGGCTCGACGCTGGCCCTCGGACCGGAGGGAGTCGGCGAGACGGTCGCCCCGCGCGGTGATGGAGTCGGCCGTCCGCTCGGCCGCCGCCGAGATAGAATCGGCGCGGGCCTCGACCGCCTCGCTGATGGAATCGGCGATGTCCGAGGAATCGGAGTCGTCGCCGAAGTCTCCTTTCCGGAGATCGTCCACCAGATCTTGCCGGAGCAGCAGCGGGACGGTCACCCCACCGGGGTTGAAGACCGCGTGACCGTATTCCACCAGGCCGCTGTCCGCCCCTTCCTTGCTGCACCAGAAGGTGCCTTTGTTCCAGCCGCCGGTTCGGACGCGGATGCCCGGCCCATGGTGGTCTTCTTCGCTGTCCAGGTTCGCCGCCAGCCGGCATCCCTCCAACCCGCGGGCCAGGAGAGCGTCGTTGAGCTTCACCTCGAGCTGCACCGAGGACACTTTCTTGGGGGTCTCGCGGTACAGCACCAGGCGCTGAAGGTTGCCGAGCTTATTGCCGTTGAGCTGAAACGGAATGATCGCCAGGGGAATGCTGATCGGTCCGCTGCCCGCGACCACGTCGTTCACCTTGGCCACACCCCGGCGGACCAGCGTGACCGCGATCATCCCCACGGCGAAGATGCCCAGGGCGCCGAGCGCGATCCTCATCCAGTAGTTTCGCATAGACCCTCCGCTCCGAGACCCACCATCCGGCGGACGACGGCGACTGGAGTAAATATGTTTCATCGAGAGACGCTTCGCGACCCGGGAAAGTTTCAGGCGGCGGCCCGGTGATCGACGTCGACGGGTTGCAGAAGCTCTACGGAGACTTCCCGGCTGTCCAGGGTCTGTCTTTCCAGGTCAAGCC
>JBBSHB010000073.1:0-14442 GCA_038253515.1 Gemmatimonadales bacterium | reverse complement strand
GGCGCGGCCGCGATCTCGGTGCTGACCGATGGCCCGTTCTTCGGCGGCTCGGTGGATGACCTCCGCACCGCCGTCGCCCGGGCGGGCGTGCCGGTCATCCGGAAGGACTTCATCCTCGACGAGCTGCAGATCGTGGAGGCTCGCGCGGCCGGCGCGGCGGCGGTGCTGCTGATCGTCCGAGCGTTGGAGGGGATGCGCCTCGAGGCGCTGCTCGCCTGCGCGCGGGAGTACGGGCTCGAGGTGCTGGTCGAGGTGCACACTCCAGCGGAGCTCGAGCGGGCGCTCTCCGTGGGGGCGGGGATCCTGGGGATCAACAGCCGCGACCTGGATTCGTTCGCCATCGATACCGCGGCCGCATGGCGGATGGTGCAGGCAGTGCCGGCCGACCGGATCGCGGTGGCGGAAAGCGGGATGGCCTCAGTGGCCGATGTGGAGCGTGCGGCGGCGGCGGGGGCCGATGCCGTCCTGATCGGAACCGCGCTCTCGGCCGCCGCCGATCCCGACGGCCTGATGGCCGGGCTCAGCCGGGTCCCGCGGCGTGCGCGTTAGGGCCAAGATCTGCGGGCTGACCCGGGCGACGGACGCGGCCGCGGCCGCCGACGCGGGTGCCTCCTTCCTGGGCGTCGTTTTTGCTGGTGGACCGAGGATGGTCACCCCCGAGCGGGCCGCCGAGGTGGCGGCCGGCGCGAACGGGGTTCCCGTCTTCGGAGTCTACGGCACCCAATCGGTCGAGGAGATCCTTCGGATCAGCCGCGCCGCCGGCCTCGTCGGTGCCCAGTTGCACGGGCCCTACCCGCGCGCGGCGGGGGTCCGGCTCCGGACGGAAGGCCTCCAGGTCTGGCGGGTCGCTCGCATCGCCGCGCCCGGCGACCTGGACGCGCTGTCGGACGCGGTGCGCGACGCCGATGCCGTGCTGGTGGAGCCCCACGTGCCGTATGCCCCGGGCGGGGCTGGCGTTTCGCTGGACCTGGCGGTGGCTCGCGAAGCCCGGGCGAGACTGGCCGGCACGACGATGGTCCTCGCTGGAGGGCTCACCCCGGAGAACGTGGCGGAGGCGGTGGGCCTCGTTCGACCCGAGGTAGTCGATGTAAGTTCAGGGGTCGAGTACCTTCCGGGCATCAAGGACCCCGACAAAATCTCGCGCTTCCTGGAGGCGCTGTTTGGCCCTAGCCCCATCACCTGAGCGGGCGGTCGCCGGCCGGTTCGGACCGTACGGCGGCCGCTACGTCCCCGAGACGCTGGTCGCCGCGCTGGACGATCTCGCGGCGCTCTACGACGGCGTGCGGGGTGACCCGGTGTTCTGGGCCGAGTACGAGCAGCTGCTGACCGACTTCGTGGGCCGGCCCTCGCCGCTCACCGAGGCCCTGCGTCTCGGGGCCGAGGTCGGGGCCACCGTCGTGCTCAAGCGGGAGGACCTGAATCACACCGGCGCGCACAAGATCAACAATACGATCGGGCAGGCGCTGCTCGCGCTCAGAATGGGCAAGCGGCGGATCATCGCGGAGACCGGCGCGGGTCAGCACGGCGTGGCGACGGCGACGGTGTGCGCGCGCTTCGGCCTGGAGTGCGTGGTATACATGGGCGAGGAGGACGTCGCGCGGCAGCGACTCAACGTCTACCGGATGGAGCTGCTCGGCGCCACCGTGGTGCCCGTCGGGTCGGGCACCAGGACCCTCAAGGACGCCACCAATGAGGCGCTCAGGGACTGGGTGACCAACGTCCCGACCACGCACTACATCATCGGATCGGTGGTCGGGCCCGATCCGTACCCCCGCATGGTACGCGACTTCCAGTCGGTGATCGGACGAGAGGCACGGAGCCAGGTGCTGGCCCGGTACGGGCGATTGCCCCACACCGTGGTGGCCTGCGTGGGCGGCGGCTCCAACGCGATGGGAATCTTCACCGGGTTCCTGGAGGATGCCGCGGTGCTGCTGGTGGGGGTGGAGGCGGCGGGGGAGGGCATCGCCTCCGGCCTGCACAGCGCCACGCTCGGGGCGGGGTCGCCCGGCGTGCTCCACGGCAGCCTGAGCTACCTGCTGCAGGACGCGGACGGTCAGGTGGCGCCGGCGCACTCGGTGTCCGCCGGCCTGGACTACCCGGGGGTGGGGCCGGAGCACAGCTACCTGCACGACAGCGGGCGGGTGGCCTACGAGTCCGCCACGGACGCGGAGGCGCTCGACGCGTTCCAGGTGGTGTGCCGGCTGGAGGGGATCATCCCCGCGCTGGAGACGGCGCATGCCTTCGCCTGGGTCCGCCGGATGGCGGGACGTTGGCCGGACGGCGCGCTGGTACTGGTCTGTCTCAGCGGACGGGGGGACAAGGACGTCGCGCATGTGGCCCAGCTACTGAGGCCGCCCAGGTGACGACCGGCCAGCCGACGACGGAGATCCTTCCCGCGTCCCATGTCGCCGAGCTGATCAACGGCCTGGTGAAGGCGCTCCGCGCGTATCACATGTATCTGCCGAACAACCCCATCCATCAGCGGGCCACGGAGAACCTGAGGACCGCGTTCCTGCCGGTCTGGGCCGCGATGGATCAGCTGGTCCTCACGGTGGCGGAAACCGATTTCACCTGGGACGATCAGGTGGTGTACCATCAGCTCAACAAGAGCGAGAGCCTCGCGTGGGGCCTGTTCAAGGATGGGATGCGCTCGCTCACCATCTGTCGCGGCGCGGAGCTCGACGAGCTGCCCCGCTTTCTGGAGACGATCAACCGCGCGCGCTTCCTCGCCGCCGACGCCGGGGACGACCTGCTCACCCTGCTGTGGGAGCAGGAATTCGAGCTCATCCAGTACAAGTTCATCGAGTTCTTCGGGGAGGGCGGCGGCTCGCTGCCGGAGCAGAACGGCAGCTATTCGCCGGCAGGCGATCAGGACCAGGCCGCCCAACAACGCCATTCCCAGGCGGCGGCGGAGGCACCGCCCCGGCCCAAAGGGGTGGTCGACCTCGACGAGTTCGATTCCACCCTCTACTTCCTGGACGAGAAGGAGATCAACCAGGTGGCGCGGGAGGTGGAGGAGGAGTACGGGCGGGACGTGCGCGGCACCGCGCTCAACGTCCTCTTCGACCTGTTCGAGCTGCAGAACGAGCCCGAGATCCGGAGCGAGATTCTCACCGCGGTCGAGCATCTCTTCCCCAATTTCCTCAACCTCCGGGACTTCCGGACGGCCGCCAGGATCCTGCGCGAATGCGGGCAACTGGCGCAACGCACGTCGGGACTGAGGGAGGAGCACGCGCACCGGCTCGCGGGCTTCGTTTCCAAGCTGAGCGAGGCGGCGATCGTGAGCCAGCTGCTCCAATCCCTGGACGAGACCCCCACGCTCGCCGGGGACGCCCACGTGGCCGAGCTGCTGCATGAGCTCCGTGCCTCGGCCCTCGAGCCGATCCTCACCTGGATCCCCAATCTTTCGTCCACCCCGCTGCGCACGCTGCTGGAGGGCGTGGCCGACCGGCTGGCGGAGACCCACCCGTCGGAGGTGCTGCGAATTCTCAAGGATCCGGAATCGCCGGCCCTCGCGCCGGTGGTGACCCTCTGCGGGCGGCTCGGCCTGCATCAGACGGTCCCCGGGCTGGGCGAGACCGTGGCGCACCCGCTTCCCGCCGTCCGGCTCGCGAGCGTGCAGGCCCTCGCGCAACTGGCGACGCCGGCCGCCATGGCACTCATCGACAAGGCGCTGGAGGACGACGATCGCGGGGTGCGGCTCGCCGCCGTGCGGGTGGTGGGCAGCCGGGGCTACAAGGGCGCGCAGCGCCGGGTGGAGGCCATCGTGCTGGGTAAGGCGGTCAAGGAGATGGATCTCACCGAGAAGATGGCCTTCTTCGAAGCCTACGGTGCGATCGCTGGGGCCAGCGGCCTCAAGCCGCTGAGTGCCCTGCTGCTGCCGCGCGGGATGCTGCGGATGAAGGAATCGTCCGAGGTCCGCGCCTGCGCCGCTATCGCCATCGGAAAGATCCGCACGCCCGAAGCCCGCGAGCTGCTGCAGCGTGCGGCCGACGACAAGGATCTCGTGGTGCGCAACGCGGTGAGCCGCGCGCTGCGGGAGACGACGTCGTGACCCAGTCGACCGACGCCACCGCCCGCGGGGCGCCGGAAGGCCAGCTCCGCCACGGCGGCCGGGTCCTGCTGCTGGCGCTGTATACGGCGCTCCGCAGCCTCAAGCTCTATCCGGTCGAGAACGCGACGGTGCAGAAGGCACTCGACGAGCTCGACATCGCCGCCCGCGCCCTCCTGGCGGTGGAGAGCGACCTCGAGCTGCGGATGGCGGGCGACTTCATCTTCGTCAACGCCACCCGGCTCCGGCTCGAGCTCGACAACTACGCCTCCTTCAGCCATATCCTGGCCATGCTGCGGGCGTTCGATATCGGCGCACTGCGGGTGCACGGCAGCGAGCGCCGGGAGTGGCAGATCCTGCTGAGCCTCTTCCTGAGCCTCTCGGAGCGGGGCGAGCCGGCCGATCGCTTCGAGGAGCTGTACGAACGACTGGCCGCCGGGAGCGTCACCGGGCTGGAGATCGAGCGGGCCAGCCACACCGATCCCGACGCGGAGCAGTCCCGGGAAGCGGCCAAGCGGATCTATTCCCAGGGCGTGGCGGTCACCAAGGACGTGATCACCGGGGTACGGCTGGGGCGGGCCACCAGCGTGAAGCGGGTGAAGCGTGCGGTCCAGCTCATCGTCGATCAGGTACTGAACAACGAAACCTCGCTGGTCGGACTGACCACCATTCGCGACTACGACGAATACACCTTCACCCACTCGGTGAACGTGTGCATCTTCTCGGTCGCGCTGGGCAAGAAGCTGGGCCTCACCCGGCTGCAGCTCTACGATCTGGGCATGACCGCCCTGCTGCACGATGTGGGCAAGGCCCGGGTGCCGGTGGAGATCCTCAACAAGACGACGGGCCTCGACGAGGTCGAGTGGCGCATCATGCAGGGTCACCCCTGGCTGGGCGCGCTCACCCTGTTCGGCATGCGGTCGCATGACGAGCTGCCCTACCGCACCATTCTGGTCGCGCACGAGCACCACATGAAGACCGACCTGACCGGCTACCCCAAGTCGATCCGGCCGCGGACGCTGGGGATCTTCTCCCGGATCGTGGCCGTGGCCGATGGTTTCGACGCGGCGACGACCCGCCGCAGCTATCAGACCATCCCGATCGAGCCGGACCAGGTCCTCCGCGAGATGTGGGAGAACCCCAAGCGGGGCTACGACACCGTGCTGGTGAAAGCGCTGATCAATCTGATCGGCATCTATCCGGTCGGTACCTGCGTCATCCTGGACACCCTCGAGGTGGGCATCGTCGCCGCCCCCAACCCTGAGGGGCAGCAGCTCCACCGGCCGTTGGTCCGGGTGGCCGTGGACGTCGATGGCGCCGTCGTTCCCCCCCCGGGACTGCCGGTCAACCTGGCCGAGCAGGACGAGAGCGGGGCGTTCCGGCGGTCGATCGTGAAGGTGACCAATCCGGGGCGCTACGGGCTGACGGTCGGCGACTACTTTGTCTGAGTCGAGGCTGGCGCCGGTCTGGTCGGCGCTCCGAGCCGCCCGGCGCAGCGCTCTGATTCCGTACCTCACCGCCGGCTACCCCACACTGGATACGAGTCTCGAAGCGCTGCGAGCGGCGGACCGGGTCTCCGACATCCTGGAGGTGGGCGTACCGTTCAGCGATCCCCTGGCGGACGGGCCCACCATCCAGCGCTCGACCTTCGAGGCCCTGCGGCAGGGCATGACGCTGGCCGGGACCCTGGAGCTGATCGCACGCGCCAAGCTGTCCCGGCCGGTGGTGGTCTTCAGTTACGTGAATCCGATCCTGCGGTACGGGATCGACCGCTTCCTGGCCGCGGCGGACGCGCTGGGCGTCGCCGGGCTGCTGCTGACCGACCTTCCCGCCGGCAGCGATCCTCCCGTCGAGCACGCCGTCCAGCAGAGCCCGCTCGACCTCATCCGTCTGGTGGCGCCCACAACCCGGCCGGAGCGCATGGCCCGGGCGGTGGAGGGCGCGGAGGGATTCATCTATCTGATCGCGCGACTCGGCGTCACCGGCGCGAGGGCGTCGCTGGCGTCGGGGCTGGAAGGGTCGATCGCGCAGGTCCGTGCCGCCACGGCGCTGCCGGTCGCGGTCGGATTCGGCATCTCCACGCCGGCGCAGGCCACCGCGGTCTCCCACCTGGCCGACGGGGTCGTCGTCGGGAGCGCCCTGGTCGACATCCTGGGGACCCAGGGCGTCGACGCGGCCACCGGTTTCCTCACCAGCCTCCGTGCGGCGCTGGACGGGGACGGCGGGCACTCATGACGCTGGACGTTCAGCGGACGCTCGATCGCTACGCGCGGGTGCTCTCGACCGGAGGCCTGCTCGTGGCGATTGCCGCCCTGGCCCTGGACCTCCGCTGGCTCTCGCAGCCGATCTCCATTCTCCTGCTCACGCTGACGGTGTTCGGCTTGCGTGCCGCGCCCGTCCGGCTGAGCAAGTACTCCTACCTGACGCAGACCGGCGTTCCGGCACTGGTGGGCGGGATCTGCGTCGGCCCCACCCCCGTGGTGCTGTCGCTCCTGATCGGGACCTTCGCCTCCGACGTGCTCTGGCTGCGCAAGATTCCCCGCGCCGGCCTGATCAACGCGGGTCGCGAGGTGCTGACCTTCGTCGCCGCCTACGGTCCCTATGCCGCGGTGCTCGCGGCCAGCGGCCACCCCGATCTGTCGCTCGATTTCCTCCCCGCCGGCGCGATCTTCATCTGCTTCTATTTCTTCGCCGGCCGGACCCTGTTCTACTTCACCCTGCTGGTCCGGGACAAACTGGAGCACGCGGAGAAGATCCTCATCCTCCGCTGGGAGATCATCAGTTATCTCCTGACCCTCGCCGCGACCGTGGTGATCGTCGGCTCGCTCCGGGTGCTGGCGCCGGTCGGCTGGATTACCGTCGCCCTGCTGCTGGGACTGTTCGGGCTGCTCACCCGGCGCATCCTGGAGGAGGCGATCGGCGCCGAGGATCTCAACAAGGTCCACCTGATGGAGGCGGCCATCGCCAGCAACGCGACGCTGCAGGGATCGTTCGACCAGATCGAGCGGCTGGCGTACCGGCTGATCGATTGGGGGGATTTCCGGGTCTACCGCGCGACGGCGGCCGGGCCGGTGCTGACCTATCGCGGTGCGCTGGGCCGGCCCGACCGGGGCGAGCCGCCCGAGGAGATCGCGCCGTTTCGCCTGGAGGCGATGGCGACCAGCACGACAGTGGTGGTGAAGGACGTCCGCAAGGATCCTCGAGTGCACCGGCCGATGCCGCAGATCGGCAGCATCGTCATCCATCCCATCCGGTTCGGCGAGGAGCTCCTGGGCACGGTCGAGGTGGATCACCCGAAGCGCCACGCCTACGGGGCCAAGGACCTGCTGGCGCTCAGCACGCTGGCCAACCAGATGGCGACCGCGATTCACATCACCGAGCTGCGCCGGCCGCTGCTCAGCACGGTGAAGCAGATCGGCAGCCAGGTGACGGCGCTCGCCCGGGTCACGGACTCGTTGCGGGCCTCGGCCACCGCGCTGGCCGACGCGTCCCAGGGCATGCACCAGGGCGCGTCCGAGCTGGAGCGCTTCGTGGCCGGCGGGCTCCGGGCCACCGACGCGCTGTCGGCCGCCTCGCGGGCCATGTCGACCCAGGGGGCGCAAGCCGCCGAGGCGAGTGGCACGGCGGCCGAGGTGGCGGTGCGGAACCGCGCCGTGATCGGCGACGCGATCGACCGGCTGGTGGGACTGAAGGGCTTCGTGTCCGCCAGCGCGGACCAGGTCGGTACACTGGGCCGGCTGACGGCGCGCATCACCGGGTTCATCGGCACCATCCGCGAGATCGCCGACCTCACCAACCTGATCGCGCTCAACGCGGCGATCGAGGCGGCCCGGGCCGGAGCAGGGGGGCGTGGCTTCGCCGTGGTCGCCGACGAAGTGCGGGATCTCGCCGCCCAGAGCCTGCACGCCGCCGGGGAGGCGCGGGGACTGCTGGAGGAGATCGCGGGCCAGGTCTCCACCGTCGCGGCTCAGATGGAGCGCGGCCGAGAGGCGGTGGCCGGGGTGGAGGAGCTGAGCGCCGACGCCGCCATGGCGCTCGAGGCCATCGTCGGCACTACCCGCGAGGCCGGGGAGCACGCCCGCGCCATCGCCCGCACCGCCGCCGAGCAGCTCGAGGCGGTGAGCGGGCTCACCGGACAGATTCAGCAGGTGGCGGCCGGTACCGCCCGTACCCGGAGCGATACCGAGGCGTTGGCTCGCCGGGCGGCCGAGACGGCCTCGGGTCAGGTCGACCTCGAGCGCGCGATCCGGGAGCTGGGCGACGTGGCTGCCGATCTTCAGCGCATCGTGAGCCACTTCGCCGTCGAGAGCTGACGTGGCGCCCGCCGCTCGCGAGCGGGTGTACGTGGCGCTGGGCAGCAACCTGGGGGATCGCTCCGCTTGCCTGCGCCAGGCGCGCGAGGCCCTCGCCGCGCTGCCGGGAACGGCCCTCGTCGCCGCGTCCACCGTGGAGGAGACGGCGCCGCTGGGTGGCATGGACCAGCCGCCCTACCTGAATCAGATGGTGCTGCTGGAGACCCAGCTCACGCCCCGCGCCCTGCTCCAGGCGTGCCAGGCCATCGAGCGCCAGGCCGGCCGGGTGCGTACCGCCCGGTGGGGCGCCCGGACGCTCGACGTCGATATCGTTCGATTCGGTGATCGCCACCTGGCCGAGCCCGACCTTATCATTCCTCATCCGGAGCTGCCCAATCGCGACTTCTGGCTCCGAGAGCTGGCGGAGCTGCAACCCTATGATCGCGGACCGACATGACGACTGAGCCACGCCCGCTCACGGTGCTCGACCTGCTCGCCATGAAGGCGGCCGGCCGGCGCATCGTGATGCTCACCTGCTACGACGCGGTGTTCGCCCGGCTGCTGGAGCAGGCCGACGTGGATGTCCTGCTGGTCGGCGATTCGCTCAACCAGGTCATCGCCGGCCAGGACACCACCCTGAGCGCCACGCTGGAGCAGATGATCTATCATGCCGCCGCGGTGCGGCGCGGAGCCCGCGGTTCCCTGGTCTTCGTCGATCTCCCCTTCCTGACCTATCAGGTCACCATTCCCGAGGCGATCCGCAACGCCGGACGGGTGCTGCAGGAAACCGGTGCGCACGGCGTGAAGCTCGAGGGGGGACGGCCGATGGCGGAGACGGTGCGCGCCCTGGTGGATCGCGGGATTCCGGTGATCGGTCACCTCGGATTGACCCCCCAGTCGGTGCATGCGCTGGGAGGCTACCGCGTGCAGGGGCGCGACGCCGTGGCGGCCGGGCGGCTCCTGGCCGATGCCAGGGCGCTGGAGGAGGCAGGCGCCTGCGCCATCGTGCTCGAGCTGCTCCCGAGCGAGCTCGCCCGAAGCATCTCCACCGCGCTCACCATTCCGACGATCGGCATCGGGGCGGGACCCGGCTGCGACGGGCAGGTGCTCGTGCTCCACGACATGCTCGGCCTCAACGAAGGCTTCAATCCGAAGTTCCTGAAGCGCTTCGCCGGGCTGGGCGAGGCGGTGCGTGAGGCGGTGCGCGGGTACGGAGCGGAGGTGCGGAACGGCAGCTACCCGGGCAGGGAGCACAGCTTTGAATAGGGCGATGGCGCCCCCCCACCTCCCCATGCTGGATCTCACCACCATTCCCGACCTGCGACATTGGGTGCGCGAGCAGCGCCGGGCGGGACGGCGCGTCGCCCTGGTCCCGACCATGGGCTTCCTGCACGAAGGACACCTGCGCCTGGCGGACGAGGCGCGGCGCCGGGCGGACGCGGTGATCATGAGCATCTTCGTCAATCCGCTGCAGTTCGGTCCCAACGAGGATCTCGCCCGCTATCCCCGCGATCTCCCTCGCGACCGGCGCCTCGCCGAGGCCCGCGGCGTCGATGCGCTGTTCCTGCCCACCGAGACCATGATGTATCCTCCAGGCTCCGAGATCCGGGTGCTGCCGGGCGCCACCGGGGATCGCTGGGAGGGCGCGGCCCGGCCGGGGCACTTCGCCGGCGTGCTCACCGTGGTGGCCAAGCTCTTCCACCTGGTCGAGCCCGACCTGGCCTGCTTCGGTCGGAAGGATGTCCAGCAGGCCACCCTGGTGCGCCAGATGGTGCGGGACCTGGACTGGCCGATCGAGATCGTGATCGTCCCGACGGTGCGCGAGCCCGACGGGCTCGCGCTCAGCAGTCGGAACGCGTATCTGTCCCCGGACGACCGGCGGACCGCGCTGGGCTTGAGCAGCGCGCTGCGCGAAGCCCACGCGGCGTGGCGGGAGGGCGAACGGCGGGCGGAGCCGATCGAGGCGCGGATGCGGCGCACGCTCGCGGCCTTCCCCCAGGCGGACGTCGAGTACATCGCCATCGCCGATCCGGCGACGCTCGCCCCCGTGTCCGCGGTGGAGCCCGAGACGGTGGTGGCGATCGCGGCCCGGGTGGGGAGCACCCGGCTGATCGACAACATCACGTTGGGAGCGGGCGTCGAGTGAGCTCCGCGGAGGCGGATGCCGCGCTCCGATTTCCCGGGCTCCGGCCGACGCTGCCGGTGTGGGCGGTCGTCACTCCGGAGCGGCGCGCCCACATCGGGCGGGTGGCCCAGCTCGCCTCCCGCTGGGCCGAGGAGATCGGGGTGCCCGACAACGAGCGCCATCGCTGGCTTCGCGCGGTCTGGCTGCACGACGCGCTGCGCGACGCGCCGATCGAGGAGCTTGATCGCTGGGCCTCGAGCTCGCCGGTCCCGGCGAGCCTCCGGCATGGTCCGGCCAGCGCCGCGCGTGCCAAGGCCGAGGGTGAGACCGACCGCGGAGTACTGGATGCCGTCCGGTATCATTCGATCGGGCTGGCGGAGTGGGACATGGTCGGGCGGGTGCTCTACTGCGCTGACTACCTCGAGCCGGGACGGCCCCACGATTCGGAGCGTCGCGCCGAGCTGGCCCGGCGCTTCCCCCAGGAGCCGCAGGCGGTCCTGCGGCAGATCGCCACCGAGCGCCTCGCTCGGATCATCCAGTCCGCCTGGCCCCTGCCCGAACCCATGGTCCGCTTCTGGAACAGTCTCGTCGCCGGATCATCCGCCTCGCGCTGATCGGCGTGGGTGGCGTCGCGCTGCTGACCCTGCTGGCGCTGCTCCTGCCCGCTCGCCGAGAGCAGGTGGAGGGGCACGCCTATGCCATCCCGTCGGGGAAGAATCGGATCGTCGTCGAAGTGTTGAACGGCACCCGCCGTCCGGGATTCGCCCGGGTGGCGACCCGGGCTCTCCGGGAACAGGGCATCGACGTGGTGTTCTTCGGCAACGCGGAGAGTCCGGTCGAGACGACCCGCATCATCGTGCGTCGCGGCGATCCGGGGCGAGGCAAGGACGTGGCCGACGGGCTCGGCGCCGGTCGCGTGGTGATCCAGCCGGACACCCTGCGCCGGGTGGACGTGAGCGTGCTGCTGGGCGACGACTACCGGCCGCGACTTCCGCTGCATCCCTGATCGTCAGCCGCCGCGGTCACGAGCCGCCGTCAGCAGATCCCGATGACCACGTCCATGACATTGGTTCCGGTGAGCCCGGGGCGGAGCAGCGCCTCCGCCGCATCCAGCGCACGGTAGGCATCGTGCGCGCCGAGGTCCCGCTCTGGATCGCGACCCGCGCGACGAACGGCATCCCAGGTGTCGCCGTCCACGATGGCACCGGCCGCGTCGGTCGGTCCGTCACGGCCGTCGGTGCCGGCGGCCAGCAGCGCGGCTCCGGGCGGGGCGCCCGCGAGGGCCCGGGCCGCCGCCAGGGCCAACTCCTGACACCGGCCTCCCAGCCCGGCGGACGACCCGAGAGTCACCGTGGTCTCGCCACCCCAGATGAGACACCGGGTGCGGGCGAGTGCGCCGCCCTCAGGTTGCGGGATCTCACCGCGACCGCAATGTTGCAGGAGGAAAGCGGCTACACTCGCCCCGGCCGCCGACGCCTCCCCGGCGAGCGGCGCCTCCGCAATCATCGGAGCGAGGCCCAACTCGGCCGCCCGCTTGGCCGCAGCCTCGAGGGCCAGCTTGTTACTGGCGATCAGCTCGACGGATACCCGCGCGAAGGCCTGATCACCAGGCTTTGGCGTCTCCGCTTTTTCTCCGGCCTCGACTGCGGTCACCAGGCGCCGGGCGGGCGGGGGAAGGCGGTCCCAGAGCTTCGACTCCTCCAGCAGCCGCCGAACCTCCGCCGCGGTGGTGGGGTCAGGGACGCAGGGACCGGAGCCGATCGAGGCGAGGTCGTCGCCGATGACGTCGGAGACCGCGTAGACCCGGACGCGGGCGGGCATGAGTGCCCGGGCGAGTCGGCCGCCGCCCCAGCGGGAGAACCGCTTCCGGATCCGGTTCATGGCCGTGATGTCGAGACCGGAGCCGAGCAGCAGCGCGTAGAGCCCGGACAGCTCGGCCGGCGAGAGTCCCTCCTCGGGAGCGCCGACCAGGCTGGTGGTGCCTCCCGAGAGGAGGACCCACACTTCGTCGTCGGGAGTGACCAGGGATGCGGTCTGCTCGAGGGCCAGAGCTGCGGCCAGCGACCCCGCGCCGGGCTCGGGGTGATCGCCGGGCACGACGCGGAGCCGCGGATGGGGAGGGGAGTCGCCGGTCGGCCCGACGATCAGGCCGCCGGCGGGCTCGGCCCCCCACTCCGCCAGCACCTCGACGGCGGCCCGGGCCATGGGAGATGCCGCCTTGCCGAGCGCGACGATCCATCGCCGCCCCGCCGAGCCGGGGTGGAGGCCGCGGAGCCGGCGCGCCACGGCGGGAGCCGGGTCAACCGCTGCCGTGGCAACGGCATACAAATCCGCCAGCAAATCGCGGCTGGCCGGGATCAGGGGGCGATCGGCGGCGGAAGCGGCCAAGAAACGCTACCTTGTGAAAAAAAGCACAAAGTGCTATAAATGGGTTGACGCATAAATATTCGTGCTGCCAGCAATCTACTTACGCTTGGGCGACGGTGTCCCGCCCGCTCACCCCGTTCCTTCTTCGACCCAGAGGTTTCGCGCATGGCCGGCCGCAACTTTCTCTTCGTCCCCGGGCCCACCAATGTGCCCGACCGTGTCCTCCGCGCCATGCACATCGCGATGGAGGACCATCGCTCCTCCGCGTTTCCCTCCCTGGCCACACCGCTGCTGGACGATCTCAAGAAGATCTTCCGGACCACGTCCGGCCAGACGTTCATCTTTCCGGCCACCGGCACCGGGGGCTGGGAGGCGGCGCTCAGCAACACGCTCTCGCCCGGCGACCGGGTCCTGGCCTCGCGCTACGGCCAGTTCAGCCACCTGTGGATCGATCTGGCCCAGCGGATCGGCCTCGAGGTCGACATCCTCGACGCCGAGTGGGGCGAGGGCGCGCCGCTCGACCGGATCGAGGAGGCACTGGTCGCCGACAAGGCGCACGAGATCAAGGGCGTGCTGGTGGTGCACAACGAGACCGCCACCGGGGTCACCAGCGACGTGGCCGGCGCCCGCAAGGCGATCGATCGCACCAAGCACCCGGCGCTGCTCTACGTCGATGGGGTGAGCTCGATCGGCAGTCTGGACTTCCGGATGGACGAATGGGGCGTGGACCTCGCCGTCACCGGCTCCCAGAAGGGCCTCATGCTCCCGGCCGGACTCGGCATCGTGGCCGCCAGCCCGAAGGCGCTCGCCCGCCGGGAGCAGGCCCGGTGCGCGCGGGTGTTCTTCGATTTCGGCGACATGATGAAGGCCAATGCCACCGGGTATTTCCCCTACACCCCGTCGCTGCCGCTGCTCTACGGCCTGCGCGAGTCGATCGACATGCTGCTCGAGGAAGGACTGGAGAACGTCTACGCTCGGCATCACCGGCTCGCCGAGGGAGTGCGCCTGGCGGTGAAGGCGTGGGGTCTCGAGCTCTGCGCCAAGGCGCCCAAATGGTACTCGGATACCGTCACCGCGATCCTGGTGCCGGCCGGCTTCGACGGCGCGGAGGTGATCGACCTGGCGTTCCGGCGCTACGACCTGGCGCTGGGCGCCGGGCTGGCGCGGATGGCGGGAAAGCTGTTCCGCATCGGCCACCTCGGCGATCTGAACGAGCTCATGCTGTTGGGCGCTCTGGCGGGGGCCGAGATGGCCATGCGGGATGTGGGCATCAAGGTCGCTCCGGGCAGCGGTGTCGCCGCGGCCTCGGAGTTCTACCGCGGTACCGCGAAACCGGTGCAGCCCCGGGAGAGCGCGCCCCGCGCGCCCGCCGCGCAGCCCGCCGCGGCCGTCGCCGGCGTGCGATGAGTCATACCCGGTACGAGCCGGCACGTCCGCGACTGCAACGCAGCGAGTTGGCCGTGCCAGGCTCCCAACCCGCGCTCTTCTCCAAGGCGCTGGGAGGAAGTGCGGACTACGTCTTCCTCGATCTCGAGGATGCGGTCGCCCCGGGCGACAAGGAACGGGCGCGCAGCAACGTGATCGCGGGGCTCCAGGAGCACGATTGG
>JBBSHB010000072.1:0-14617 GCA_038253515.1 Gemmatimonadales bacterium | reverse complement strand
GGGCGAGGTCCGGCGATCAGCCCTGTAACGTCATCGTGGCCTGCGCCCGTCTGGTGGGACGCACGCTCCAGGCACCCTGGGCCGTCATGGCGAAGGTCAGCAAGACGAGCAACCTCATCTGGCTGTTCACGGGGCAGTTGATCCGGGTCTCGACGGGTGAGATCCTGCTGGATGACTCGACCGGGCTGAAGGGCGAGCCCGACCGCATGGTGCGGGTCAGCACGCGGATCTTCGCCGAGCGAGTGGCCCGCACGGTGCGTCAGGGCGGGGTAACGACCAACTTTCCTCACGCGGAGTGATGGCGGATGCGGATGCGAGCTGACCATCCGGCGGGCGACCCGATCGACCGGGTGGAGAAGCGTGTGAGGAGGGGGTGAGCTGGGGCAGTCCTTATTGACTTATCCGCTCATTTGCCCAAGTGTGGGGGCACCTCTCCCCCGATGGTGACCAGATGGCCAAGGCGACCCTCACGCAGACTCCCATCACGATGCGCGCGCTCCTCCAGCGGATCAATCGCCACCTCGCCCATGATCTTGAGGGCGTGAAGAAGTCCCGGAGTGCCCGAGCGCACCAGGAACTCGGCGACTATTACATCGTTGACTTCAACCGCAACTTCATCCTTGCGGGGCACGTGGACCCTGAAGCCTTGGGACGGGAGCTCGAGGTCCTCGCTCCCTACGAACGCGTAGCGGAAGATGACGCATGAAGCTTTACCAGACCGATGACTGACCACGAGCCTGCGCGGCTAGTCCGTCGATCGCCTCCCAGAGCACCTCCAGGAGCGCGCCAAATAGCTCAAACAGCCCGCTTGAACGGTCCTGCAGCTGCGACTAGAGTGCGGGATGTATCTTCCGCGCCGTCTGCCCGAGTCCCTTTTTGCCCTCGGTGAGATCGCCCGGGAAATCGGGGAGCAGTCCATACTCATCCGCGCAGAGGCGGCCCTCACCCGAGCCACATCCCAACGCCTTTGTGCTGAGGCCAGAGCAGCCCGCGAGGCCCGCCAATCCCAGCGGGATGCGGGCTCAGACCAGGATCATCTGCCCTAACGATCCAGCCGTCGATCACCTCCCAGAGCGCCGCCAGTAGCGCCGGCGGGCACCCCGCGAGCCGGGCATCGAACGCGACGAGCGGGGGCTGGGTCAGGTTGTGCCGGTGATCGCCTTGCAAACGGGGGAAGTGAGGCCGGGCACATCCGTCACTCCCCGCAATGGCTAGAATGGTCGTGCTGATGGCCGTCCCCGACGGCACCGACCTTCGGGCCGCGTTGGCACCGCAAGTTCACGCCCGGCCAGGTTCATCCCTGCGTCCGGGCGCCTCTCCTTGCCCACACCTCGGTCGATTGCCCAGAGCGCCCCCCACCGATCGGGTGCGCCCCAGTGCCCCAGTGTGACCCGGAGGTCACGGCTGTGTGAAGCGGCTGGCACTGTGGGTAGGGACGTGAAACGCCTTGCGCCGCTCCGCGCCGGTGAGCCGCTGGGGCTCCTGCACCGTAGCGCCGCGAAACTCGAAATGCTCGTCGGAGAGGATTCGGGGGCCGGGCTGCCAGCATGGTGAACCATGGCGGAGTTGTCGGAGCAATATCCGCCGGACGGCCTGGGCGAGGTCCCACTTACCCGTCGGGATCGTTGGGTACCAGGCCGCATACCCTTCGCGTAACCGGGCTTGGCGGCTCATCCTGCAACTCCTCCACTCGAGTCAGGATGCATGGCGACCCTCACCGACTGCTGCGGTCTCGGGATCCGTGAGGCGCGTGTGGGCATCGGCCGGATGGCGAAAGCCACCGCGGAAACGAAAGTCCCCTTCCGCCAGCGCCCGCCGTCGCGCCCGTATTCGCTGGCCACCGCGCTCCAGATGTGCCCGGACCAACGCCTCCATGCGCACGGCCTGGGTCCACATCCGAGCAGGGATGAATGGATACCGGTCTGCCGCCCCCCGCCTAAGCCGGGCCTCTCGCATCGTTTCCATGACGTACCTCCTTCCACGCTATTCCCACAGCAGAGCGATGCCGTCGTGCGCATCCCCGTGCCCCTTTCAGTGTAACGGCGGTGGCCGGATAAGGGTGTGCGCAGGCTCACCCGAATCGCAGTCGAGATTCCCGGTCGCGGCGGCTTGTGCGGCTCCCGTCCGATTATCCGATAGCCGAAGAGGCCCGGCGGCTTGTCGAGGATTTGCGTGAGACCGCCAAGGCCATGGGCCGGGACCAGGAATGCTCGAGAGCGCACGCAAAGGCGCCGACGAACAGCGCACGATGGCCGAGGAGAACCGGCGGGCCTTGGCAGCATACAAGCGACGCAGGGGCCGGCCGAAGACGGACTGAGCGGGAGGCGTTGCGGCTGCTAGGGAGTGAGGTCACAGCCACCTGCCTGGATGGTTCCCTGTATCCTCTAGGGTTCTCCGTGCTGCGGCGCAACCCTGCGACTGGCCTTCTTCTTGACTGGGGGTTCTGGGAACGTCGCTATCCACCGGCGTAACACGTCGCCTCGCTTCCAGCACGCCGATCGCATGGGGGTTCACGCGCGCCGCCGGATGGGAGCCGGCGCTCTCGGCGACGAACCGGCCACGGCCCTTCCAGTTGAGGATCGCCTCGGCGATCTGGCTCCGGGCGCTGTTCCCCGTGCAGAGCAACAGCACCCGCCAGGGACGGCCCACCGGCGCGCTCCTGCGCAGCAACCCGGGGCGCAGCAGCCGCCCTCGGTCGTGGCCGCGGCCACCGGACGAGGCTTCGTCGCCCGGACGAAGGCCGCCATGAACTTGCCGTCGATCTCGGCCGCGGCCCGGTCGGTATCGAGCCCGGCTCCGGACAGGAACGCCTTGGCGTCCTGGGCCTGGTAGATGCGCGTCGGCTCGATCGACGCATCCTCGAAGCCCACCTCGCTCAGAAGCCCCAGGAACTGCTGCTCCTCCATGGCGCCGGCCACACACCCCACCCAGAGCTCCATGTTGCGCCGTACCTCGGGTGGCACGTCTCCGCGCACCACCACGTCGCTCACGGCGAAGCGGCCGCCGGGCTTGAGCACCCGGAAGGCCTCGGCGAGCACCTGGCGCTTGTCGCCCGAGAGATTAATCACGCAGTTGGAGATGATCACGTCCACCCACGCGTCGGGGAGCGGGATCTGCTCGATATGGCCCTGGAGGAACTCGACGTTGGTGGCGCCTGCCTCGGCCGTGTTCCGACGCGCGAGGGCGAGCATGTCGTCGGTCATGTCGAGGCCGTACGCCTTGCCCGTGGGCCCCACGCGGCGCGCCGAGAGCAGCACGTCGATGCCGCCACCCGAGCCCAAGTCGAGCACCACCTCGCCAGGGTGCAGCTCGGCGAGCGCGGTCGGGTTGCCGCAGCCCAGTGAGGCGAGCACGGCCGCCGCGGGCAGTTCGGCGGTCTCGCCGCGCACGTAGAGGTTGGAGGTGATGGGATCGACCGACCCGGCGAAGGCCGCCCCACCGCAACAGGAGTTCGCCGGCCCGCAGCAGTTTGCCGCGTCCGCCACCTCCAGCACCCGGCGCGCCGCAGAGCCGTACTTCTCCTGCACGGTCGCCCGCACCGCGGTGGGATTCATGTCATCGCTCATGGGGATTCCTGTTGTCCAAAGGTTACCCACCAAGAACCGTTGATATGTTGAAGACGATCACACGCTACCCGCAGCACGCCCACCAGGTCCGACGCCGCGGCCCACCTGCCGTCGTGAGCGCGGCGAGCGTATCGCGCAGGGCTGCCACGGCGTCCGGGACGAGCGTGTAGTAGACCCAACGCCCCTCCTTCCGGTCAGTCACAAGGCCGGCCTGGCGCAGGGTCTTGAGATGGAACGAGAGCCGTGATTGAGATGCCTCGAGCACGTCGGTAAGCTCGCATACGCAACGCTCGCCGCCCCGCAGGCGCTCCAGGATCTCGACCCGCGTGGGATCGGAGAGCGCGTGGAACAGGCGCGCCAAGTCGGCTGGCGATTCGGTGGGCGCCCGCGTCGCGACGGAGAGTGGGGGCGGGAACGACGAGGGGCTCATGGCACGATAACGTAGCAACGATTATTGATATGTCAACAGATCTTGATGGACGTTCGGTGCTCCGTACGGCTCGCGGGACTGCCGCCGTCGGAGTTCGAGGAGCTCGCCGCTCCTCGCCACCATCGCCGTTGTGATCCATGCCACGGTCCGTGGCCAACCGGTTGGTCAAGGTGGATTGAAGGTGCATAGAAGGTGGATTGGAGGTAGGATCCTGAAGCGGTCGTGCGACCACAGGCAGTCGCAAAAGGAGCACCCATGCCAGAGAAGAAGACCATCGAGCGGGCCCGTAAGGCCGCCCGGAAGGGGAAGGCGCCGACGACGCAGGCCGGCGAGTTCGTGCGCGAGAAGATGCACCACGTCCGCGAGGGCAAGCACGGTGCACGCTCGACCAGGCAGGCGATCGCGATCGGATTGTCCAAGGCGCGCCGGTCCGGCGTGAAGTTGCGCGCCAAAGAAGGGTGCCGCATCCGCCAAGACCCGACGGAGCGCCGAGCGAGCCTACCGTGAAGGCCAGAGCGCCCCCAGGAAGAAGGCTTCGCCCAGCGCCGGCAGCCGCTCGGCGGCCGCGAAGAAGGCCGCGCATACCAAGCGCCGCGCCGGACGGTCAGCCGCCGCGAAGAAGGCCGCGAGGACCCGCGCCCGGCGTCGCTGAGTCGGCCCTGTCCAAGTTCGACCGAGCAACGTCACCGGAGACTGTGAGGCACGGCATGGTGCGCAAGACGCGCGAGCAGGTATGGCGGGAGCTCGAAGACCTGGGGGAGGATGAGGTTCGCCAACGGCTTGCCGCACAGCCCGGAGAAGTCGAGGAGCCCGGGCTCGTGCATGAGTGGCTGGCCCAACGAGATCGTGTCGCCTCGGCGCTGGCGACCACCTCCAACGAGCTCGCCGCTCGAGAAGCCGGACGAACGATCCGGGTGGGCCGAGTGGTCGGATCCGTGGCGCTGCTGGCGTTTGCCGCGGTCGGGCTCGGTTTCCTGCTCGCCCGGCGCAAGCGATAACCTCGATTCTTGAGAGGCCGGTCGCTCGGGCCGAGGGGCGCCGTTTCGACTCCTGCCGACCACCTGGGACCGGTCGATCCGACCCGCCCTCCGGGCGTTTGACATGCGGCCATAGAAGAGCTGGCGCGGTTGCGGCATCCGCGTTTATTCTTCTTCACCCCCGTCACACATTCCCTACAGCCCAATGCATGCACCGGTCGCTTCCGCGCGGCCAGTCGCCACCTGTCGTCAGGCGTGGCTCGATCCGGCCTTCGCGGCATTGTATCCCGAGCTCCCTTCCGGCATGTGGATGACTGCCGTGAGCGTGTCCGGCCTCATCGTGTACGGGGCCCTGAGCTGGGGCCGCCCGTGGCCCGATGACGGTCCTCGGATTCTTTCCGACGAGCACTTCAGATTTCGTGGTGGGCGTTCTAGGGGCGCAACCTGGAGTGGCGCGACCAGCCGAGGCACCGATCCATAGATCGGCCAAGCCGCTCGCCCGGCGGCAGGCACGATTGGTGCCGGGTCCGGGGTCGTTCACCCGCGCCACCGGCGCATAAAGCTGCCCCGTCCAGATAGATAGCGGACCAGACCGCCACGCCTCGGTCCCCCGCGCGGTCCGGTATTGTGCCGGCGCCCTGTCCAACTGCGAGCCGTCGATACACCCATCTCAGGAGACCTTCACGATGCCCGTCCGCCCGCTCTCCCGAACCACCCCGCGCCGCGTCGCGTGCCTGCTCCTCGGTGCCGCCGGCCTTCTGGCTGGGTGCAGCGACGGTGCCGGACCGGCGGGCACCACGGCACTCTCGATCAAGCTCAAGGATGCCCCGGGCGACGTGCAGCACGCCGTGGTGACGATCGCCGGAATCAACCTGACGGGTACCAACGGCAAGCTCGTGTTGACGAGCTCGCCGGTGACCACCGACCTGCTGACGCTTGCCAGCAGCACGGCCGACCTGGTGAGCGGGGCCGACGTGCCCTCCGGCACCTATTCCGAGCTGCGGTTTCTGATCAGCGGTGCCTGTCTGGCCGTCGAGAATGAAAGTGGTGGGAGCGACATCTACACGACTACCGGCTACGATGCGGAGCTCTGCGGCGGAACGGCCACCGGCGTGCTCCAGGCACCGAGCTTCGCGCAGTCCGGCCTCAAGGTCACCATGGACGCGGGCGCGCTCACTCTCACGGGCGGGGAGAAGATCCTGCTGGTCGACTTCGACGTCAGTCAGAGCTTCGGGAAGGCTGCCGGCCAGTCGGGACAGTGGACGATGCACCCGGTCGTGACGGGCGGCGAGTTTTCCGGCGGCCCGGCCGCCGATCGCTCGGCCCCGTAACGCTCGGAGCTACCGGGGGAGCACGGCCCCCTCGGTGAATTCGGCCAGCAGGCTCGCCAGCTCGGCGCTCGCACGATGCAGTTCGGCACCCAGTGAGCGCCGCGATCGGTACGTGGCCTCCGCGAGTGCGCTCGCGCTCCCGGATGCGTCGAGTCGCCTCCAGGCCTCCCATGACCGGCATCTGCACGTCCATCAGCACCAGATCGAACGACTCCTTCTCCAGCGCCTCCACCGCGATCCGGCCGTTCCCCGCCACCTGCACCAGGTGTCCCCTCTTGGCCAGCAGCCCGACGGCCAGCCTTTGGTTGACCGGATTGTCCTCGACCAGCAGAACGCGCAGCGGTGTCCGTTCCGCCGGCTGCGCCCGCCCGAGGGTGGGAGCAGGCCGGTACTCCAGGGCACCCAACGCCTGGCCGACCGCGGCATAGAGCTCCGCCTGCCGGATCGGCTTGGTGACATAGGCGGCGAGATTGAGCTCCCGACACCGGGCGCTGTGCTCGCGATGGGAGGAGGAGGTGAGCATCATGATGACGGCGCCCGCCAGTCGCGGGTCGGTCCGGATCTTTCCGCCACCGAGAAGCCGTCGAGATCGGGGCTGTTGCCGTCGAGCAGGACCAGGGGGAAGGCGCGGCCCGCGTCGGCCGCCTCGCCCATGCGACGCGGCGCCGACGTCCCGTCCTCCGCCAGCTGGGGCCGCATCCCCAGCCGCATAGGATCCGGTCGAGGTAGCACATCGGGGGCTCCCTGTAGCTGTGCCGCGATACCGGTGGGGGCACGGTAACGCGACCGAGCTCAGGAAGGAATTATCGGCAGTTTTCGGCGCGACTTGATGCTGGAAATGCCGACGCGGCAGGGGCGGGTGTCACCCCCAGAGCGAGACCACAGCCATGCAGAGATACTCGACCACGACCGTCGTCCGGAGCAGGACCCGTCGGAGGTTCGGGTGGAGACTCGCGCGCGGCAGAGGGGACTGTTAATGAGGAGCCTACTGAGGCGGAACCTGGATACCGGGCTGGGGTGCGCTGCCTCCCGTTCCTCCGCCCGAACCGGCGCTCACGTCCGGACCACCCGTCGGTGTTTCATCGCCCACCCCCAGCACGATGCCGCCGCCGGTGCCGCTGCTGCCGGTGCCGCTGCTGCCGGACGACCCGCCCGCTGAACCGCCGCTCCCGCCGGACTGACCGCTACTGCCGCCACTGGAGCTGGCGACCGAGCAGCTTCCCGCACTGACGGCACAGTCTGCCACGCCCATCTGGTCGTTGGCCTTGGTGTAGATCTTACGGAGGTTGGACTGGGTACCGAGGAGAATTCCGATCAGGCCGACCAGGGCCAAGGCGACCAGAAGGGCGTACTCGGCCAACGCGGCGCCCCGCCGGCTCCTGGCGGAGAATGGCGAGGAAGGCCATAGACCCACGCGATGTGCATGAGCGAGGGAGCGCATCATCGGCGGTTCACACAGATGTAAGAGTTTTGCCCTCAAGTACTTAGGGCGCGGAGGCAGCGCGATTCTGTGCACTTCGGTGCATGTCGCGTGCCGAGTGAGGTCGAGCGGGAACCTCACGATGCAATGTTCAGGGCTCGACCCCCAGGTTCGCGCCTGCCCGGATAGGCGAGCCCAAGTGCCCGCAGCCGTGGGGGTTGCCTGACCGCGCGAAGCCGCCGGATTTGCCCCTCTCGGCGCCGCTGGATACCATTCACCACTGCCGACACCGAGCTCCCCCTGGCGAAAGGACGACCGTGATCGAGACCCGCGGCCGCGAGGCCCGACTGAGGTCGGAGTTCGATTATCTCTACCCTGGCATTCCGGAGGGCACCTGGATGCCGGTCGAGGTGCTGCTCAACCAGGTGGCGACGCTCTTGTACGGGGATCCCTCCAAATCGGGTGTCATCACCGGTCCGCGGCTGCTGCGGGAGGATCACTTCGAGTTCAGGGGCCCATCTCCGCGACCGGACGGGCTGCCGCCGGATCTGAGCCGCATGAGTGACTCGGGACTCGAGCCGAAAGGGTGAGCGATGTCACCTCCACTGCCCTCCCCGTCCGTTAGGTTGGGCCGCGTTGCATGGGGTGGAACAGTGCTACGATTTCAAAGAGGTGAGTGTATGAGATGGAATACGTGGATGCTGGGGCCCGTCGCCGCGGTCCTGCTCGCGGGCTGTGGCGGGAGTGGACGGAACGCGAATAACGCGGGCTCGACCGCCGGGGGCACCCCCGAGACGGGCACCGCGACGGACACCGGGGCCATGACGGCCACCGATACCAGTGCGATGGCTCCCGGCGCGGTCACGGACACCGGGCCCGCCGCGACACCGAAGGCCGGCGGCACATCGTCCGACAGCACGAAGAACCAGTCGCAGTCCGGAGTGACCAGTGACAGCGGCAAGTCGACGCTCGGTCCCAAGGTCACCAAGACGCGGCCGGACCAGAATAAGCCCGTCACGTCCAAGGGCGACACGGTCAGCAACAGCGGGGACACCTCCGCCAGCAGACCGAAGTAAGCAACCCTCGGCAACGGTCCTCCGGACGGGGCGCGGGGTACTCCGCGCCCCGTTTCGCGTGCCCCGGAGACGCCGGAACGATGCCCCGCGCCCGGATGTTCGATTCAGCTCAGCCAGGCAGTCCACCTGCGGCGGAAGGAAAGATTAGTGCTTCCCCGATTGTCGATGGTGCTCGTCGGCCTGGTGCTCGCGCCGCGTTGGGCGCAGGCGCAAGTCGAGCTTCAGGGGTTCCTCGGATCCTCGGTGAGTGCCCCTTCCCCGCTCACCATCACCCAGGCGGGCCAGCCCGATCTGCACTTCACGGCCACTAGGCCACGCGGCCCTGGTTGGACACCTGGTATTATGCTGGGCGAATTGGATTCTGGCGGGGTGATCGGGGGTGGCTGCTGGACTTCACCCATCACAAGATCTATCTGACCAATGGACCGGCCGAAGTTCAGAGGTTCCGGATCCGGCCGCGGATTCTGGGGCGGCTACTTCCTCTCGGGAGCCAACCTGATGGCCAGCGCCACCCGCAGCTTCCCGGTGGTCGCGGGAGTCTTTCTCAGTCTGGACGCTCGAGGCTCGGCATCCTACGTCCGAATCCCGGTCGCCAAGGGGCATGCCTCGGTGCCGAACTTCGCACTGCATTTCCACGCCGGCCTCGGGTACGGGTTCGGCCGATCGGAGCGCCGGCGTGACTGAGCCTGGAGCGGAGGAGCGGCGCGAGGAAATGGTCACCCACAAGGCCACCCGCGAGTGCCCGATGATCGAGCCTCACCCCCGGCGAATCTGCGGGATCGTGAAGGCCCGGGAGCTGCTGCAGGGAAAGCGCCCCGGCGGGTAGGATCAGGAGGTCGCCTTGGCCTCGGACTTGGCATTGCTGCCCGCCGGCCGAAACTCGAGATGATCGGTTCGGAGGATGACGAACCCGCGAGGCGTGGAGAGTCGGGCAAGCCGCTCCCCGGCCATGTTGACCATGCGCTGCGTCACGCCGGGGAAGATCGGCGCAACCTCATACCAGACCGACGGAGTCAGATCGGGATACTTCCGGTGGTGCTCGGAACGCAGACGGGCCTGAACACCGGGCATCTGCTCTCCTCGGCCGCGTGCGCCGGCCTGCTGGGAGGAATGGATGACAACGGCGAAAGGTAATCGCTGGCGCGTGCGGGACAAACCGCTCCGGTGGACTATTTCCGTGCAATGGCTTACCGTATACATGCTTGGACGCTCGTGGCATCCGAGTCCCACCCTCGCTGACAGCCAAGAATGACCAATTCTCAGGACGCGCAGCCCTTCGTGGCCGGCTCCGCTAACTGCCTCGTCGTCGACGACGAGCCGACTGTCCGGCGGTCCCTCGTGCGCATGCTTCAGGCGCAGGGGTTTACCTGCCACGAAGCCGGGAACGGTCGCGATGCACTCGCCATTCTCGAGCAGGTGGGAGAGACGCCGCTGATCATCTCCGACATGCGGATGCCGGAGCTGGATGGCGCCGGCTTTCTCGAGGCCGTACGCCGGCGGTACCCGGACACGGCGGTCATCATGCTGAGCGGGATCAGCGAGACGATGACCGCGGTGGACTGCCTGCATCAGGGGGCGGCGGACTTTCTGCTCAAGCCGATCTCCATGAGCGAGCTGCAGGCCCGGGTGGCGCGGGCGCTGGAAAAGCGGATGCTGGTCCTGCAGAATCGCTTTTATCAACAGAATCTGGAGCGGCAGGTGCACGAGCAGGCCCAGCGAATCCAGGAGCTCTTCCTGCAGGGGGTGCAGATGCTGGCCCGGGCCCTCGAGGCCAAGGACGCGTACACCCGGGGGCACTCCATCCGGGTCAGCCAGTATGCCGTCGCGACGGCGGCGGGACTCGGTTTCGCCGGACCCACCCTCGACGGCATCCGGCTGGGCGGCGAGCTGCACGACATCGGCAAGATCGGCACCCGTGAAGCGGTGCTCCACAAGCCTGGCCTGCTCACGGACGAAGAGTTCCGGCAGATCACGGAGCACCCCGCGCTCGGGGAGCGGATGCTCTCGCCGCTGGCCCAGGAGTCGCCCGATCTGCTGCGCATCGTCCGCTCTCACCATGAGCGGCTCGACGGGCGCGGCTTCCCCGACGGGCTTCGCGGTGACCGGATCCCGATCGAGGCCCGCATCGTCGCCGTCGCCGATTCGTTCGACGCCATGACCACCCGGCGGCCCTACCGCGAGGCCCGGCCGCCGGAGCTCGCGGTAGGTGAGCTGCGCCGGGTGGCCGGCACTCAGCTCGACCCGGACGCGGTCGAGGCGTTCGTCTCCGCCTATCCCGACCCGGCCAACTTGCCCCTGGCCGCCCCGATTACAGCATCCCCCGCCGCTTGAGCTGGTAATAGCGCTCCACCACGGCGTTGCCGGCGGAGGCCGGTGGGACGTCCAGCACCATGATGCCTCGCGCCCGCATCTGCGCCAGGGCCGCGTCTCGGGCGCCGAGCAGCTCCTCCGCGGCGGCGCGCTCGAAGGCAGTGGTGACCCCCGACGGACGCGCCGTCGCGAGCGCCTCGAGCGCGGGGTCCCGCAGCGTCACCGCCAGCGGCAAGTGGCGGGGCCGGAGGGTCGCGGCGTGCGCGACGAGCGCGTCGCTCGCGGTCCGGTCGATCACGTCGGTAAAGAGCACCGTCAACGCCCGCTTCCGGTTGTGGGCGGCCAGATAACGGAACGCGCCGGGATAATCCGACTCGACCAGCCGCCCCTCCGCAGCCGCGAGCCCCTCCAGCACCGCCCGCAGCGCCCGCCGTCCGCGCGCGGGGGCCACGTAGCGCTGCACCGTGTCGGCAAAGACCATGAGGCCGATGTTGTCGTCGTGCTCGGCGGCGGCCCGCGCCAGGTGCAGCGCCGCCACCACCACGGCCTCGAGCCGGGCCACCCCGTCCACTTCCGCGGTGAGCAGCCGTCCCGCGTCGATCAGCAGCAGTACCTGCTGGCGCCGCTCATCTTCATACTGCCGCGCGATGGTTTTCCCCCGGCGTGCCGTGGCCTTCCAGTCGATGATCCGGGTCTCATCACCCGGTACCCACTCCCGGAGCCCCTCGAAGAGACGCCCCTCGCCCGGACGGCGAATGGCCCGCAATCCGGCCTCGCGCCGGCGCACCACCTGGAGCGGGAGCGCCCGAAGGGTGGTACCCGGGGCCGCGGGATACACCGTCGCCGTCCACGGCAGCTCCACCTTGCTCTGGCGCCACGCCAGGCCGAGCGGGCCGAGCACCCGAATCGCGAGGGTGCCGCCGGTGCCGGTGCCCCGCCGGACCGGCCGTACCACGAGCTGCTCCTCCGTGCCGCTCCCGGGTAGGACCAGCACCTGGCGGCGCGGTGCGTCGGCGCCGCCCAGCGGTTCGGGGAGGCGCTCCCGGACCAGGATGTTGAGGCGGCCGGCGCCGCGATGTCGCCAGCGGTAGCGCACCGGCGCCGGCCGCCCGAGGGCAAAGGCGATCGGCGCCTCACGCCTCACCTGGATGGTCGCCGGTCCCTGAGCTCGCACTGCATCGGTCAGCAGCGCGAGCAGCCAGAGGGCGTCGAGCAGCAGGAACCCTCCCGCCGCCGCCGGCCACCAGACGGCGAGCGGTGCCGTGCCCGCCAGCGCCGCCGCCACGACGAACCACCGGCGCGACGGGACCACGATCACCGCGGCGCCTCGATCTTCTCGATGATGCCTTGCAGCGCCGCGTCGGGAGTGATCCCCTCCAGCTCCAGCTCCGGTGCCACCGCGACCCGATGCCGCAGCACCGCGGGCGCGAGCGACTTGACGTCGTCCGGCACCACGAACGCGCGCCCGTCGAGCAGCGCCGAGGCCTGCGCCATCTTGAGCAGCGCGACGCTTCCGCGAGGCGACGCGCCCAGCGTGAGCACCGGAGAGCTGCGGGTGGCGCGTACGATGGCCGTGATGTACCCGACCAGGCTCGGCTCGACCCGCACGCCCCGGCTCGCCTGGCGCAGCAGCCGCAGCCCGCCCCGATCGGCCACGTCGCTGATCCCGTAGCTCGCCGGCAGATCGGCCTCGAATCCGCCCAGCACGCGGTCGAGGATGCCCTGCTCCACCTGCTCCTCCGGGTAGCCGATCAGCACCTTGACCAGGAACCGGTCCAGCTCCGCCTCGGGCAGCGGATACGTGCCCTCGAACTCGATCGGATTCTGGGTCGCGAAGACGGTGAAGCTCTCCGGCAGCTCGTGCGACGTGCCGTCCACTGTCACCCGCCGCTCCTGCATCGCCTCCAGCAGGGCGGCCTGGGTCTTGGCTGGTGCCCGGTTGATCTCGTCGCCCAGCACCAGGTCCCCGAAGATCGGCCCCGGCCGAAAGGCGAAGGTGCCCTGACCGGCGAGCAGACTCACGCCGGTGATATCCGACGGCATCAGGTCGGGCGTGAACTGGATTCGCCGGAAGTCGAGGCCCAGCGCCAGGCTCAGCGCCCGCACCAGCAGCGTCTTGGCGGTGCCGGGGACGCCTTCGAGCAGGACGTGGCCTCGCGCGAGCAGCGCCGCCACCGCTTCGCGCACCGCGGGCTCCTGCCCGAGTACCACGCGCCCGAGCGCGTCCACGATGCGGTTGGCCGCGGCGCTGTGGATCGCGGCCGCCTCGGCGGTGAGTGGGGCCGGGTCTGGCGTCATGACGGCTTGACCTCCTCCCAGAGCGTCTCGACGGCGTTGGCCGCCGCGAGCACGTCATCCGCGCTCGCCGGTCGACTGATGATGGTGGTGAGTGTCTCCAGGGCCGCGCGTCCGCGGGGCGTCCGCACGCCGGGCGCAAGCCCCTCCAGCCAGGCCGCGGCCTCGCCGCGGACCGAGCGGCCGGCATGCGACAGCCGCCGGCGGAGCCCCTGGACGATGAGACGCACGGCCACGTCGTGCCCCCTCGCCGCGGCGAGCGCCGTGGCGAGCGCGCGAACGTGCTCCAGCGGTGAGCGGCGGCGGCGCTCGATGGCGCTCCGCACCGGCCCGAATCGCACCCCGGCGGCCAGCAGGGCGAGCAGTCCGACGACCGCGAGCTGCCAGATGGCCCAGCCCCAGGGCGACCGCGTGGTCCACCCGATCGTGGCCCCGGCGAGCGATCCCGACGCGTCGTACCCGTGATGGAACTCGTCGATCACCACTCGGGAATAGCGCGGTACCACGAGGCGCAGGGCAAACGGTCCCGCGGCCGTCTCCCGCAACGCCCGATTGGCGAACAGGTGATCCTCCGCCACCAGGGTGACGGTGCGATCGCGGGAGAGCGTCAACCTGATGGCCACCGCCCGGTTCCGCGAGTCCCGCAGCACGGTGTCCACCCCAAGGGCGGCGGGGGCCGTGCAGGCCACCGGCCGGCCGTCGACCAGATCGGACGAGTCCACCGCCACGGGCGACAGCCGGTGGAACAGCACGGCCTGGACCCATGGCATGCGGCCGTCACTGCCGCCGTTCGGGTGGCTGGCGGACACCGAGTCGCGAAGCCGCCGCACCACCTCGTAGCCGAGACAGCGGATGGCCGGTGCCGCTCCCACACCCGCCAGCAGCAGATCGACCCGCGCCCGGGCGAGCGCGACCCCCTCGAGCGCGGTCAGCTCCCGGGTAGGTCCCAGAAAGGCCACCAGGGTTCGTCCACCGCCCAAGCTGTCGAGCCCGGCCACCGGACGGCGGTGGCGCGCCACCGTCACCCCTAGCCGGGAGAGCGCCTCGGCGAAGCCGCTCGCGCCCAAGGGACCCGCGAGGTAGGTGGAGCGCCGCGGATCACTGTCGGTGAGTCGGGCGCGCTGGCTGCCCAGTGCCGCGGCGCCGACGCCGAGCACGAAGAGCAGCACCGCGCCGGTGGCGAGCTCAGTGCGCGGGCGCATGCCAGGGAAG
>JBBSHB010000071.1:0-14870 GCA_038253515.1 Gemmatimonadales bacterium | reverse complement strand
GGGGCAGGTGGGGGCGGCTGGAGGTACACCATCTCCACCTGCCGCTGCGGCTCGTCTCCGGCCGCGGCCTGGTCCGTCGGTGGTTCCACGGGCTCATGGGAGAGGCGCACGGCCAGAGCCAGCAGCAGCGCGTGCAGCGCCGCGCTCACCGCCAGAGAAATCCAGGGTCGCTGTCGCGAGGGAAGGTCCAGCGGCTTTGGCAACCCTGCAAATCCTCGGCAGTTGGGTTGGAGTCGGAAGATACTACCGGGGATCGAAGGCTAGATTCCCCGCATGGATCAAAGCGCCTGGGCGCCGCACGGCGCCGCGATGCGGGCCTTTCATCAGGGCGAGCGGGACGCCGCCATCGTGGTCTACGACGACTACGAGCGCGACGAGGTTCCCATCGCGTACTTCTTCCGCGAGCCGGCGGAGTTCCCGCCCTACGAGCGGGTCGCGCTCGATCTCTGTCGCGGCCGGGTGCTCGACGTCGGCGCCGGCTCCGGCTGTCACAGCCTGGCACTCCAGGCGCGGGGACTGGAGGTCACCGCGATCGAGGCACTCCCCGAGCTGGTCGGGATCCTCCGCGACCGCGGCGTCCGGGACGTCCGGTTGACCACCTGGTCGGATCTCGTCGCCCGCCCCTACGATACCGTGCTGGTGCTGATGAATGGCTTCGGCCTGGCCGAAACCCTGTCGGGTCTGCCCCGATTCCTCCGGAAGATGCGGCGTCTGGTGCGGCCGGACGGACAGCTCATCGCGGATTCGACCGATGTCCGCGTGCGGATGGACCCCGAGGCGGGCCGGAGCGGCTCATTGCTGCGGGCCGACGGCCGCTACATCGGCGAGCTCCACTTCCAGCTCGAGTTCGGGGGCCGGAAGGGCGCGCCGTTCGCGCAGCTGTACGTCGATCCGGAGACGCTCGGGAGGCATGCGAATGAGACAGGCTGGCAGGGCGACATCATCAGCGCCCCGGACGAGTATGGCCACTACCTGGCGCGGCTGACTCGCCGGGTTCGGCGGCTGGCCTAGGCGAGCGCCGCCATTCATCGCGACCACCATCTGTCATCCCGAGCGCCGATCTGTCATCCCGAGCGCCGATCTGTCATCCCGAGCGAAGCGAGGGATCTTCTCCTCGGGATCGGACCTCCACAGCCGCGACCGGTAGACCCGCAGGCCACCAGGGACCCGTCGGGCAGGCTTTCGGTGAAGCCCGAGCACTCATATTCACCACGGAGACACGGAGGACACGGAGGCCGCACGGAGACAACAACAACGTTTTTGTTTTCCCCGTGGCTGTCTCCGTGTCCTCCGTGTCTCCGTGGTGAATTTCCCCATCGGGATCGGAACTCGGCCGCAGCGGTCGTGAGTCGCGGGCAAGATCCCTCGTCGCTACGCTCCTCGGGATGACAGCTGGGCCCGTTCCTCGGGATGACAGTGGGCCCCCTCCTCGGGATGACAGTCTGGGCCCCCTCCTCGGGATGACAGTCTGGGCCCGTTCCTCGGGATGACAGTCTGGGCCCGCTCCTCGGGATGACAGTCTGGGCCCGCTCTTCGGGATGACAGATGACAGAGGTTAGCCCGGGAGAGCCTCTCCCGCCCGCCAGCCACGCATCCGCAGCCTCTCCAGCAGCTCGGTCACCTGCGCCCGATCTTGATGCACGGTGAGCAGGAGCAGGTCTCCCGCTCGCGCCCAGCTCAGCGCCTCGCGCACCCCGTCGAGCTCGCTCCCGGCGCGGACGATTGCGTCGGCGGGAAATCCGAGCCGCAGGAATTCATCGGCCAGGACGGCGGGGACCTCGCCCGGCTGCCGTCCCCGGCGATAGTGCTCCATCTCCTTGACCACGATCCGGTCGGGCCCGAACGGCGCCGCCGCCCGGGCCAGCCCGCGAAGATCCTCATCGCTCCGGTCGCCCGCCTGGCCCAGGAGAAGCAGGCGGCGTCGGGCCGGAAAGGAGGCGACCATCCGTACCAGTGCGGCCATGCCATGGGGGTTGTGGGCGAAATCGATCACCACCTGTACACCACCGACCTCCACGATGTTGGCTCGCCCCGGGTTGTCCTCGGCGCTCGTCCCGAAGCGCCGCAGCACCCGCCCTACCACCTCGATCGGAACGCCCAGCACGTGCGCGGCCGCCATCGCCGCCATCGCGTTCGCGACGTTGTGCCGGGCGGCCCCACCCAATGCTATCGGAAGGTCCGAGACCGCGGCCACGAGGTACAGTGTCTCGCCGGTTGCGAGCAGCAGGTCGTCGCCGGCGCAGACCGCGGCGGCGCCGCCGGCCCGGATGTGCCTGGCCAGGGCGGGACGGTCGGGCTCGAGCGAGAACCAGACGACGGGCGCCCGGACGCTCGCCGCTCCGACGACCAGGACCGGGTCGTCGGCGTTGAGCACCACCCCTCCCTCCGGCCCGATCGCGCGCGCGACCAGCAGCTTGGTCTCCGCCAGTGCGCCGAGGTCCTGCACCCCGTACTCGCCGAGGTGGTCGTTCGCGATGTTGGTCAGCACCGCCACATCGGCCCGCTCGAGCGTGAGCCCCCGGCGGAGCAGGCCGCCCCGGGCGGTCTCCAGGACGGCCACCTCCACCTCGGGCCGGCGCAGGAGCAGCCGGGCACCCTCCGGCCCAGAGTAGTCCCCTTCCGCGACGGTCACACCGCCTACCGTGACCGCGTCCGTGGAGGTGGTCCCCGTAACCCGCCCGGTCTCCGCCATCATCGCCGCGAGCAGTCGCACCACGGTCGTCTTGCCGTTGGAGCCGGTCACCAGGGCGGTGGGGATCTCGTGCACCCGCGTCCAGTCCACCGCCCCCGGGTCCGGCAGGCGATCCAGCGGCAAGACCAGCGCGCCGGTGCCCGCGCCCAGCGACACTCCCTCCTCGTCGCTCAGGAACGTGAGCCCGCGGGCCCGCGCCGCCTCGCGCAGGGCGAGCAGCGCGGGGCATCGCTCTTCCCGGATGGCCGCTCGGAGATGCTCCGCCGCCGCGGCGAAGTCCGGCTCGGGCACGCCGCGAATTTCTGCCGCCGCCGCCGCCCACGCCCACTCGTTCAGATCCGTGGCGGCGTACAGCGCGTCGGCCGGGGCGCTCAGCGCGAGGCTCGCCCCGCCGGTAAAGGTCCTGGTCGCGAGCGTCTCACCCGACCATCCGACGGCGTCGAGCATTCGTCGCGCCGCCCGCCGCCAGGCCGCCAGGGCACGGGAACGCTCCGGGTCGTCCAGCTGGATCTCGAGAATGGCGCCCGGAGCGTCGAGCAGCAGCCCCGGGCCCGTGAGCCGGCGGGAATCGAGGAAGGTCATCGCCGGGCCGGTGATCGTCAGTCCGCCTGCTCCTCGCGGGCGAGCCGCACTCCCCGGCCGTCGCGTACGAACTCCCGGCGGCCATCTTCGACCACTGGCGCCAGGGAGCTCGGAACGGCGGGCATCTCCATTGGCTCCGGCTGGGCCGGCCTGGCCCGGTCCATCGGACGGCTGGATGCTTCGGGCCGGAACTGGATGACCTGCTTCCAGCTCCGGGTGATGGCATCGGCGAAGATCAGTACCAGGTCGCCGGGCTGGGCCTCGCGGAGGGCGGCGTCGATCGCCGTCTGCTCGTCGGGGATCACCACGATCGTCTCGGGGGCGACCTTTGCGTCGAGCAGCGCGTCGCGCAGCAGGTGGGGCACCTCTTCGGGTCCCCGGCCGCGCAGGTGGTCGTCCCTCCGGACGATGTAGCGGTCGAAGTGTCCCGCCGCGATGCGTCCCACCTGGACGATGTCTTCGTCCCGTCGGTCGCCCGGCGCCGCGAGCACGCAGATCCGCCGCCCGGCGACATCCAGCCTCGACACCAGCTGGCACATCGCCTCGACCGCGGCCGCGTTGTGGCCGTAGTCCAGGATCACCTTGAACGGGTGCTCGTCGAAGATGTTCATCCGTCCGGGTGCCTGGAAGAACGTGGTGTCGAAGGTCCGGAGCCCGTGCCGGATGTCCTCCAGCTTGAGACCCATGCTGAAGGCCATCGCCGCCGCGAACATCGCGTTCTGGACGTTGTGCAGCGCCCGGCCCTCCAGCGTGGCCGGGATCAGGTGGGTCCACAGGAGCGGGATGTGCGCGCCGCGATCGTAGATCGTGATCATCTCGCCCTTGATGCCCGACTCGCGCACCACGCCCCGCCCGCCCGCCTTGATGTGCTCCCCCACCAGGCCGTGCTTGGGGTCCATGGTGACGTAGCAGAGGTGCTTCGCCTCGGTGTAGTCCGCCATCTCCAGACAGAGCGGGTCGTCGGCGTTGAGGATGGCGGTGTCCCGGGCCACTTCCACGACGATCCGCTTGACCTTGGCCAGATCCTCGATGGTTCCCACCCCGCGGAGACCCAGGTGGTCGGATTTGACATTGAGCACGGCGCCCACGTCGCAGTGCCGCACCCCCATCCCGGCGCGGAGCAGCCCACCGCGCGCGATCTCCAGCACCGCCACGTCGACGCCCGGATCGCTCAGCACCATGCGGGTGGCCACCGGTCCGGTCATGTCGCCGGCCACGGTGCGCTGGCCGTCGATGTACACGCCGTCGGTCGAGGTGAGCCCCACGTGATGGCCCGCCAGCTTCTGGATGTGCGCCAGCATCCGGGCGGTGGTCGTCTTCCCGTTGGTCCCCGTCACCGCGGCGATGGGGATCCGGCTCGGCGTCCCCGGCGGGAAGAGCATGTCCATGACCGGCCCGGCCACGTCGCGGGGACGTCCCTCGCTCGGCGCCATGTGCATGCGGAAGCCGGGCGCCGCGTTCACCTCGCAGATCGCGCCGCCGACATCCTTGTACGACTCGGTGATGTCACTGGTGAGGAAGTCCACGCCGCCGATGTCCAGCCCGATCGCCCTGACCGCGCGTACCGCCATTCCGACGTTGTCCGGATGGACGACGTCGGTCAGATCGGTGGCGGTCCCGCCGGTCGAGAGGTTGCCCGTCGAGCGGAGAAAGACCCGCTCGCCCGCCTCGGGCACCGTCTCGCGGTTGTAGCCCCGCGCGGCGAGCAGGGTGTCGGCCTGGTGGTCGAAGACCAGCCGGGTGAGCACCTTCTCGTGGCCGATGCCGCGGCGAGGGTCGCGGTTCACTTCCTCCACCAGCTCCTCGATCGAGTGCACGCCGTCGCCCACCACGTGTCCCGGCACCCGCTTGGAGACCGCCACCAGCTCGCCGTTGATCACCAGCATCCGGTGGTCCTCGCCGGTGATGAAGCTCTCCACGATGACGCTCCGGCTGTGCTCCCGCGCCAGCTCGAAGGCGCCGCGCACCTGCTCCTCGGAGGTCAGATGGATCGAGATCCCCCGGCCGTGGTTGGCGTTGTACGGTTTCACCACCACCGGGTAGCCGATCCGCTCCGCCGCGGCCACGGCATCGTCCTCCCGCTGCACCAGCCGTTGGCGGGGGACCGGCAGCCCGAGGTTGGCCAGCAGCCGGTTGGTCTCTTCCTTGTCCGAGGCGAGCTCCACCGCGATGTGCGGAGTCCGGCTGGTGATGGTGGCCTGGATCCGCTGCTGGAAGCGTCCGTGCCCGAACTGGATCAGGCTCTGCTCGTTGAGCCGGATCCAGGGAATCCGCCGCTCCTCGGCCGCCCGCACCAGCGACATGGTGCTCGGCCCCAGCGTGCGGCGTTGGGCGAAGCGGATGAACTCGTCCCGCTCCGCCGCGAAGTCGAATCCCTCCGGGACCGAACCCTCGGGCCGTAGCGCGCGCGGAAGCAGCGAGTGGAGCAGGGTGATCCCGAGCTGTCCGGCCTCGAGACCGACGTCCTCCTGCGCGTACTGGTAGACCACGTGGTAGTGTCCCGCGACGTCCTGGGACCGGGTCTTCCCGAATGTCACCGAGTCACCCGCGACGTTCTGCAGCTCGATCGCGACGTGCTCCAGGATGTGGCCCATCCAGGTGCCTTCGCCCTCGGTCAGGCGCCGGATGAACCCGCCCGGCTCGCCGTAGGAGCAGCCGTGCTCGTGGAGACACGGCAAGGCGGCCACCAGCGGGTCGGTGAACGCCGGCCCCAGCTTGCCCGACGGCCACGCCTCCAGCTCGCCGAGATCCAGCTCCAGCCGGATCACCGGGAAGTGGGCGTAGAGGCTAGGGCCCACGTAGACCACGCTATCCAGAATTCGCATCGGGCCTCCCGGCCGTCCTAGACCCGTTTGGCGAGAACCGGCGCCGCCGCCGCCGCTCGGGTGTGCAGGTTGAACGTCGAGCCCTGGTCGAGGATGTGCAAGCGAAGGCCGATCAGACAGATGGGATCGTTCTTGCGGACCCGCGCCATGGAGGAAAACTCCAGCTCGGAGGGGTCCACGATGGTGAGCGCCCCACCACCCACGACCTCGAGCGTCTCGTCGGGACCGATGAAGGCGGCCGTGTTCTCGTCCAGCCCGATCCCGATGGCGAACGGATTGAAGGCCAGCGCCGTGAGCAGCCGGCCCAGCCGGTCACGCTGGCGGAAATGCTGGTCGATGAGGATCCGATTGGTGAGTCCGAGTCCCGGGGCCAGCGTGACGATCCTGGCCCGGGGCAGCGACCCTTCTTTCCCGAAGGCGATCATGTGCTCGCAGAGGAACGCCGCCCCGGCCGACGTGCCGGCGACGTGCATCCCTTCCCGATTCCGCCGCCGGAGCGCCTTGGCCACGGCCGTGCCGCCGATCATCGTGCTCAACCGGAGCTGGTTCCCGCCGGTCAGGAAGACGCCGTTCACCCGGTCGAGCAGGTCGAGCCACTCCTGGCGCTCGCAGTCGGCCCGGCTCGCGATGGGGATCTCCCGCGCCTCGCCCACGCCCAGGCTGGTGAAGATCTGCTCGTAGCGGATGCCGGTGTCGCTCAGCTCCGACGCGGTGGGGATGATGGCGATCCGGCAGTCGCCGCCGCCGCAGATCGTCGCGAACCGCCGGAGGATCTCGACATCGCCGATCTTCTCTTCGGCCCCGCCCACCGGAACGATGTAGCCCCGCGATGTCCCCAACGCTAGCGGGCCTCCAGCCACTCGAACGTCCCCCGGATCACCGGCGCGCCGTCCCGCACGTGCCAGCGGCCTCGCGCCATGACGTCCGCCGTCCGATGCTCGCGGTCCAGGACCACGAGATCGGCGTCCGACCCGGCGGCGAGACGACCCTTTCGGGGCAATTGCAGCAGGTGGGCTGGATTGCTGGTGAAGGCCGGCAGCACCCGCTCGAGTGCCTGCCCGCCGGCAAGCAGCTCCGCCAGCGTGTCACCCAGCGCGGAGGGACGCCCCACGTCGAACGTCATCACCCGGCCTTCACCGTCGAACGTGGGCAGGCAGCCACCGCCATCCGAGCTCACCGTGACCCGGGTGGGTGGAAGGCCGGCATCGAGGTATCGCGGCAGCGCCTCCGCGGCCGTCCAGGCGTCGTCGCCTTCTTCCACCGGAAAGGCGGTGATGTCGATGGTGCAGCCGCGCTCCGCCAGGGCCAGCGCCTCGTCGAAGAGCGCCTTCCGTCGATTCACGTGGGTCGGATTGAAGACGGCGGCCGGCAGCTCGCTGCAGCCGAGAGCTCTATGTACCAGCTCGAGCCCGCGCGGGCCGTCGCCCACATGCAGATGGACGATCCCGGCCTTGTTCGCCATGAGTCCGCCGACGTGCGCCTCGCCGGCCGCCTGCAGCAGGTCGTCCAGGGTGGGCTGGCTGGAGCGATGGTCGCTGATCGCCAGTTCGCCGAGCCCGAGGATCAGGTCGATGAGCACGATGTCCAATCGCACGCTGCCCGTCACCGTCGTCGGAGGCAGGTGGTACCCACCGGTGAGACAGTAGGCTGTCAGCCCCTCCGCGGTGAGCCCACGCGCCACCGTGACCAGCTCCGCCGTCGTCCGCACCGCGTCATCGGTGCCCAGCAGCCCGACGACGGTGGTGACGCCACCCGACGTCAGGCGAGTGAGGCCGAGCGGCGGCACCCGGGTATTGGGGCCGGCCTCGCCTCCGCCGCCGGTCAGGTGGACATGGCCGTCGATCAGGCCCGGGATCACCCGGCGCCCCTCCAGATCGTGCTCGGTCACGCCGAGCGACGCCGGCAGCGCGGGCAGCTCGGTGCCGATCCAGACGACGCGCTCGCCCGCCACCAGCAGGTGGCTGCGGCCTCGCGGCTCCGGGTCGTATAACTCGGCGTTGCGCAGCAGGTGGATCATGGCGCCCGGAACTTAATGAGGTTCACCTAACCCGGCTCAGGGCTAGGGCTGTGGCACCTGGTTGGCCGGGCTACGGTGCTGGATTCACCACGGAGACACGGAGTTCACGGAGGTCGCACGGACTGCGGGATCAGCGCAGGATATGCGTGAGGTTGGGTAAGGAGGGTGTGAAAACCGGAGCTTGGGGACCTGAAAGAATCACCATCATTCCCCGCCCTCAGTTGTTTTCCACCCTAAAATTTTGGTGAGCGTCCATCCCCGCCTGTCGTTCCGTGCGACCTCCGTGAACTCCGTGTCTCCGTGGTGAATGTTTGCTTTGAAGCTGCCGGGCGATACTACTTATCCAGCCCCTCGGGCACGCCGTTGGGATAGCGTTCCTTGATCGCTTCCTCGATCCGGACGATGCGGTTCTCCGGGTTGGGATGGGTGCTGAAGAACTCCGGCGGTCGCGGCCCCTGGGCGCTCTTTTCCAGGATCTGCATGAGCGCGATCATCGAGCGCGGATCGTAGCCCGCCTCGCTTCCCAGGCGGACGCCGAGCCGGTCGGCCTCGAGCTCGTCCTGCCGGCCGAACTTCATGGTGACCAGCTGGCCGATCATCAGCGCCACCGCGCTGGAGTTCCGGCTCGACGGATCGTTGGGGTCGTAGGTGGCGAGCACCGCGGCGCCGGTCAGCCCCTGGGTGAGCTGCTGTTTGGCGATGTGCTCCGCCCCGTGCCGTCCCACCACGTGTCCCACCTCGTGCCCCAGCACTCCCGCGAGCTCTCCCTCGGTGCTCAACCGCTTGAGTAGCCCCTCGGTGATGAACACCTGGCCGCCGGGGAGGGCGAAGGCGTTGATCGTCTCCGGATCGTCCAGCAGGTGAAACTCGAAGCGGTAGGGACTCTTTCCAGCGGCGCTCCGGGTCACCACGCGCTCGCCTACCCGGGTGACTCGCGCCTGCGCCTCCGGATCGGGGTCGAGGCCGCCGTACTGCTGTTCCATCTCGGGCGCGGCCTGGAGGCCGAGCGCCACCTCCTGCTCGGGGGTGATGCTGCCGACGTGCTGCTTTTCCTGGGTGATGGGATTGAAGACGCTGCGGCCGAAGTACCCGAACAGGGAGACGGCAGCGATGACGAGGGCTATCCAGAGTCTGCCGCGCGGCATGGAACGCCTCCCAGAGAGGATCGTCCCATTTACACCAGATCGGCGCGGAAAGCGGTGACCCTCCTCACCCCAGCTTGAACCCGCCCACGGCTCCGGTGAGCCGCTCCGCCGCCTCGGCCAGGTGGCTGGCCGAGGCGGAGATCTCCTCGGTCGAGGCGTTGAGCTGCTGCGCGGCCGCGGCAATCTCTTCAGCGGCCGCGGCGTAATCCTCCGTCCCCGCGGACACCTCGCGCATGCGCCCGGCGATCCCCTCGACCAGCCCGCGGACCTCGCCGGCGGAGGCGGAGATCCGCCGGGTCCATTCGTCGTTCGCCTCGGCGTCGGCCGCCACCTGCCCGAGCCCGGCGGCGGCCGCGTGCGCCGCGTCCTTGGCCGCCGTGCCCCCCTGGCTCAGCCGGATGAGCCGCTCCCGCGCCGTCTGTACCCGGGCGAGCACCACCTGCACCGTCTCGCTGGTCGAGGTGGCCGCCTTTGCCGCCTGCCCGGCGAGCTTCCGGACCTCCTCCGCCACGACGCTGAATCCCTTGCCTTCCTCGCCGGCGCGGGCGGCCTCGATCGAGGCGTTGAGGGCGAGCATGTGGGTCTGCTTGGCGATCGCCTTGGTCTGGATGATGAACTTCTCGATCTCCTCCGATGCGACGGCCAGCGCGTCGGCCTCGGTCGCCGCCTGGTCCACCTCCTGCGCCAGCCGGCCGAGCTCCGCGGTGCTGTCGTCCAGCCGCTCTCGGTGGGAGCGCGCCAGCCGGGCCAGCGCACCGTTTCGATTCGCCGCTTCTACCGCGCCGTTGGCGAGCTCCTGGGCGATCCCCAGGATGCGGCTGGCGTCGTTGGCGGCGGCCCGGACCACGACCGCCTGCTGGTTGGCGCGCTCCGTCAGATCGCCCGTGGTGCTGGCCACCTCCTGGGTCGACGCCGTCATCTGGTGCGTCGAGCTGGCGATCTCCTCCGCCATCGCCGCCGCGTCGTGCGCGTGCTGCCGGATGGTGCCGACCAGGTCCCGCAGCTTGAGCACCATGGTGTTGAGCGACGTCGAGAGCGCGTCCTGCCCCGGTTTGCCGGTATCGCTGTTGGTGCTCAGGTCTCCTTCCGCCACCCGGCCGGCGATGCCCGCGGCCCGCCCGGTGGGCTTGAGCACTTTGGCGAGCAGCAGGCGGACCAGGCCCCATGCAGTGGCCATCCCGGCGGCGATGAAGAGCAGCGTACCGCGGACCACCGTCTCCCTCTCTCGCGTGGCGGAGGCCAGCAGCAGCGCCACGACGACGCCGAGCGTAGCCACCGAGGCGAGGGCCACGAGGTACAGCCGGGTGATGAACTTGTGACGGGCAGAGGCCATGGGCTATTCAGCGGAAAAGGTGGGGGCGACCGCCGCGATCACGCGGCCATTCGGGGGTGCTGCGAGCTCTCCGCCCAGCACCGGCCCGGAGCCGAGAAGCCGCTCCATGGCCAGCGGCGGCAGGGCCGGCGCGAAGTAGTGCCCCTGCCCGAGTCCGCAGCCGAGCTCGATCAGGGCCGCGCGCTGCTCCGCCATCTCGATGCCTTCCGCGATGGTGCGCAGCTTGAGCGTGTCCCCCAGGCCGATGATGGCGCGCGCCAGCGCCGAGCGGTCGGCCCCGAGGCCCACCTCCTCGACGAACGGCTTCGCGATCTTGAGGATGTCGATCGGGAAGCGCTGGAGATAGCTGAGCGAGGAGTAGCCGGTCCCGAAATCGTCGATCGCCAGGCCCACTCCCAAGGCCTTGAGCTGCCGGAGGCGCCCCAGGATCGTCTCGGTCTGCTGCATCAGCACGCTCTCGGTGATCTCCAGCACGACGGCCGCCGGATCGATGCCCGACGTCACCAGCGCGTTCCGGGTCTCCTCGATGATCGCGGCGTGTTGCAGCTGGCGCCCCGACATGTTGACCGAGATGGAGAGGGCCAGCTGGGGATACGCCTGCCGCCACGCTTGCGCCTGGCGGCAAGCCTCACCCATCACCCAGCCGCCCAAGCGCACGATCAGCCCGGTCTCCTCGGCCAGCGGCACGAAGTGCTGAGGCAGCAGGTGGCCGTACCGCGGGTGATCCCACCGCACCAGCGCCTCGACGCCCTGGATGGCGCCGGTCCGGAGGCACACGATCGGCTGGTAATGCAGGGTGAGCTGGCATTCCTCGATGGCGGTCCTGAGCGCGGCCTCCATCTCCAGCCGGTCGCGCACGTCCGCGTACATCCGGGATTCGTAGGTCTCCGAGCGACCCTTGCCCCGGCGCTTGGCGGCGTACATCGCCACGTCGGCGTTCCGGAGCAGGTCGTCCGCCGTCTCCTCGCCGGTCGTCGTGGCCACGCCGATGCTGGCGCTCACCTGGATCTGATTGCCGCTCAGGGAGAACGGATGCGTCATGGCGGCGGACAGCCGGTCGAGGATCCCCGCCCGGCCGTCGGACCCGGCGACATGCTCGATCAGGATGGCGAACTCGTCGCCCCCCAGCCGCGCGACGGTGTCGGCCGCTCGGGCGCAGCAGAGGAACCGCTCCGCCGCCGCGATCAGCAGCCGGTCGCCCTCCCCATGCCCCAGGCTGTCGTTGACCTTCTTGAAATCGTCGAGGTCGAGGAAGAGGACGGTGATGGGGTTTCCCTGCCGGCGCGCCAGGGCCAGCGCGTGGCTCACCCGGTCCCGGAACAGCGCCCGGTTGGCCAGGCCGGTGAGCGGGTCGTGGAACGCCTGGTGGGTGAGCTGCTCCTCCAGCCGCCTGCGCTCGCTCACGTCGCGGGTATTCAGCACGATGCCGCGGACCGTCGCGTCGCCCAGCAGGTTGGTGGCGAGAATCTCCGCGTGCAGCCAGGACCCGTCCGGCTGGCGGAAGCGCCACTCGACCGGTCCGCTCACCCCGGGCCGCCTGGCCGCGTCGGCCAGGAAGTCGGCGGCCCGGTTCCGATCCTCCGGATGGAGCAGGTCGGACACCTGCTGCCCAGGCAGTGCGGATGGATCGTACCCGAACACCCGGGTCGCGGCGGGGCTCACGAACCGCATCACGCCGGTGGACCGGATCACGATGATGACGTCGGAGGAGTGCTGCACCAGCGAGCGGAACCGCGCCTCGTTCTGCCGGGCGGCGGTCTCGGCCAGCAGCCGCACGTTCTCCCGGACCGTGACCAGTTGCCGCACCACCACCAGCGCGGTCACCAGCAGCGCCCCGAGCGCGAGTCCGCTCACCGGATCGGTCCACGGCCGGATGGCGGCGGCGAGGAGAAGGGCGTAGGTGCTGCCGACGGCCAGGTAGGGGAGCGGGCTCAGCGGTTGGATCCGCGGCCGTGGCGTCGTCGTCGAAACGGTGCCCGCCACCGGCCGGCGGTAGAACAGCTCGGCGCTCGCGATGAGCATGACGTAGCACAGCAGGAACACCCCGTCCGTCCAGCTCGGGGGCCGCCCGCCGGTCTGGGCCCGGATGAGGTTGAACGTGAGGTCCGCGACGATGCTCACCACCACCCCGCCCACCAGCAGCCGGAACGCCAGCCGGTTGCCGTCGATCGGCCGCCGGAGCCACACGGTGGTGCTGCCGAGGAGCACCAGCATGCTCGCCAGCGGATAGGCAAAGGCGAGCATCGTCACCATGATGCTGTTCCCCTCGGTGGCCGCCGTGGGCCGGACCGAGAAGTACCAGATCGCCACCCCGCCACCCACCAGGACCATCGCCGCGTCGAGCACGAACTTCCACCGCTCCAGCCGGGTGCGCCGCGCCAGCGGGAAGCAGAGCAGCGCGCTCAGGGTGAGCACCGAGTCGGACAGGTAGAACGGGTCGGCCCAGGAAACCGCGGGGTTCTGACTGAGAACGCTGACGTACCAGACCGAGATGGCGTTCCCGATGAACACCGTTCCCCCGCCGATCGCCAGGAGCCGGAGGGCTCGGCGGACGCCGGGGTCCAGGACCGTGCGGCGGGACGCCAACGCGTTGAGCACCAGCACGCCCAGGTTGAGCGGCATGAAGGCGACGTTGCTGATGAGATTGCGTACCTGAGGGCTCCCCCAGTCGCTGCTCTCCCAGACCAGATACGCCACGGCGTAGCAGGCGGTGAGGAGCGCCACGACAAAGGGGAAGCCGCGACGGCTGTCAGGTTGTGCGGTGTCGGAGATGGAGCCTCCAGTATACCGGCCCCTGCCGCTCGCCCGCTTCGTGGCATTCTGCAACTCGCAGAGCGCCGGGCAGGTGGCGGAAACTCAGCTGGGGCAGGAGGTTAGCTCTGCGCCTGCAGGACAGGCAGGCAGTCGTGCAAGACTTGGCAATGATGGTGCCGGAACCGATTCAGCCCAGCAGCACTCGACCGGCGACACCGCCAAGGAGGATCGCCAGGAAAATCGCCGCGGCGCAGCCCTTCTTGGCCGGCGCGGCGGCGGCCGGCTCGGCGGCCCGGGTTGGAGCCGAGGCCGGCGGCACCACCTTTCCCGCCAAGGCGTCCGCGAAATCCGCGGCCGTGGCGAATCGCTCGGCCGGATCCCGGGCCAGGGAACGCATGATGGCCTGCTCGACCGCCTCCGAGATGGCAGCCATGGGGCGCAGCGGACGAGGCGGCCCCGTGAACCGGCGCATCAGGGTGGCCTGTGGGGTCGGGCCCTTGAACGGGGCCTCCCCGCCGATCATCTCGTAGAGCACGCATCCCAGCGCGAAGGTATCGGTGCGGCCGTCGATCGCCTTCTCGCCGCTCGCCTGCTCCGGACTCATGTAGGTCGGCGTGCCCACCACCATGCCCGTGGCCGTCAGCTGCTCCGCGACTTCGCTCACTGCCCGCGCCACCCCGAAGTCGGCCACCAGCACCTGCTCGCCCGAGAGCAGGATGTTCTCCGGCTTGATGTCCCGGTGCACCACTCCCTGCTCGTGCGCGTAGGCCAGGGCGCTCGCCGCCGCCCGGGCGATCCTGAGCGCCTCCGCCGGCGGAAGCTGGTGCTCCCGCTGGAGCCGCTCGTAGACGTTCTCCCCCTCCACGAACGGCATCGTGAACCAGAGCTGGCCGTCGACCTCCCCGGAGTCGAGCACGCTGAGGATGTTGGGATGCTGCAGCCGGGCCGCGACCCTGATCTCCCGCTTGAACCGGTCGGCGCCGAGGGTCTGGGCCAGCTCGGGCAACAGCACCTTGAGGGCGACTGGCCGGTCGTGCTGGAGGTCCTGCGCCAGCAGTACGGTGGCCATCCCGCCCCGGCCCAGCTCACGGTCCAGGGTGTAGCGGTCGGCCAGGCCCGCTTGGATCAGGGCGCGGAGGTCTCGCTTCACGAGGTGCCGGCGACCAGCTTCTGGAACCGGGGGTTCTTCCGCAAGGGATCGAAGGTGGGGTCGATCCGAAGCCAGCCGGGCGACAGATAGTACGGCATCTTGAGCAGCGGCTCCAACTGGTCCAGCGCCTTCTCCTGTTCGCCGAGGAGAACGTAGATCCGTACGAGCTGGTGCTGGTTGTAGGCGCCGCCGTAGGCGTCTTTGCTCACCGGCAGCAGCGCGACGCCCCGCTCGCCCTCCCGGATCGCGTCCGCTCGCCTGCCGAGGTACGCCAGGGCCACACCGAGGAGGACATGGCGCTGGGGATCGTTGGGTGTCTCGCGCAGTTGGGATTCGAACGCCTGCCGTGAGGAATCGGCATACGCGCGCATC
>JBBSHB010000070.1:0-15012 GCA_038253515.1 Gemmatimonadales bacterium | reverse complement strand
GCTCGATCCTGACCGGTCCCGCGACCGTCTCGCCATCCAGCCCCACCAGCCACACCGATCGTCCCGCCGCGAACACCGTCGCCGGATTGTCGGTGAGCGGGAAGAGGGTGGTATCGCCTTTCAGTCCGTGCGGCTTGCGCAACCGGCCCACCACCAGATGGCGGGCGTCCGCGGGCATCAGGCCGTGGTCGGCTTCAGCACTCCGGCCTGCTTGAGCAGCGACTGCACCGTGTCCGACGGCGTGGCCCCCTTGGAGATCCACTGGCGTGCCTTCTCGCCGTCGACCTGAATCTTCTGGGCCGCCGTCTCCCCCTTGGGGTTGTAGGTGCCGATGATCTCGATGAAGCGCCCGTCGCGGGGCGATTCCTGGTCGGCGACGACGATCCGGTACAGCGGGAGCTTCTTGCGGCCGACACGACGCAGCCGAATGCGAGTTGCCATGTCTCTTCCTGGTGGATGCGGGTTAGCCGGGGAAACCGCCACGCCCGAAGGGCAGCTTCAAGCCGCCGCCCCCGGTCTTCCCCGCGATCTTCATGAACTTCTGCATCTGCTTGAACTGCGACAGCAACGTATTGACTTCCTGTACCGTGCGCCCGGCGCCCTTGGCGATCCGGAGCCGCCGCTGGCCGTTGATGACGTCCGGGTTCGACCGCTCCTTGGGCGTCATGGAGAGCACGATGGCCTCGACGTGCTTGAGCTTCTTGTCGTCGATCTTGGCCGCCTGCAGCATGGCCGGATTCATTCCCGGCAACATCCCCAGCACGTTCTTGAGCGGCCCCATCTTCTGCATCTGCCGCATGGCGCCGAGGAAGTCCGCCAGGTCCATGCCCTTCTTGGAGGTGACCTTCTTGGCCAGCCGCTCGGCTTCCTTCTCGTCGACCGTGCCCTGGGCCTTCTCCACCAGCGAGAGAATGTCGCCCTGCTGGAGGATCCGTCCGGCCAGCCGGTCGGGATGGAACGGCTCCAGCGCGTCGAGCTTCTCGCCCACGCCGATGTACTTGATCGGTGCGTGGGTGACCCCGTAGATCGAGAGCGCCGCCCCGCCGCGGGCGTCGCCGTCCATCTTGGTCAGGATGACACCGGTGATGCCCAGCGCGTCGTGGAACCCCTGGGCGATGCGCACCGCGTCCTGGCCGGTCATGCCGTCGGCGACGAGCAGAATCTCGTGGGGCGAAACCGCGGCCTTGAGCCGCTTGAGCTCGTCCATCATCTCGTCGTCGATCTGCAGTCGGCCGGCGGTGTCCACCAGGACGGTTCGCGCCCGGGCCTTCCCGGCTTCGACAATGCCCTGGCGGACGATCTTCACGACGTCCTGCGAGCCGGTGTCGCCGTAGACCCCGACCTCGACCTGCCGCCCCAGCGTGTGCAGCTGCTCGATGGCGGCGGGCCGGTACACGTCGGCGGCCACCAGGAACGGCGCCTTCTGCTCCAGCTTGAGCCGCTTGGCGAGCTTGCCCGCGGTGGTGGTCTTGCCCGAGCCCTGCAGTCCGACGAGCAGGATGACCGTGGGCGGGACCGTCGCATGGGCGATCGGCGCCTGCTTCTCGCCCAGCAGCGTGACCAGCTCGTCGTACACGATCTTGACGAGCTGGTGCCCCGCCCGAACTTCCTTCAGCGCGGTGACGCCGACCGCCTTGGCCTGCACCCGCTCGAGGAACTCGCGGGTGAGGTCGAAGCTGACATCGGCCTCCAGAAGGATCCGCCGGATCTCCCGGAGACCTTCCTTCACCGCGTCTTCGGTCAGAACGCCGCGCCCGGTGAGCTTCTGGAGCGTGGCGTTCAGTTTACTGGAAAGCTCGTCGAACATAAGCCCGTAAGAGTAGCCGCGAGGCGGGCTTTGGACAAGTCGCGGTGGAGCGGTCCGAGGAGACTAGACCCGCTCGAGGATCGCTCGGAAGCGCGGGTGATCGCGGATAGCGTTCAGGTCGGGATCGTTTTCGATCCAGGCCCGGTGCCCGGCTCCGTTCAGGGTTCCCCTCTCGAGGCAGTCGAGTGCCTTCTCCACCAGGCCGAGCTGGGCATAGGCGCAGGCGACGTTGTACAGCACAGCGGGGTCGTCTGGATCGAGGGAGAGCGCCCGCTCCGCCCACTCCCGACTACGCTCCCTGTCACCCAGGTAGCGGAGATCGATGGCGCCGAGGTAGAGCGCCCGCGCGTCATCCGGATTGAGGTCGAGGTGCTGTTCGATGATCCGCACCGCTCGGCGCCGGGCGGTCTCGCTCTCGTCCTTCCGGCCCAGGGCATCGTAGGCCAACGCGACCAGGCTCGGCGTCTGGAAATCCTCCGGCCGTACCGCGGCGGCCCGCTCGAATGCCTTCGCCGCCTCTTCATGCCGGCCTGCCTGGAAGTAGGCCCGGGCCTGAAAGTAGTGGGCCTCGAACAGCCTCGGGTCGAGGCGGATGGCCGTTTCGTACTCCTGCTCCGCCTCCTCGTGCCGCTTGCTCAGGGTGAGCGCCAGTCCGCGGGACGCGTGTGCTTCTGCCATGTTCGGGGCCAGGGCCAGAGCGCGTACCCCAGTGCGCCCGCGACCTCCCGGGTAATGCGCAAGGCCTCGGCGAGGGGAAGCCTCCCCTCGCGCGTCAGCCGGGCGCGAAGCGATTCGCCTTGCACGTAGGGCATCACATAGTAGACGAAGCCGTCGGCCTCACCGGAGTCATGCAGCGGCAGGATGTGAAGGTGGCTCAGCCGGGCGGCGATCTCGACCTCGCGATGGAACCGCTCGGGGCCAAGGTTCGCGGCCAGGTGAGGGTGCAGGATCTTGATCGCGACCGGACGGCGATGCTTCCGGTCCTGCGCCAGGTACACCGTGGCCATCCCCCCGCGACCGATCTCGCGCTCGATCAGGTAGCGCTCGGCCAGGGCCGACTGGAGCTGATCTTGGTGCGTCGGCAAGGAATGGTTCCTGAGGGGAGATAGGTCCAGGGTACGGTCCGCCGCCGGCCACGGCCAGAGCAACCGCTACAGCCGATTGAGCAGGGCCTGATAGCGGGGGTGACTCCGCAGCGACTCGAGATCCGGGTCGTGCTCGATCCATTCCCGATGTCCGAACCCGTTCTGCACCGCGTGCTCCAAGTGAGCGAGCGCACGCTCGGGTCTGCCCCCGACGGCGTTGAGACAGGCGACGTTGTAGAGCACCCCGGCATCGTCCGGATCGAGCGCCAGCGCCCGATCTCCCCACTCGAGGCCCTTCTCCACCTGACCCAGGCGGCACCAGGCGATGGCTCCGAGATAGTAGGCGCGGGGGTCGTCGGGATTCAGCTCGATATGCCGCTCCGCAGCTCGCACGGCCTTCTCGAAGACGGGGCGGCCCTGCGTTTCCAACCCAAGCCCGGCATAGCACATACCCGCCAGCCCCAGGGCCTGATAGTCCTCGGTGCGCACGCTCGACGCCTGCTCGTAGAGTTTCGCGGCCTCTGCGAGCTTCCCCTCCGCGAACCGCCCGTTGGCGTAGTACAGATAGCCCTCGTAGAGCTTCGGGTCGAGCCGGATAGCGGTCTCGAACTCCCGGTTGGCCACCTCGTGACTCCCGCCCAGAGTCAGCGCGAACCCACGGGCGGCATGCGCCTCCGCCAGGTCGGGGGCCAGCTCGAGCGCTTTGCGGCTGGCGGAGTCCGCCTGCTCCAGGTTGGCCGCGCTGGCGTCCCAGTACTTGTAGAGCTGGGAGCTGCAGTCGGCGATGCCGGCGTAGGCGCGGGCGTAGCCGGGGTCAATCTCGATGGCCCGGGTGAACATCCGTCGGGCGAACTGGAGTCCCTTCTCGCGAAACTGGTAGTAGAACTGTCGGCCGCGGAGGTAGAACTCGTAGGCCTCCACGTTGTCGGTGTGGGGCCGTTCGATGGCGCGCTTCTCGTCGTCGGTGAGAACCAGCCGCAGCGCCTTCACGATGTTTGCGGCGATCTCGTCCTGCACCGCGAAGACGTCCTCCAGGTCACGATCGTAGCGCTCGGACCAGAGATGATACCCGTCGGCCACCTTGATGAGCTGCGCGGTGATCCGGAGCCGGTTCCCGGCCTTGCGGACGCTGCCCTCCATGACCGTGGCCACGCTGAGCTGCTCGCCCACCTGGCGGATGTCCTGGTTCTTGCCCTTGAACGCGAACGCCGAGGAGCGGGAGGCCACCTGGAGTGCGTCGATCTTGGTGAGCGCGTTGATGATCTCCTCGGCGATGCCCTCGCAGAAGTAGTCCTGGTCCTTCGCGGGGCTCATGTCCGCGAACGGCAGTACCGCGATCGAGCGGACCGCCCGGTGCGTCGCGGTGACGACCGTCGGCGCTCCGTCGGAGGGCGTGCGAGTCCCCACCGCCGACAGCGCCTGCGCGAACTGCGCGGCGGCGGCGAAGCGCTCCTCGGGCGCCCGGGCGAGCGCGCGCATCAGGGCCCGCTCCATCTCCTCGGGCACCTCCGGGCGGAGCCTCCGGACCGGCCGGGCCGGCTCGGTGAACCGTCTGACGATGATCGCCTGAACCGTCGGCCCGGTGAACGGCGGCTCGCCCGTCAGCATCTCGTACAGCATGCAACCGAGGGAGTAGATGTCGCTTCGACCGTCGAGCTCCTGGTCGCCCGAGGCCTGCTCCGGGCTCATGTAGGCGGGCGTGCCGACGGCCATGCCCGTCTGGGTGAGGTGCTCCCCCTCGCTCGCGCTCAGTGCCTTGGCGATGCCGAAGTCGGTCACCATCGCCTCGCCCTCGTGCAGCATCACGTTCTCGGGCTTGATGTCGCGGTGCACCACTCCGTGGGTATGCGCGTACCCCAGTGCCGCAGCCACGTCGCGCGCGATGCGCAGGGCCTCGTCGATCGGGAGCTGCCGCTCGCGCGCCAGCCGCCCGCGCAGGGACTCGCCCTGGACGTAGGGCATCACGTAATAGAGAAAGCCTCCGGCTTCGCCCGAGTCGATGAGCGTCAGGATGTGGGGATGGGTGAGGCCGGCGGCGATCTCGACCTCCCGCTGGAACCGCTCGGGACCGACGTTCGCGGCCAGGTGAGCGTGGAGAATCTTGACGGCGACCGGGCGTCGGTGCTTGAGGTCCTGCGCCAGGTATACCGTGGCCATCCCCCCGCGACCGATCTCGGTATCGAGCCGGTAGCGGTCGGCCAGCGACGACCGCAAGCTTTCCTGAACCTCGGCCATCCAGACCCCGGTTTGTGAGTGGTGATCAGCAAAGGATACAGGCCGGTAGGGACGAAGGCCAGGGAGCGGCGCTAACTTCCTCCCATGGATCAGGTCGAGGAGCTCCAGCCCATTCCGCCGGTCGCCGACGCCGAGGTCAAGCAGCAGCGGCTGGATCAGATGAAGCGGCGGGCCACGGGCCTGCTGGTCGTCATGACGGTGGTGTTCGCCGTCGCCCGGTTGCTTGAGACCGCCCATCCCTGGGTGGGGTATATCCGTGCCACCGCGGAGGCGGCGATGGTCGGCGGCGTGGCCGACTGGTTCGCCATCACCGCGCTCTTCCGCCATCCCCTCACTATCCCCATTCCCCACACCGCCATTATTCCTCGACGAAAAGACCGGATCGGCCGGAGCCTGGGGAACTTCGTGCAGAACAACTTTCTGTCACATGAGGTGCTGGGGGCCAAGCTCCGGGCGGCGCAGCTGAGCCGGCGCGGTGCCGAATGGCTGAGCAGTCCGGAGAACGGCCAGGCAGTGGCCCGCCACGCCGTGGGGGCCCTGCAGAGCGCGAGCGCCGTGGTTCGGGACGAGGACGTCCATGCCTTCCTCGACCGCAGCGTGATCGAGCCGATCCGCCGCCGGCCGATCGCCCCGATGCTGGCCAAGGGCCTGGAGCTGCTCACCGTCGATGACCGACACCAGCAGCTGCTCGACCGGATGATCGGTGGTCTCAGTGGCCTGGTGACGGCAAACGCGGAGCTCATCCGCCAGCGGATTCGGGAGGAGAGCCCCTGGTGGGTGCCCGACTTCGTCGACAACCGGGTCCACGACAAGGTCGTCGCGGCGATCGACCACACCCTCCGGGAGGTCGCCGAAGATCCGGAGCATCCTCTCCGGCATCAGTTCGACGACCTGCTGCTGGATTGGATCGCCCAGCTGCAGCAGTCTCCCGCCGTCCGAGAACGCGCGGAGGCGATCAAGCGGCAGCTCCTCGACAGCCCCACCAGCCACGAACTGAGCGCCACACTCTGGGAGGAGTTGAAGCGGGGGATCGAGCGGCAGGTGGACGCACCGAGCGATGGCGCGCCCGGCGGGTTGGCCCGCGCACTGAGCGCCCTGGCGCAGGCCGCCCTGGAGGACGAGGCGCTGCTGGCGAAGATCGATGGCTGGATCATCGAGGCGGTGCTCCGGGTGGTGGAGCAGCACCGCCACGAGGTGGGCCAGCTCATCGCGCAGACCGTGAGCCGGTGGGATCCCGACGAGACCTCCCGCCGGATCGAGCTGCAGGTCGGGCGGGACCTGCAGTTCATCAGGATCAACGGGACGCTGGTCGGCGGGCTGGTGGGGCTGATCCTCTACACCATGAGCCGGCTGCTCGAGCGCGGCGGGCTCTGAATGGAGGAGATCGTGCGGGACGTCACCCGGCGGGAGCTCGATCTGATCGTCCGACTGGGCTACCTGCTCGGCGGGCTGGTGGGAGCGGTGGCGTTCCTGGTCAATCTCCTGCTGGGGGGCGCGCACGTCTCCGCTCCCTGAGGCAGGTGCAGGGTGATGGGTTCAGGTATCCCGTTCACAGCTCAGGCATTCGTGGCGGGATTCCGAGGCATGAGTTCACCACGGAAACACGGAAGACACGGAAACGAAGAAAAGCCGTGAGACACCAATAATGCGGTTCTCCGTGTCTTCCGTGTTTCCGTGGTGAATCCGCCGAGGGTGTTCGCTGAATCCCCTGAGCTTCACTAGGGACGCACCACCACCTCCGGGAGCGAGTCCCAGCGGTCCCACCGATCGGGTGCCAGGACATAGCGCGACACCGGCCGGCCGCCCACTCCCAGGCTGTCGAGCGCGGCGCGATAGCCCGGCCGAGCGGTCCGGCGAAGCGCGGGGCCGCTGCCGCTCAGGAACTTGCCGGCCGAGCGCGCGTCGTCCCACACGGCGTACCACACCAGGGCCGGACCGCCCGGGGCATCGTACACCCGGAAGCGATCGCCACCCCATCCGAGCGGCACCACCGTCTGCACCTCATCCGCGCCGTCCAGGGTCGCGATCAGCACCCGGATCTCGTCCTCCCCCAGGACGTCCTCGTAGATCGATCCCGAGTCGGGCGCGAAGGCCAGCGGCACCGGGACGTCCCGCCGCGCGTAGTGCTCCGGATGCAGAATCTGCTCGGTGGACACGGGCATCCTGGGGCCATAGGGCAGCGTGTCGGCGTGGCCGCCGGCGGTGGCCCACCAGTGCATGAACTCGGCGCCATCGAGGTAGGGAAAGATGAGCGCCTCGCGGACCACCAGCGGCGCCTTCGCGAAGATCGGCATGCGGGCCTGCTGCTGCTGCACCTGTTCGCGGTACATCTCCCAGAACTCGGGCGCGCGAGTGACCCCCCGACCCGGCGCGAGCACTTCGATGGAGGCGAGCGTGGCCTGGCCCTCGAGGATCGCCTGGGCGGCGGAGAGCCGGTCGTTATCCGCCGTGGCTTTGAGGATCGAGTCGAGCGGCAGGTACTGTCCCTGAAGCGCATGCACCATCTCGTGCGCGAGCACCAGCCGGAGCTCCGAGCGGTCCGCACCAGCCACCCCGAAGAGCGTGGTGGAGTCGGGATCGTAGTAGCCCGCCACCTGCTCGGTGTAGAGCGCGAGCAGGAGCCCGCGGAGGCTGAGCGTGTCGGGCAGCATGCCGAAGAGGCGGTAGGCGGCCTCCATGCCGTGCATGCGTGCCGGCGGCAGCTCGTCGTCCAGCTTGCCCAGGAGGTAGCTCCGGACCTGCTCCCGGGTGCGCATGGCGGACCGCGGGGCAGACTTGAAGCGGAGGCCGGCGGCACGTTCCACCGGCAGGCGGAGACTGTCGACCAGTCGTGCGAGGGTCGCGTCCTGGGGTACGTGCCGCTTCTCGCCGCGACAGCAGGTGAGGAGCACGAGCAACAGCACGACCCGGCCCGCTCGATGAGCCATGCTACAGGCCCAGCGAGTCGGCGTAGGTTTTGAACCAGGCAACGAGCGGCCCCCGGGCATCGAGCAGGACGATCATCGCCGCGGCGATGGCCAGCGATACCCCGAAGGGCAGATAGCCCTCCGCGCGCAGCTCCTCCTTGGTCTTGAACTCCGGGTCGGTGGCCGGCGCGGGAGCCGGTAGCGTGGCCGAGGGAACCGGGGCGCCGGGCGGTTCGGTTGCCGCCACGGGCGCCGGCTGCCGCTGCCGCGCCAGGGCGAGGCTCACCCCGTGCAGCACCACCCCGATGCAGGCGCCGCCGAAGATGGTGGCGAGCACGCTCTGCCACCCGAGGAAGCCGCCCACCATCGCCATCATGGCGACATCCCCTCCGCCCATCGCGTCGCGGCGGGCGAGGAAGCTGCCCAGGGCGCCGATCAGATAGAGGAAGCCGGCCCCGAAGATGATCCCCTGCAGCGAATCCAGCAGCTCGCGCGGCCCGCCGGGAACGCTGAGCAGCAGGCCGAGGGCCATGCCGCCGTAGGTGAACTCGTTCGGGATGATGTACTCCCGCGCGTCGGTCAGGGCGATGCCCAAGAGCAGCGTCCCGAACACGGCGTCCCGCAGCGCCTCCATCGAGAGCCCGTGCCGCCAGGCGACGTACCCCCAGATGATCGCCGTGGCCAGCTCCACCAGGGGATACTGGATCGAGATCGGCTCCGCGCATCCCCGGCAACGTCCCCGCAGGACCAGCCAGGAGACGACCGGAACATTGTCGTACCACGAGAGACCGCGTCCGCATTTGGGGCAGCGCGAGGGCGGGTGCACCACCGACTGCTTCGGCTCCGCGCCCCAGCGGAGGATGCAGACGTTGAGAAAGCTGCCGAGCGCCGCGCCCAGCAGGGCGGCGTACGCGGTCAGGACCAAGCTGGGGCTGACCGGTGGAACCTCAATCGACACGGGTGACCTCGTGCAGCAGGATTCCGGCGGCGACCGCCACGTTGAGCGACTCGACCCCCGGCGCGAGGGGGACGGCCACCCGGCGGCGGGCGGCGGCCTGCAGCCGGGGACTCACGCCCGCGCCTTCGTTGCCGACCACGAGCGCGAGACCGGAGTGGCGCGGGGAGCCATGCGAGCGCCGGAGCGGCTCGCCGTCGGCGGCGGTGACCCACAGCTCGAGACCTCGCTGCGCGATCCAGGACAGAAATTCCTCTGGCGTGGTTGCCACGGACGGCAGGCGGAACAGCGCGCCCATGCTGCCGCGCAGGACCTTGGGATTGGCGAGCTCGGCGGTCCCCGTGAGAGCCACCAGGCCCGCCGCACCCAGCGCGAGGGCGGTGCGCAGCATGGTGCCGACGTTGCCCGGATCCTGCACCGCATCGAGCACCAGCACCACTGATCCCGGCGCCACCGGCACCTGGTCGAGACTCCAGTCCCTGGGCTCGATCACGGCCACGATCCCCTGCGGCTGCTCGGTGTCGCTGAGCTGGTCCAGCTCCCCGGCGTCCACCTCCACCAGCCGGATGCCGCGCTCCGCCAGCGCGCTCTTGAGGCTCTTCCCGCGGGAGGTACCTTCTAGCGCGGGTGAGACAACGGCGCCCCGCATCGGCACGCCCGCGGCGAGCGCCTCTTCCACCAGCCGGACCCCTTCGGCGAGTGCCAGGCCGCGGCGCTCGCGGCCCTTGCGGCGGCGGAGATCGCGGATCGTCGTCTGGAGGCTACCCATGGAGGCGCTCACCGCATGAAGATCGCGCTCACCATCGCCGGGTCCGACTCCGGCGGCGGCGCCGGCATCCAGGCCGACCTCAAGACGTTCCAGCAGTTCGGCGTCTTCGGGACCTCGGTCATCGTCGCCATCACGGCGCAGAACACCCGTGGCGTCCGCGCGGTGGAGGCGGTGCCGGTCGCGATGGTGGAGGCGCAGCTCATCGCCCTGGCCGAGGACCTGCCGCCGGCCGCGCTCAAGACCGGGATGCTCGCGGAGGCGGTGCTGGTCCGCCGAGTGGCGCGCGCGGTCCGGGAGAACGGCTGGGAGCCGCTGGTGGTGGATCCGGTCATGATCTCGACCTCCGGCCACCGCCTCTTGAGCACCGAGGCGGAGGACGTGGTGCGCGAGAGCCTGCTCCCGCTCGCCGCGCTGGTGACGCCGAATCTCGACGAGGCCGCGATCCTCACCGGCCGCGCGGTCCACGACGTGCCGACCATGGAGCGCGCCGGCGAGACGCTGCTCCGCTTCGGGGCCCAGGCGGCGCTGGTCAAGGGCGGGCATCTGGCCGGCGAACAGATCACCGACGTGCTGGTCACCCACTCGGGCACGATCCAGCTCCATCGCCAGCGCCTGAGCACGACCTCGACCCACGGCACGGGCTGCACCCTGTCGGCCGCGATCACCGCGGGACTCGCGCTGGGCCGGCCGTTGGAGATCGCGGTCACCGACGCACTCGACTTCGTCCACCGCGCGATCGCCGCGGCGCCGGGGCTCGGCGCGGGCCACGGGCCGCTCGACCATACCGTCACAGCGCCGCCACCACCCCCTCGATGACCGCGGCGAGGTCCCCCGCCACCCGCTTCGCGACCTCCATGACCTCCAGGTGGTTGAGCTTCTCCGCCGTGGTTCCGGCGGCGGGGTTGGTGATGGCGGACAGCCCCATGCAGCGAATCCCCCGCGCCCGCGCGGCGATCACCTCCAGCACCGTGGACATCCCCACGGCGTCGGCGCCCAGTCGCTCCAGCATCCGGATCTCGGCCGGCGTCTCGTAGCTCGGTCCCAGGAGTCCGGCGTAGACGCCCTCGCCCAGCGCCACCCGCCGCTCGCGCGCGACCTGGCGGGCGATCGCGCTCAGCTCCGCGTCATAGGGGTCGGACATGTCGGGGAAGCGCTCCTCGCCCTCGAGCACCGCGCCGAACAGCGGATTCCGGAAGGTCAGGTTGATCTGATCGGCGATGAGCATCACCGTGCCCGAGGCGAAGCTCCGCCGGATCCCGCCGGCGGCGTTCGTCAGGATGAGCGTGGTGATGCCGAGCGAGGCCCAGACTCGAACGGGCAGCGCGCACACCGCCGCCGAGTGGCCCTCGTAGGCGTGAAATCGTCCGCATTGGGCCAGCACCGTCTTTCCCGCCAGGCTCCCGACCACCACCTCGCCGGCGTGTCCGATCACCGTCGGCGGCGGGAAGTGGGGAATCTCCCCGTAGGGGATTCGCTCCGCGCGCTCCAGGCGGTCGGCGAAGGGGCCGAGGCCGGAGCCCAGCACGATGGCCACCGACGGCGCCCGCTCCGCGAGCCGCTGGCGAACAGCCGCCGCGGCCGCCGCGATCATGCCCGGGTACTCCCCGACGCCGGCCGCGATCACAGGAGAATTCCCGCGATGGTGGCGGAGAGAAAGTTGGCCAGCGTGCCGGCCAGCATCGCCCGGAGACCGAGCCGGGCCAGGTCCCCCTTCCGGTTGGGCGCCAGCGCGCCGATCCCGCCGAGCTGGATGCCCACCGAGCTGAAGTTGGCGAATCCGGCCAGGGCGAACGAAGCGATGGTGAAGGAGCGCGGATCCAGCACCGGCTTGAGCGGGCCGAGCTGCGCGAAGGCGATGAACTCGTTCAACACCATGCGGGTGCCCAGCAGGCTCCCGATGGTGCCGCTGTCGTGCCAGGGCACGCCCATGGCCCACGCGATCGGCCGGAAGACCCACCCGAAGATCGTCTGCAGGTCGCCGGGAAACCAGTCGGCCCACCGGTGCACGGCCGCGAACCCGCCGTTGATCAGCGCCACCAGCGCCACGAACGACACCAGCATCGCGATGACGTTGAGCATCAGCGTGAGCCCCTCGCTGGTGCCCCGGGCGGCGGCGTCCAGCAGGTTCACGTCCGTCTTCGGAAGATCGAGCTTCACCCGGCCATAGGTCTCGGGAACCCCGGTTTCCGGCTCGAAGATCTTGGCCATCATGATGGTGCCCGGCGCGGTCATGATCACGGCGGTGAGCAGATGCCGCGCCTCGATGCCGAACGCGATGTACGCCACCATGATCGATCCGGAGATGTGGGCCATCCCCGCCGTCATCACGGTCATGAGCTCCGACATGGTCATCGTGGGGAGAAACGGACGGATGGTGAGGGGCGCCTCGGTCTGGCCCATGAAGATCGACGCGGCCACGTCGAGGCTCTCCGCGCCGCTCGCCCCCAGTACCCGGCTCATGATGAGCGCGAAGGCCCGGACGATGATCTGCATGATGCCGAGATAGTAGAGAATGGCGAAGAGCGACGAGACGAAGATGATCGCCGGCAGCAGCTGAAACGCGAAGATGACGCCGAGGCTCGAGTGCTGCTTGCCCAGCTCGCCGAAGACGAACTGCGAGCCGATGTAGGAGTAGCTGAGGATCCCGGTCACCAGGGCTCCCAGCCAGCGGAAGAGCGCCTGACCCGCGGGAACCCGCAGCACAAAGATGGCGAAGAGCACCTGCAGGCCCAGTCCCCAGGCCACCACCCGCCAGCGGATGGCGCGACGGTCGCGCGACATCGCGATACCGATGCACAGAATCAGGGCGATGCCCAGGAGCCCGGTGAGCCGCCCGAGTGGGGAGGTGGTACCGGCCGGCGCGGGCTGCCCCGATGGGGGCGGGACCGGCATGGGAGGCGTCGGGGTCCGCACCTGGGAGTCCGCCTGGGCGGTGATGGGGTGGGTCGGCGGCTCCATCGCGACCACTCCCCGCCATGCCAGTCCTGGAATGAGCCAGGAGCCCGCGACGGCCGCGGCCAGCAGGAGACTCGCCAGCAGGACGCCCCGAAGACGTACCCTGCCCCCAGCAACGCGCATCGGCATGCGGGCTACCCTCCGGTCACGGTCGCGTGGTGATGGCGCGGGATCAGCGAAGAGCGCTCAGCTCGTCCTGTACCTGGCTCAGCAGCGCCTCCCGCATGGGCCACGGAAGGAAGCCGTTGGCGAACCCCGCGAGTATGAGGCGGTCGATCTCCTCGCGGGTGAACCCGAGCTCGGTGTGGGCGCGCCAGTATTCGTCGCTCAAGGAGACGCCGCACATGAGCCATCCGTCGGTGCAGAGCGTGACCTCGAGCCCGGCGTCGACGTAGGCCCGCACCGGGTGCTCGGCCAGGCTGGCGACCGCCCGGGTCTGCACGTTGCTGGTGATGTTGATCTCGATGAGGATCCGCCGGTCGCGAACATAGTCGCGCAGCACCGGATCCTCGTAGAGCCGGGTGCCGTGCCCGATCCGGTCCGCGTGGCACCGATGCACCGCCTCCGCGATCGACGAGGCCCCCGCGGCCTCGCCCGCGTGGACGGTGATGCCGAGGTTGCCCTCCGCGGCCAGGTCGAATGCCTGCTGGTGCTTCCCCGGCGGCCGACCCGCCTCGCCACCGGCGAGGTCGAAGGCCACCACACCGCGGTCGCGATAGGCCACCGACAGCTTCGCGATCTCCACCGAGACGGACGGGTCGTAGTGCCGGAGCGAGCAGTTGATCACCCGGGTGATGACGCCGAAGTCCCGCTCTCCCCGCTGCAGTCCCCGGAGCTCGGCCTCCAGCGCCGCCTCCATGGTGAGCCCTCGCTTCCGGCTGAGCCAGGGACAGTAGCGCACCTCGAGGTAACGCACGTTGTCGCGAGCCGCGTCCTCCACCGCTTCGTATGCCACCCGCTCGATCGCCTCTGGCGTCTGCAGCAGCGGAATGGTCAGGTCGAAGCGGCGGAGATAGTCCTCCAGGCTGGTGGCGTCGGCCACGACCATGAATCGCCTGAGCGCGTCGGCATCGGTGGTGGGCAGCGTGAAGTGCGCCGCGCGGCCGAGCTCGACCATCGTCTCGGGTCGAAGGCAGGCGTCGAGGTGGGTGTGCAGCTCGGCCTTGGGCAGACGGCCCAGGAGCTCACGCGTCAGCATCGTCTCCACCGGCACGATGAGCCCGCAGCACCACGCGCAGGATGGCGCCCTCGGAAAGGGCGGAGTCGGGCGCGATCTCGATGGCCCTGGCGTCGGTGACATAGGCTGACCCGGATGCCACCCGGGCTTCGAGCACGGGATCGTGCGCCCGGACGGCCCCCCGGACATCGGTTCCGGGATCGATCTCGACCGGCGTGGCGTTGACGAAGACGCGCATCGGATCGCTCAGTGTCTGGTGGAGAGGAAGCCGGCCGCGTCGGACACCTCCACCGGCTGCGGCAGTCGGCGGAGAAAGGCCGCGACCGCCTCCACGTCGAGATACCCGTCGCGCTCGGCCGGGATAGCCGCGAGCATGGCATAGCCGCCGACGCCGCCCGCGGTCGCCTCATCGGTGGCGAGCGTGTACCGCTCCTCCGGCCGGAGCTTCCGGCCGCCCTGAAAGGTGACCCGTTGCACCCGGCGGTCCACCGGCCGCCTCGGATCGTACCGCACCTGCAGGCCGGCCACGTGCGCGGCCGGTTCGGCGCCAGTGGCGAGCACCTGCTCGAGCAGCGACCTGAGCTGCGTCCCGGTGAGGGTGAGTCGTACCAGGTTCCGCCGGTCGGGCTCTACGGCGGAGAGTCGGGCGTAGGTCGCGGATCCGGCCGGCAAGTCGGCCTGGATGTCGTGGTTGAGCACCAGTCCAACATCGGCGCGGAGCAGGTTCCGCCGCGCCTCCGCCAGGAGTCCCCCGAGAGGAAACTGGGTGCCGGTGCGGAACAGCGGGCGCTTGATCGCCGCGATCGGCCGCGCATCGAGCGAGTCGCTCAGGCGGCGGTAGGTCTCCAGCGCGGCGGTGAGCCCGGGCTCGCGGCTCGTCCGGCCGGCCTCCACCGGCGCGATCCGGGTGCGGAACTCGAGTCCGCCCGCGGGGGTCTTGACCAGGTCCGCCACCCCGACGGCGGAGCCGCGGCTGCCCGCCTCGAGGATTGGAATCCCCTCCACCCTGCCGGTCCAGGCCTGATGGGTGTGTCCCGCGACGACGAGATCCACGCCCTTGCCGCGGAGCTCGTCGGCCAGGCGGACCACCTCTCCGGTACAGGCCACCGAGTCGCAGGCGCCG
>JBBSHB010000069.1:0-15108 GCA_038253515.1 Gemmatimonadales bacterium | reverse complement strand
TCGGGCTCAACGGACCTGGACGAGGAGGGCCCGGGCTCGTCGGCGGGCTGGATCCCAGAGGGATGGCGGGCTCCTCCCGTCCCCAAACTACTGCGCGACGAAGACACAAGGGATCTTGCTGGGCCGAGGTCGAGCCCCGGGGGAGAAGATCCCTCGCTCCGCTCGGGATGACAGCGGCGGGGCTCGGTTCTTGAATGCACGAAGATGCCCTCTTAACGAACTCGACCTCCCCGCGTCCGTCCGGTCGATCTGTTTCCCCAAGTAGTTGTGGACCAAAACCCTGGAAGGAGTTTCGACCAATGCGCCGAGCTCAACGGGTAACGACTGCCGGCACCCTGGCTGGCGCCCTGCTCCTGCTCGCGGTTGCCGGGTGCAGCGACTCCACCAATCCGTCCGGCAGCACCACGCTATCCGCGGCGGAGACCAGCGACATCGGCGCGGCGGAGGGAGACGAGGTCGATCAGTCGGTGGAGGCACTGGAGGTGGAGGGAACCGCCAGGTGGACCTGCGCCACGGTGGACAACACTACGGACACGGACCATGACGGGGCGCCCGACAATGCCACCTTCACCTTCGCGCCCCCGGCATGCAGCTTCACCGGCTTCCGGGGCGGAGAGCTGGAGATCACCGGGACGATCGCCTTGAGCGACCCGACTCCCGCCAGCCTCGACTTCGCCTACCAGGCCACGGTCACCGACCTGCAGTTCAAGTTCACCAGCCCGGACGGGAGCCGGACCTACACGGCGGTGCGCAACGGAACCCGAGTCCTCTCGGGCAATGCGGCGGGGGCCTCGCTCAGCAACACCATCACGGTGGTCCGCACCGTGCCGGGACGGCCGGAGACGACCGTCAGCCACAACCTGCTGCTCAGCTTTACCCCGGCCAGCGGCGAGTCACTGGCGCTGGGCCAGCCGCTCCCCAGCGGGACCTTCACCCGGAGCGGGACCTTCATCTGGAGCCGCGACGGTGCGAGCCGAAGCTTCACGGTGACCACGGTCGAGCCCCTGGTCTGGGACGCGACCTGCATCACCGACCGGAAGATCGTGTCGGGCGAGGTCCATGCGACGTTGGCCGACGGGAGCTACGTGAGGACGGTGTGGAGCGGTTGCGGCTCCGATCCGACTCGCACCTTCGTGCCGGCGGCCTGATCCCATCCCAGCTCCGCTGGGTGGACGTCGTCCGCCGGGGCGCGTCCGCGCCGGGTGTACTGATCGAAGAAGGCGCGGGCGTGCTCCAGGTCGCCTGGATGGAAGTACCGCGGGCCCAGGCCGGCGCATCCGGCGAGGGCGATCTCGAACAGATCGGCGGCGGTGCGGGCCAGGACAGCGTCGCGCAGGCCGAGCCGCCCGGCCCGCTCGAGCAATCCAGGGTCGGGAGCGCCGAGCAGATCCCTGGCGGCGCGTGAGGCCGCCGGGTCGTAGGTGATCCCCACCGCGAGCGCGATCGGTGCCGCATACCACCGTGGAGCGACGGCGTCCGGCGAGCGCACCTCGAGATGTCCGCGGGGGCGGACCTCGGGAAACAGGGTGCTCAGGTGCTCGTGCCACTCCTCTGCGGTCGGTGCCGCGCGGCTCAGCCACTCCCCGAAGGTCCGGTGCTCGCCTTCGACTGCCGGAAGCAGCATGGCGGGGGCCGCGAGCGCGAAATCGAGATAGCGCTCCAGCGGCCGCTCCAGTTCGTAGGGCAGCCCGGTGCGCGAAGGATCCAGCGTGCGCCACACCTGGGCCCGGGCGCTCTGGAATCCGGTCGACCTTCCCGCGTACACCGGCGAATTGGCGAAGATGGCCACCATGAACGGTGCGGCGGCATTGAGCAGACGCCAGCGGAGCCACGGCTCGTCGTCGAGGTCGAGGCTCATCTGGAAGGAGGCCGTCTGCCGCATCATCCGGGCACCGGCCTCACCCCGGCGCGCCAGGTAATCGGCCATGGTGCCGTAGCGCTTGCCGCCGAGAAGGAGGGGCGCCTCGCGTATGGGGTTGAAGGGATCGATCCCCACCGACAGCAGCGTGATGCCCTCGCCCAGAGCCGCCTCGCACAGCGGGAAGACCACCGACCGCAGGAGAGCCAGCAGCTCGCTCGCCGTGGCACAGGGTGGAGAGCTGTACTCGATCTGTCCGCCCGGCTCGAACGTGACCGAGCCGCCGGCCGGCAGGAGAAAACAGGGGGTCCCCTTGGGGGTGAGCCCCTCCCGCCAATCGTGCCGGGCACCGAACCGGCGCAGGAACGGGAGCGTGGAGATGAGGCCGTCGGCCTCGATGGGACATCGACGCCCGGTCCCGGTCTCCAGCGGGATGAACTCCGCCTCCGCGCCGATCCGGCGCGGCGCGAGCGACGCGCGGATCGGCGCCCGAAAGGCGTGGTCCGCGAGATCGGCCGCGAGCGCGGCCCGGAGGAGTCCGCTCACGCCGGGGCGCCCACCACCAGAGCGAAGAGCGCCTCCGGGTCGGTGCGCCAGTACTCGACTCGCAACCCCGCCGCCTCGAAGAGCTGGGTCACACTTCCCCGGTCGTGCTTGGCGCTGATCTCGGTCCGGATCGACTCCCCCGCCGCGAACCGCACGACGCCCAGTCCAGGCACGGTGACGCGCTGGGGCCGGAGCGAGACCAGATGCATCTCGATCCAGTGGGCGGTCCGCTCGTAGAACGCTCGATGGGCGAAGGCCGATGGATCGAAATCGGCGCCGAGCTCGTGGTTCAGCACCCGCAGGACGTTCCGGTTGAACTCCGCCGTGACGCCCTGGCGGTCGTTGTACGCCGCTTCGATCCGAGCCACGTCCTTCCTGAGGTCGACCCCCATCAGGAACCGATCGCCCGGCTCCATGCCGGTGCGCACCCGACGCAGCAGCCGGATGGCGGCAGGCGGATAGAAATTGCCGATGGTCCCCCCGAGGAAAGCGTAGAGCGCCGGGCGGGGAAAGTGCCGCGGCAGGTCGAAATCCTCGGAGATGTCGGCGACCGCCGGCTCCACGGCCAACCCGGGGTAGTCGCGGCGGAGCCGCGCCGCGGTGAGACTCAGGAAGGTGGCGCTCACGTCGATGGGGACGTACAACCCGGCGAAGCCGGTCGCCCGCATCGCGTTCAGGATGATCCGGCTCTTCTCCGCGCTGCCGGCGCCCAGCTCGATCAGGGTCCGCGAGTCGAGCTGCGCCATGAGTGAAGGCATCCACGCCTCCAGCAGCGTCCGCTCCGTGCGGGTCGGATAGTACTCCGGCAGCCGGGTGATCTCCTCGAACAGCTCCGACCCGCGCTGATCGTAGAAATACTTGGGCGGCAGCTCCTTCTGGGGTGCCGAGAGGCCGGCGGCCACTTCGGCGAGCATGCGGGGATTGTCGACCTGGACGGCCGCGCTGGTCCCGCGGTCCAACAGTGGGCTAGTCATCGCGTGCGCACCTGAAGCCGCTGAAGATCTGGCGGCGGATGGGGTAGTCCCAGTTGCGGAAGGTGTTGCGGACCGCGCCCGGGCGGGTGGCCCACGAGCCCCCACGAAGCACCTTGTACTCGGACCCGAAGAAGACCTCGGAGTATTCCCGGTAGGGAAAGCTCTGGAAGCCGGGCCAGGGCAGGAAATCGCTCGCGGTCCACTCCCAGACGTCGCCGATCATGCCCCGGCAGCCGAGCGGCGACACGTTGCGCGGGTAGGAGCCGATGGGAGACGTGCCGAACGTCAACTGGTCCACGTTGGCGAGGGTGCGGTCGGCCGGCTGGTCACCCCAGGGGTAGGCCCGCTTGGTGCCGGTGGCGGCATCCCACGACGCCGCGGTCTCCCATTCCACCTCGGTCGGCAGCCGCTTCCTCGCGAATCGGGCGAACGCCGCGGCTTCGTGGTAGGAGACATGGCAGACCGGGTGCCGGGGGTCGAGCGGGCCCGACTTGTCCATCGTGCGCGTCACCCATCCGCCGTCGGTCAGAGACCAGTACTTGGGCGCGCTGGCTCCCGACTCGGTGCGCCAGGCCCAACCGGCCTCGGACCAGTACTCCGGGGTCGCGTAGCCGCCCGCGGCGATGAAGACCAGGAAGTCCCGGTTGGTCACCGGATCCACGTCGATCCAGAACGGCGCCACGTCCACGCCGTGGCGCCCACGCTCGTTGTCGTACGCCACGGCCCGATCGTCGGTCCCGATCTCGACGGTGCCGCCCGGAAACCGGACCATGTCGCCCGGGGCACGGTCTTCCCGGGCCGGCGGCGGTGGATCCCAGCGCAGGAGTGGCCGGTAGGGTGTCCCCTGCTTGAGCTGGAGGGTCTGGAGGATGGTCTCGTCGTGCTGATACTCGTGCTGCAACACCATTCGGTAGACGAAGCCATCCCGGAGCAGCGGCTCGGTACCGTCGAGCTCCACCGAGGCGAGACGGGCGAGCACCCGGCCGCGGATCTCGTCCATGACCGCCCGGGAGCGCCGGAACCCGGGCAGTGCCAGCCCACCCCGAGTGCTCCGCGGGTGCTCGAAGGGGTTGTACAGCCCGGGCATCTCGACGAACTCGATGGGCCCGTCGAGGTTGCGGGTCAGCCAGAGCTCCTCGAAATGGGCGATGTGCCCCAAGTCCCAGAGGATGGGGCTCATGAGGGGATCGTGCTGGCGGCGCAGGTCGTCGTCGGTGAGCGGACTGACCAGCAGGAGCGTGCGCTCCCGGGCCTCCAGCAGCTCGCCGGCGATGGTCCTCGGATCTATGCCCTCGGGGGCGACGGCGACCGTCATCGGCGGCTCCTGACCGATCAAGGTATCGAGCGCTCACACCAGGTTGTCGGTCCAATTTTGTCGCGCCGATCGTTCGGCCCCGTGTCCGGCGCCACAGTCGCCCGGCGGGAACCGACCGGGGACCTATGGCAAACGGAACCAACCCGCCGGAGGTTCCCTCCGACCGTGGCTTCCGGCCGGTTTGAGCGCAAGATCCGGATGGTGCCGTCGTCCGCCGGGTGCTACCATACTGCCCATGTTACTCCAACTTTCCACCGATGACGAGAGCCGCTGGGCGGCGGTGCAGAATCGTGACACATCCGCCGACGGGTGCTTCGTTTACGCCGTCGCCTCGACCCGGATCTATTGCCGGCCCTCCTGCCCCTCCCGGCGCCCCCATCGGCGGCACGTGCGGTTCTTCGATTCGCCGGCGGAGGCGGAGGCCGAGGGGTACCGGGCGTGCCGGCGCTGCCTGCCGCGCGATCCCGAGACCGCCGCGGGGCGGCGGGTCCGAGCTGCGCAGAGCTATCTGGAGCAGCACCTCGACGAAACCGTGACCCTGGAGCGGCTTGGCCGGGAGGTACGGATGAGCCCGTACCATTTGCAACGCACCTTCAAGCGGCTAACCGGCACCACTCCCAAGGCTTACGCGAGCGCGCGGCGGCTGGAGCAGATGAAGTCCCGACTCAAGGAGGGTACCAGCGTGACGCGAGCGACCTATGACGCGGGGTACTCCTCGCCCAGCCGGGCGTACGACCACTCGCGTGCCCGGCTGGGCATGACCCCGGCCACGTACCGGCGGGGCGGTGAAGGCGTGCGCATCGCCTACGCCGTGGTGCAGACTGTGGCGGGCCAACTGCTGATGGCGGGCACCGAGCGCGGGATCTGCGCCGTCACCCTGGGCGATGACGCTGAGACGCTGGAGGGAGCTCTGCGCGCGGAATACCCCGCAGCCGCGATCGAGCGGGGCAATGGAGAGTTGGACGCGTGGACCCGGGCCGTGGTGGACCACCTGGAGGGCGTCGGCGGCACGGCGAGGCTTCCCCTCGACCTCCGTGGCACCGCATTCCAACGGCAGGTCTGGGAGACGCTGCAGCGGATCCCGCGCGGGGCCACCCGCTCGTACACCGAGATCGCCCGGGAGCTGGGACGGCCGGCGGCCGCGCGGGCCGTGGCCCAGGCGTGCGCCAGCAACCGGCTGGCGCTGGTGATCCCCTGCCACCGAGTGGTGCGGGAGGACGGCGGACTGGGAGGCTATCGCTGGGGAATCGAGCGGAAGCGCGCCCTGCTGGAGCGCGAGCGCCGAAGACCAGCCTGACCCGCAGTGTGTCGCGGTCGCTTGGTAGCTTGCCAACCCGAAGAATTCCCGTAGTTTCGGCCCATGGCAATGCGCTGCATGGTCCCACCCGAGAATGAATCACCTCTGACAGAAGTAGATCTCCTCGCCTTCGTCAGGGAATTGGGCGCCCTCACTGTGCCCGGAGTTAGCGAGAGTGAGCAGAAGAAGCTGGCGACGTATTTGCCTGAACCCCCGACGGAGGTCCTGGCAGGTCTTCGCCACGACATTCGCAGTGGAGGGGATCCTCTAGGCGACGAGTTCACCCGCCTTCGTGGACCGGCTGAACGGCGGACGCTTGGGGCGACCTACACGCCGCCGCTCATTGTCGCCGCCATGTTAGAGTGGGCCACTGGGAAGACAGCGCCGCATAGAGTGATCGATCCGGGCACGGGATCCGGGCGCTTCCTGCTCGAGGCCGGCCGGCGCTTCCCCCAGGCTCACCTGGTGGGTGTGGAAATAGATCCTCTAGCCGCCTTGATTGCTCGAGCGAACCTCGCGGCAGTTGGGTTCGCTCACCGGTCCAGGGTTGAGCTTTGTGACTATCGGTCGCTGCGCCTGGCACAAATCGAAGGCTCAACGCTCTTCATTGGAAACCCTCCGTATGTCAGGCATCACCTCCTGTCGAGCGAGTGGAAGCGCTGGCTGGCCACCACGGCGAGGAGCCACGGACTGATAGCAAGCCAACTGGCGGGCCTTCACGTACACTTCTATCTCGCAACGGTCGGTCTGGCCCGCCCGGGCGACTTCGGGGCTTTCATCACCGCCGCGGAATGGCTGGACGTCAATTACGGGAAACTGGTTCGCGACCTTTTCCTAGAACAACTCGGGGGGCAAAGCATAGTGATGCTCGAGCCTTCGGCTCGACCCTTCCCGGATGCCGCGACCACCGCCGCCATCAGCACGTTCGAAACAGGGCAGCGCCCCGACACAATTAGACTCCGGCGTATCGGTGATCTGTCGGAACTGCGCAACCTAGAGGAGGGGACTCCTGTCAGGCGCGAGCGGCTTGCGGTGGAATCACGGTGGACACAATTGCTCCGCGCTGCCCGTCCAGTTCCGTCGGGCTACGTTGAGCTCGGTGAGATATGTCGAGTACATCGCGGGCAGGTTACCGGTTCCAATCGGGTATGGATTGCAGGAGACCACAGCGCGGAGTTGCCCCCTTCGCTTCTGTTTCCGACCGTGACACGCGCGAGGGAGCTATTCGCCGCACATGGCACTCTCGAGGATGCCACTACTCTGAAGAGGGTTATCGATCTGCCTGTGGACCTGGACTCCTTGGGCGATGGCGTGCGAAAGCTGGTTGAACGGTTCCTCAGGTGGGCGAGACGAATGGGGGCACACCAAGGGTATATCGCCAAGAATCGACGAGCGTGGTGGTCGGTTGGCCTTCGGGAGCCCCCGCCTATCATGGCAACGTATATGGCTCGGCGACCCCCGGCATTCGTACTCAATCAGGCCGGTGCTCGGTACATCAACATTGCCCACGGCCTGTATCCGCGGGAACCACTGAGCTCCCTCGTCATCACACGACTAGCAGCGTATTTGACCGCTTCCGGTGCGCAGGCACGTGGGCGCACGTATGCAGGTGGCCTGATGAAGTTCGAGCCGCGCGAAATGGAGCGGATGATCGTTCCTTCGACAGATGTTCTTGAGCATGGCAGCCCGGTGTGATTGACCCGCCGCAATCAAGCTCTGACCAGCTGGAGGTGTCACGTCGCGCGTCGATTGAGGAGTTCCGCCGTGAGCGCTTGGAGGAGCCGCTCGAGGACTATCTGAGAGCATTTGAGGACTACCAGACACGGACAGAGGAGCTGCTCGAGACGACTGTGGACCTCACCCAGCTTGCGGAGCAGGCCTTAACAGTTGCTGCTGATGACCGACTGCAGCAGGTTCTCAGGTATTTTGCAGGCCCCCCGATTTCGGCTGACGACCTCAAGACGCTCACACCGGCTCCATCCCTAAAGCCTTCAGTGCTTTCGAAAAATCCCGATCTCGCCCGCCGCGTAGTCGAAACGATTCTGATCGGCCTCGACCGAGGCCGCTTCCCCTGGATTCCGCAAGGCCGGGAACCCACCGAGGCGGAACGCGCAGCAGCGGTTGGGGCTACGGCCGCGCTGATGGCAACCCAGCATGTAGGGACGAAACGCCGAAGCGCAGGTAAGGTTCAACAGGAGACTCGAGTCGAGGATGCTCTGCTCGGAGCGTCGCTTGCCAAGGTCTCAACTCGGACAGTGAATACACTCGATGATGCTCCGGAACCTGGCCACTTTTGCCGTGAGAGTATGCTCGGTAGCCGCAAAGCCGATTTCATCGTGCGACTGTGGGATCGACGGGTCATGGCGATTGAGTGCAAAGTCTCCAACAGCGCCACAAATTCGGTCAAACGTCTGAACAACGACGCAGCGGTCAAGGCGCTAGCGTGGCGGCATGAGTTTGGCAACCGGCAGGTCGTACCCACTGCCGTTCTGGGCGGAGTCTACAAGCTCCACAACCTCGAGCACGCTCAAGAGAGAGGACTCAGTCTCTTCTGGGCTCACGACCTTCAGCGGATGTTGGATTGGATTGAAGACACCAAGCCCTGACTAACTCGTCTCTCGTAGCAGCGCCAGCTCCAGTCCGTCGCAGAGGGCCAGCCAGCTCGCCTCGATGATGTTCTCGGAGCAGCCGACCGTGCTCCAGCGCTCGGCGCCGCGACCGGATTCGATGATCACCCGGGGGCGGGCTCCGGTGCCGAGGTGCTCGTCGACGATGCGCACCTTGTAATCCATCAGGTGGACGTCGGCCAGCGCGGGGTAATGCGGCAGCAGCGCCTTCCGCACGGCCCGGTCCAGGGCGTTAACCGGGCCGTGGCCTTCGGCGGCGGTGTGCATCACCTGCTCTGCTACCCGCATCTTCACCGTCGCCTGGGACATCACCTGCTCGGTCCCGCGCTTCTCCACGAGCACGGTGAAGTCCAGCAGCTCGAATGGCGCCCGGTACTCGGGGGAGGCGCGCCGGAGCAGCATCTCGAACGACCCCTCCGCCGCCTCGAACTGGAATCCGAGGTGCTCCAGCTCCTTGATCCGCTGGAGCACCGGTGCCTCGCTCGCCCCCGCCGTCAGGCCGAGCGCCTCGGCACGGAGCCGCACGTTCCGCCGGCCCGCCACCTCGCTCACCACCACCCGCATCTCGTTGCCCACCAGCGCGGGATCGACGTGCTGATAGCTCTCCGCCACCTTCGCCATGGCGGCGACGTGGATGCCGCCCTTGTGGGCGAACGCGCTCCGGCCCACGTAGGGCGCGTGGGGATCGGGGTGCTGGTTGGCCACGGCCGCCACGAAGGCGGAAACCTCGGTCAGCCGGCGCAGCGCTTCGGGCGACAGGATCTCGTAGCCCAGCTTGAGCTGGAGGGTGGCGATCAAGGGCACCAGGTCGAGGTTGCCGCACCGCTCCCCGTAGCCGTTGATGGTGCCCTGGACCTGCACGCATCCCGCGCGCACGGCGGCCAGCGCGTTGGCCACGGCGAGGCCGGCGTCGTTGTGGGTATGGATCCCCAGCGGCGTGGCGACGCGGCCCCGAACCTCCGCCACTCGCTCTCCTACGACGTCGGGGAGCTCACCGCCGTTGGTGTCGCAGAGGACCACGACGTCGGCGCCGGCGTCCGCCGCCGCGGAGAGCGTGGCGAGGGCGTACCCGGCATCGAGGCGGCAGCCGTCGAAGAAGTGCTCCGCGTCGTAAATCACCTCCCGGCCCAGGCGCTTGAAGAAGGCAACGCTCTCTCCGATCATCCGGAGGTTCTCCTCCCGGGTTGTCTCCAGCACGCGGTCGACATGGAGCGTCGAGCTCTTGCCCACCAGGGTCACCGCAGGCGTCTCGGCCTCGACCAGGGCGAGCAGGCTGGCGTCGTCCTCGCACCGGATCCCCGCCCGGCGGGTGCTCCCGAACGCCGCGATTCTGGCATGGGCAAGCGGGACCTCGCGGATCCGCCGGAAGAACTCGGCGTCCTTCGGATTCGAGCCGGGCCAGCCGCCCTCGATGTAGCTCACGCCGAGGCGGTCGAGGGCACTGGCGATTTTGACCTTGTCCTCCACCGAGAGGGAGAGGCCCTCGCGCTGGGTGCCATCCCGCAGGGTGGTGTCGTACAGGCGGAGCGTCGTCATCGGCTCGGTCTCGGCTCGAGGAGAAAACAACGCGGCCTCTCGATCGGGAGAGGCCGCGTCTCGCTGCTGTGCTCGGGATGTTGCTGCTATCCGCGTGCCCGCGCGCCGCCTCTGGGGGAGAGTCGGAGTGGAATAATCACGGGGAGACGGGGCGCGGATCTCATGGCTTGAATAGTTATACATCGCGGCCGCGCCCGGCGTCAAGCCGCAGCCCTTGACAGGGGCCTCGACAAAGCGCGGATTAGGGGCGACCCGGCCACCCGTTTCCGGAGTCCTTCATGCGCCCCGGCATCCTCCCGTGCCTCGCCCTGCTGGCTATCACCATCGGCTCGCATCCATCGTCCTCGTCCGCCCAGGCCGGCCCACCCGCAACGCCCAAAGGGGAGGTGGCCGATACCTACTTCGGTACGGTCATCGCGGATCCGTATCGCTGGATGGAGCGGCCGGTGCCGAAGAATCCCGAGTTCCGCAAGTGGCTGGAGGCGCAGAACAGGCACAGCCGAAGCGTCCTCAACCGGATTCCCGGACGCTCGGAGCTCGCCGACCGCATCCGGAAGCTCGACGACGCGAGCGTGTCGGCGGCGGCGCTGGCGCTGGGTGGGCGCCGCTGGTTCTATCTCAAGACCGAGCCGGGGGTGGACAATCGGAAGCTCTATGTGCGGGAGGGAAGCGGCGGCGCCGAGCGACTGCTGGTGGATCCCAATACGCTCCCTGCTCCATCCGGCTCGCATTTCTCGATCGACTATCTCAACCCCTCGCCGGACGGCCGTCTGCTGGCCTACGGACTCTCGCTCGGCGGCTCGGAGCGGAGCGTGCTGCACCTGCTCGATGTGGCCTCCGGCCGCGTGCTGACCGACTCGATCACCCGCGCGCAGTTTCCGGTGGTGTCGTGGGCCGACGACGGCCGTGCCTTCTTCTACAACCGGCTGAGCGCCGCCGGCGACACCAATCCCGCCGAGCGGTACCGCTTCAGCCGCGCCTACCGGCACGTCGTGGGAACGGCGGTGGAGCACGACGCGGAGTGGGTCGGCGCGGGTACGGCCGCGAGCGTGCCGGTCGGGCCGGACGATCTCCCATTCGTGGTCTCAACCCAGGGGTCGCCGTACCTTGTGGCAGGAGTACTCCACGGCGTCCAGAACGAGATGACGCTCTACACGGTGCGCCGGAGCTCGGTCCGGGGCCCCTCGACCCCATGGCGGAAGGCGGTGGACACCGCGGACGCCGTCACCAGCTTCGCGGCCCATGGCGAGGACCTCTATCTCCTCACCCACAAGGACGCCCCCCGGTTCCGGATAGTGCGCACCCGGGCCGGGACGCCGGACTTCACTCGGGCCGCGGTGGTGCTTCCGGCCGGCAAAGGCGTGGTCCAGACGATCGGTGCGGCCCAGGACGCTCCCACCCGACCCTGCTCGAGGGGTACGGGTCGTACGGCATCACGCTGGATCCCTTCTTCCGCCCTTCGCTGCTGGCCTGGCTGGAGCGGGGCGGGGTCTACGCGGTCGCGCACGTGCGCGGGGGCGGCGAGTTCGGCGAGGATTGGCATCGGGCCGGGAAGGGCGCCACCAAGCCCAACACCTGGCGGGACTTCATCGCGTGCGCCGAATACCTGGTGAAAGAAGGCTACACCTCGCCGGCGCATCTTTCGGGGACCGGAACGAGCGCGGGCGGCATCCTCATCGGCCGCGCGATGACCGAGCGACCGGACCTCTTCCGGGCCGCGGTGCCTCAGGTGGGTGTCGTCAACGCCCTGCGCACCGAGCACGAGCCCAGCGGCCCGGCCAACATCCCGGAACTCGGCACCACCACGGACTCGGCGGGCTTCCAGGCGCTGCGGGAGATGGATGCGCTGGCCCACGTCAAGCCGGGGACCCGCTATCCCGCGACCCTGTTCACCGCCGGGATCTTCGACTCCCGGGTCGAGCCGTGGCAGCCGGCGAAGATGACGGCCGCGCTGCAGGAGCGGAGCAGCAGCGGCTATCCCGTGCTCCTCCGCGTGGACTTCGACGCCGGGCACGGAATGGGGCTCACCAAGTCGCAGCGCAGCGCGCAACTGACCGACATCTTTAGTTTCCTCTTCTGGCAGCTCGGCGACCCCAAGTTCCAGATTTCGCCGTGATCACCCTCCGTGCGCGATGGCCCAGAGGTAGGCGTCGGCCAGCGCCAGCAGCAGCCGCTCCACCGGGCGCGGCGGGTAGTTCAGTACATAGAGCGGCAGGGAAAGATGACCCTTCCGGCAAACCCGACGGTGGTCAGCAATAGGGGTGGTTGGCCGGGTAGAACTGCGGCGTAAGGAAGTCCCACACGGCACGCTGGCGGTAGCGGGTGCGTGGTCGGCGAACCAGAGGATAGCCCCAGCCGACCCGGCCACGATTAACACGTTCGCCGCGACCGCCCACCACGGAGTGGTGTCGCGCGAACCATTGCCGCGACCTCGCATGTGCTCGGGATTCGGCTGCGGGGACGACCCGAAGGGTGGCGGGCGCGGGGGGCTGCTCCATCTGGGCGGACACCCCGGCCGACATCGCTTCGATGTCCCGCTGCACCCGCGGGCGCTCGGCCCCGAGCCCCAGGGCACGGAGCGCCTCGACCCGCAGGCGCCGTTCGGCGCCGCCTCGATCCAGCGGCGGATCGCCTCCGCCTCATCGGGGTCGCATTCGTCCGAGAGATACGGGCGAGGCTGGAGTCGGTGGGTTCTGGGAGGTGGTCCGTCATCGCAAGCCACTACGCGCGAGGACCGGGAGACCCCAAGCCAGGGGTCAGGAGCGGCCGAGGGGGACGCGAGCGAGGTGAGTGGAGAGCGCGTCCCACGTCGCGGCAGGGAGTAGGTCTGTTACCGGGTGCTTGGCCCACGCCTCCCGAAACCGCTGTGCCGTTTCCCGCGCGGTCTCGACTACGATGCGGTCCGGCAGGTCGGCCCGCTGTGCGAACTTGCGGAACAGCGCGTCGTCGACCTCCTCCATCGCCTTGGTGCCGCCGAGACTGAGCGCCAGGTCGGGCTCGTACTCGTAGGTGATGGTGCTCACGAAGTCGTAGGCTGGGCTTAGGACCGGCGTCCGCCGGTCGGGGTAGAGGAGCGACCAATTCTTGAGGTGCATGTCACCGTTTCCGATCAGCGCGGTGACGGCGAGGCGCCGGGTGAACTCCCGAATGCCTGCCTCGCCCGTCTCGGCCCAGAGCACGCGCGCGATGTCCTCGTAGCTCGCCTTGCCGTACTTCCGATTCGGGTAGAGATCGAACACCTGGGCGAAGTCCTCCATGTGAATCCGGGCGCTGTCGGCTCCGCGGTCAAAGCGGCGCACCACGAGCGCCTGCCCGCTTCCGGAGAACGCGCCGGCCGGCACGTTGTGGATGTTGGCGATCGGGACTAGCCGCAGCTTGGGCACCGACACGCCTGCCGCGCCCGCTAGCGTCAGCATCACGTACTCGTTCTCGGGCACCGCGGCATAGCGCGCCGCGGGGAACTTCGCGATCCAATCGCCGCCCACGCCGTGCAGCGGAATCGTGAGACCGCCATCCGCCTCGAGGAGCGCGGAGAACTTGAGCTGCACGCCGGCAAGTGAGAAGCGGAGCACCTGGTCGGCGATTTCGGGGTGTGCTTCCGCCGCAGCCGCGGCCGTCGGTGGCAGGGCGTTACCCGCGAGCGGGCGAATGCGGATGGCTCCGGGCAGGTCCTCACCCAGCAGCCAGAGCAGGAAGAATTCACGCTCCGGGTGCACCGCGCCGCGGTCGGCTAGGTACTCGCGGAGGTGGCCTTCGGGCAGAAGGTTGGAGAAGTAGGGAGGCACCTTGAGCCGCGTTGGCCGAGTGGCAGCCGTGACCCCGCCGGACGCGGTTTTGAATGAGAGACTCAGCGTGGGGCGCGCAGGGTTCTCGGCGTAGGCCGGGTCGAACGCCCAGATCGTCCGGTCGTCCGGCAGGTGCGTGAGCGTGCCGATCAGGTCATTGCCCAGACGCACCTCCAGTACGTTGACGGCTGGAGTGGTTCGCTTACGCGTAGTTCGATTACTCGACGGCATCGGTCCGCCCTGCGTGTGTGCCGCTGTCACCGGATTCGGCCTGAATGCGGTAGAGCGGGCGCTCCTCGGCGGGCGGCTCGGCGGGCGAGCGGCCGCCTGAGGCGAAGTCCGTGACGAGCGCCCGGACCACGGGACCGAGTGCCCGCGGCACGAGCATGAGCTGGAGGTCGAGCGCGCCGGCTAGGTTCTGGAAGGTGTCGAGCTGGGGAGCGGTGAGGCCCCGCTCGATCCGGGAGATCTGCGGCTGAGGCATGCCGAGGCTCGCCGCGAGCCCGGCTTGGCTGAGGCCTTTGGCTTTGCGGGCAGCGGCAAGGGTCGTGAAGAGGTCGGTTCCCGCCTGGGTCGGTTTGGGTTTCATGTGATATCTAATTTTGTATTGTTGTGCTGTTCTATGCTATTAAGATATATCAACTAATGCTTTAAAAGATATAGAGTCAGTATTTCATATATTTTAGTATATCAGAAGCTCGCGCCAAATTCCAGCCCACCCATCTAACGCCTTGTAGAACAGTGGCTTATCTGGACCGGTGCTACACCTTCAGCGTCTGGGCAAGGGCAAGAGTTGTGAATTGGGGACCGCCCCGCATTTCCTCCAGCTGCGTGAAATCGATCACGCATTCCTTACTCTTGCCCATTGCCGGCAGTCAGCCTCCGTGCGCGATCGCCCAGAGATATCCGGCCGCCAGCGCCAGATACGCCACGAAGCTCAACCCCAGCAGCAGCCGCTCCACCGGCCGTGGCCGAGCCCACGCCGGGAGCGCGGCGGCGAGGATCCGGTAGTTGAGCACATAGAGCGCCGCCGGAAAGATGACCGTCCCGGCAAACCCGATCACCGCGCTGATCAGGATCAGCGGCCCCGGGGCGTCGAGCAGCATGGTGAAGCAGGTGACCACGGTCAGCAGACCGAGGAAGATGAAGTACCACCGCCGCGGCTCGATC
>JBBSHB010000068.1:0-15299 GCA_038253515.1 Gemmatimonadales bacterium | reverse complement strand
GGTCCGCACCGCCGGCGCCGGGTGCAGCTGCAGCTCGGCCAGCAGCTCGCGGGCGCCCGCTGTGGCGAACTTCACCAGCGTCTCCATCGCTTCAGGCACCCGCTCGCCCCGCTCGATCATCGCCACCAGCCCGGCGGGTACGTTCAATCGCTCGAGGGCGACGGCGGCGCGGATCCGGATTTCGGGATCCGGATCGTCCAGGGCCACCAGGAGCGGGCCTTCCGCGGTGGCGCCGATCTGCTCCAGCGCCTCGACGCTCCGCATGCGGACCCACCAGGCCGGATCGCCCAGCCCACGGACCAGACGGTCGATCACCTCGGGCTCGTCGAACTGACCCAGCGTGCTGGCGATCCGGGCGCGGACGAACGGCGCGGGATCGCTGAGGAGGTGCTCCAGGAGATAGGTGATGGCCCGGCGGTCGCCCAGCCGGCCGATCGCGGTGGCCGACTTGGCCCGCACCTCGTCGTCCAGATCGCTCAGCCCGCGCGCGAGGACCGGGAACGCCCGTTGGGCCCGGACCTCGCCGAGGACGTTCGCCGCCCAGGCGCGCGCCGGGTGGCGGCCGGGCTGATCGAGGAAGCGGATGAGCGGGTCCACCACCAGATCGCCGTGGCGGGTCAGGATGTCGGCGATGCGCGGCGCCAGCCACACCTCCGAGGTCTTGAGCGCCTCGACCAGCGGCTCCACCGCGCGCGGGTCGGCGATCCGCGCGAGGGCCCTGAGCGCGATCTCCCGCACGTCCCCGTCCTCGATCCGGGTCGCCTGGATCGTCTCGAGCAGCACCGGCACGGCCTTGGCATTACCCACCCGACCGAGCAGCTCGGCCGCGAAGGCCCGCTCACGCCACTTGCGCGCGCTGCGGAGCTTCTGGACGTACTTGTCCACCAGCCCGAGGCGATCGTACACGTCCAGCAGCCAGGCGGGCCGTTCGGCAGTGCCCCGAGCCTGCTCCTCCAGCACGGCCTCGAGGGCCTCGAGGTCGAGCAGGGTGCTCATCCGGTGGATCTCCGGCTCGAGCAGCTCCCGCTCGCGCGACGCGAGCTCGGCCACCAGCGCCCGGTAGACGCCCTTCCGGCGGGCGAGTCGCCGCTCGACCCGGGTGAGGTAACCGGTGTAGAGGAACCACGCGAGGATGGCGACGATCACCACCCCCAGCATCGTCCCGGCCAGGACCAGGATGAGGGTGAGTGCCGTCACGCCCTGCTCGTCAGGTCGTCGACGCCGACCTCGGAGGCCCAGAAGCGGTCGGTGGTCTCGTCCTCCGAGGTGAGCATCAGGATGGGACAGCGGGCCGTGGCGGGGTCGCGCCGGAGCGCGCGGCAGGTCTGGTAGCCGTTGAGGCGCGGCATCATCAGGTCGAGCAGCACCCGCTCCAGGATCTCCCGCTCGACCGGATCGTCGTCGATGACCAGCAGGAGTCCTCCCACGTCAGCTTTGCGCGTCGTCCAGAAAGACCAATGCCTGGCGGTGATCGATCACCGCTTCGAGCGCGCGGTGGACCTCGGGATCCACCGCGGTGCCCACCAGATCACGCATCCGCTCCACCGCGAGGTCCGGCGGCATCTTTTCCTGGTAGGGGCGGGAGGTGGTGAGCGCGTCGTAGATCTCGACCGCTCCGATGATGCGCGCCCCGAAGGGGATGGCCTCTCCCGCCAGTCGGTCGGGGTAGCCGAACCCATCCCACCGCTCGTGATGGCTCCGGACGAAGCTGATGACCTCGCGGAGGTGCACCAGAGGCGCCAGGATCTGAGAGCCCACCAGCACGTGCTGCTTCACGTGCTCGTACTCCTCGTCGGTGAGCGGTCCCTGCTTGTTGAGGATCTCCTCCCGGATGCCGATCTTGCCGATGTCGTGCAGCCGGCCGGCGGTGCGGACCGCCTCCACCTCCTCGTCCCGCCGCCCGAGCTCGGCGGCCACCATCGCCGAGAGGTCCGCGACCCGGGCGGAATGCCCGCGCAAGTAGGGGTCCTTGGCCTCGAGGGCGTTCACCAGGGCCTCCAGGGTGGCCACCGAGATCCGCTCCAGGTTGGACTGCTCCACCCGTCGCTCCGCCGCTCGCAACGCGACTTCCTCTTTCAGCCAGCGGTTGATCTGCTGGCCCTCCACGAGGGTATGGCGTCGTTGCAATGCCTGGCTGATGGCGCGGCCCAGATGGGAGAGGTCGATCGGCTTGATCAGGTAATCCAGCGCGCCGCGCTGCATGCAGAGGGCCGCACTGGTGGCGTCGTTCACGGCGGTGAGCATGAGGAGCGCGAGGCTGGGCTCGAGCTCCATGACCTTGGGCACCAGGTCCACACCGTTGATGCCCGGCAGGTTCACGTCCAGCAGCATGCCGCTGATTTTCTGTCGCTTGAGGACGGCCAGCGCCTCCTCGCCCGTCGCGGCAGTCGCGACCTCGTATCCTTGCTGCACGAGGAACTTTCGGAGCGCAGTACGGATCCCCTCCTCGTCGTCCACGACGAGCAGGGTGACCGGACCATCCGGGAGGGACACGCAGCCTCCTCCACCGGGCCGCTCCAGGGCGGGTACTTCGCGGCCACTTGCCTCGGGTGAGGCGAGGGCGAAACAGTTCCCAGGGTGTTCAGAAGGTAGGACGGGCTGCAGGGCGGGTCAATTACCCCACGAACTCGGCCGTGACCCGCTCGGGGATGATTCCCGCCTCGAACCCGCGCGCCAAGAGCGCCTGCACGGCCTCGCGGCCGCGTGGACCGTAGTCCACGGTCCACTGATTCACGTACATCCCGACGAAGGCGTCGGTGCGCTCGTCTCCGATGCCACGGTTGAACTGCCTGGCGTGGGTCAGCGCCGGCGCCCGGTGTTCCAGCGCGTAGACGATGCTCGCCCGGAGGTCGCGGCCGATCTGCCCGATCACCGCCGGGCCCAGGTCGCGCCGGACCGCGTTGCCGCCCAGCGGGAGCGGCAGACCGGTGTCCTCCAGCCACCACGCGCCGAGGTCCGCCCACAGATGCAGTCCGCTGTCGGCGTAGGTGAGCTGTCCCTCGTGGATCAGGAGTCCCACGTCCGCCTTCCCCGCATGGACGGCGTCTTCGATCGCGTCGAACGGCAGCACCAGCTCGACCACATCCGGCTGGTAGAGCTTGAGCGCGAGGAACGCGGTGGTGAGCCGGCCGGGCACGGCCACCCGGAGCCCCCGGAGGCTGGCCCGCGGATCGGTGGGCGCCGCGCGTCGCGAGACCAGTCGGGGGCCGTACCCGTCGCCCATCGAGGAGCCGGAGCCGAGCAGGGCGTACTCCCGCCAGATGTAGGCGTAGGCGTGGATCGAGACCGCCGTCACCTCCAGCTCCGCCCGCCGGGCCCGCTGGTTGAGCGACTCGATGTCTCCCAGCTCGTGCACGTAGCGGAGATCGCCGGTGTCGATCTTCCCCTCGGCGAGCGCATAGAACATGAAGGCGTCGTCGGAGTCGGGGCTGTGGGCCACGCGGATGGTTCTGGGCATGGAGTCTACCGGCTCTCCGCCTGCCGTTTGAACTCGTCGAGCGCCGGGCCGTGCTCGAGGTACTCCACCCGCTTGGCCTTCATCTCGGCATCGTAGTGCGCCAGAAAATCCCGCTGCGCCCGCGCTCGGGCGGCCGTGTCCCCCCGGGCCTCGGCCACGCCACCGCGGATCAGGTCGCCGAACAGATGACCGGGCGACTCGGTCTGGATGGTGTCGGCCAGGGCGAGGGCGCCGACCGGGTCGCCGCTCTGGATCCGCAGCACGGCCGCGTGGTACCGGGCGTCGATGTCGACCGAGTCGAGCTGGGCGTACGCCCCGAGCGCCATCGGGGTGAAACGCCCCACCTGGGCGCTGTCCCCCTGCTCGGCCGCCGCCATGACCCGGTTGAACAGCCGGTCGAAGCGCTCGCGGGGGGACATCTGACTGATGTCGGGCGCCGCACCGGGCGCGCCGGCGGCACCGGCCGAACTCATCGTCTGACTCGAGGCCGCTCCCGGGTTGGCCATGTCCGGCGCCACCGGTGCGGGAGCTCCGCGGGCCACCTTGAAGACGATGGTTCCGACCAGCACCACGCAGAGGACCCCGGCGACGCGCCAGGCAACGCGTTCGCGGTTCGGGGTGAGATCGGCGGGCGCCGCGCCGGGGGCGGCCTGACCACAACGGTGGCAGAACCGCGCCCCCGGCGACAGGTGAGCCTGGCAGCGGGCGCAGTCGCGTGGGGCCAGCCCGGCGCCGCAGCTGCTGCAGAAGTTGCCGGTGGCGGGTGCCCCGCAGGCCGGGCAGGCGGGAGGCATCGTGGTCATGTGGGGTGGAAGCGTAACCGGTCTCCGGCGTGGGGTAAACCGGCCGGCGGCCGACCGACCCTTACCCTAATCCCCTCGGCGAATTTTCTTTCCCTCCGGTTCACCGTGGGCGGCGCGAAGCTCCCCCGTCCCGTTTCACTTCCCACCGGGGTATTCGATCCATGGCGCAGGCCAAGCAGCGGGCGGCCGGCTCGACCGAGCGGCCGAGCCTCGAAGGGTTCCCCACCGACCTGGCCGGGGCGAGCAAGGCGGATCTCCTCGAGCTCACCCGGAAATTCGGGGTCGACTTCATCCGACTGCAGTTCACCGACATCCTGGGAATCAACAAGAACGTGGAGGTGCCACGCACCCAGTTCGGCAAGGCGCTGGACGGGGAGATCATGTTCGACGGCAGCTCGATCGAGGGCTTCGTGCGGATCGAAGAGTCGGACATGCTGCTCAAACCGGACCTCGCCACCTTTCGCATCCTGCCGTACGACGACGAGGGCGGGCGGGTGGCGCGGCTGCTCTGCGACATCTACACCCCCGACGAGCAGCCGTTCGTCGGCTGCCCCCGCACCACCCTCAAGCGCCAGATCGCCCGGGCCCGGAAGCTCGGCTTTTCCATGATGGCGGGATGCGAAGCGGAGTTCTTTCTCTTCGAGAAGTCGGCCGACGGATCCTCCACCACGACGACTCACGATTCGGCGGCGTACTTCGACCTGGGTCCGATGGACAAGGGCGAGGAGATCCGCCGGGTGATCGTCGAGCAGGTGGAGGCGATGGGGTTCGAGGTCGAGGCCGCGCACCACGAGGTGGCCACCGGCCAGCACGAGATCGACCTGCGCTACGCCGACGCCCTGGTCACGGCGGACAACCTGACCACCTTCAAGTTCGTCGTGCGCAACGTGGCCAACCGGTACGGCTTCCTGGCGTCGTTCATGCCCAAGCCGATTCAGGGCCTGAACGGCAGCGGCATGCACACCCACCAGTCACTGTTCCGGGGCAAGGAAAACGCGTTTTTCGATCCCAAGGCGGAGTACCAGCTCTCCCGCACCGCCCTGTGGTACATCGAAGGGCTGCTGCAGCACGCCCGCGGCTTCTGCGCGATCACCAATCCGCTGATCAACAGCTACAAGCGACTGGTGCCCGGCTACGAGGCACCGGTCAACGTGGCCTGGTCGATGCGGAACCGCTCGCCGCTGGTGCGCATCCCCGAGCGTCGCGGGCTGGGCACGCGCTGCGAGCTTCGGATGCCCGATCCCTCCTGCAACCCGTATCTGGCCCTCACGGTCCAGCTCGCGGCGGGACTGGACGGAGTGGAGCAGAAGCTGGAGGCCCGGGAGCCGGTGAACCGGAACATCTTCACCATGAGCTATCGGGACCGCCGCAAGTACCGGATCGACGAGCTGCCGCGGGACCTGCACGAGGCGCTCGAGATGTTCGAGAAGGACGACGTGGTGAAGGCCGCGCTGGGCGAGCATCTGACCGAGCGGTTCCTGGAGGCCAAGCGCAACGAGGTGCTGCAGTACAATCTGCAGGTCAGCCGGTGGGAGATCGACAACTACCTGGGGCGCTACTAGGCGCCGCCGACCAGCTCGAGGGTGACCCGTCCGAACGGCAGGGGGAGGTCCATCTCCACCGGGAGGCGCCGGGCATCGTCGGTGAGCTGCACGCCGACCCGGAGGTTGCGGGAGGTGATCTCGAGCACCAGCACCGGCACGGTGGCCCCACCGGGCAGAGTGGCGGTTTCCCGGCCGACGACACGGACCCCGATCGGGTTGTATCCGGTCTTGAAGTACCGGGGGATCTGGTAGGTCGCGCCCGGCTTGAGCGGCGTGGTGCGGAGATAATAGAGGAAGGCGAGCTCGTCCAGCGGATTGCTGGGGGCCACCCAGTCCCGGGGAATGCCTTCCTCCCGGTACCTGCTGGAGTCGGGAATGATCTGGTACTGTGCCTCATCCACGCTGCTCCCCTGAAACACCCGGCGATGGAACCGCAGCGAGTTGAATCGGCCGGTCCCGACCCACGAGGTCAGATCGGCCCCCACCCGGAACCCCAGCGGATGGCCCTCGCCGTTGGCCGCGAAGACGAAGGCTTCGGTGCCGCGCTCCCGCGCGACCCGCTTCACCGACATGCTGGCCGTCCCGATCGGGACCAACCCGAGCCTCGCCTCGTACTGCAGGCTCTCGCCCACGGCGAACGGGTACGGCGCGGCCAGACGGGCCAGGAGAGCGGCATGGAACAGAAGGGGAATGATTGGCATGGATGACCGGCAACGGCCCGCTGGAGTTCGGAAACCCTGCTCGATGGTCGTCAAGTCCTGAATGCACGATAACCAGGATGGGTCGCGCGCGGCAGCGGCACCGGTGGACGCTCCCTCGGCGTATCTGCTCGATCTCGACGGCACGCTTTACGCGGCCGGCGCGGCGATTCCGGGCGCCGTGGAGACGCTCGACCGGCTCCGGCGGGTGGGCACGCCGTTCCGGCTGGTCACCAACACGACCAGCCGCTCGCGCGCGATGCTGGTCGACCGGCTCACCGGCTATGGATTCAGCGTGCGCGCGGAGGAGATCTTCACCGCGACGCTGGCCGGGGTCGGGATGCTGCGCGCGGCCGGACACCGGCGGGTGGCGCCCTTCCTGCCGCCCGCGGCGCTCGGGGACATGAACGGTCTCGAGCTGGTGGGAGGGACATCGGGCGTGGGCGGCGCGGGCCCGGTGCACGCCGTGGTGCTGGGCGATCTGGGCGAGTGGTGGACCTACCGGCTGATGCAGGAGGCGTTTGAGCGGGTCATGGCCGGCGCGGCGCTGCTGGCGCTCTCCCGCGATCGCTACTGGCTTCAGGGCGACCGGCTGGCGCTCGATGCCGGACCCTTCGTCGCGGCCCTGGAGTACGCCACCGGTACCACCGCCATGGTCGCCGGGAAGCCGAGCCCCGGGTTCTTCGCCGCCGCGGCCCGAAGCCTGGGGGCGGGGGACGCGGCGCGGATCGCCATGGTGGGGGACGACCTCTGGTCGGATGTCGAGGGGGCGCAGCGCGCCGGGCTGCAGGGATGGCTGGTCCGCACCGGAAAGTTTCGCGACGAGGTGCTCCAACAAAGCTCGATCACGCCCGACCGGATCCTGACGAGCGTCGCCGATCTCGCCATGTATCTTTGAGACTCCCGCCCGGGAGCGCGATTGCAGTTCCGGTATCTCCTGCCGCTGTTGGTCCTCAGCCTCCCGCCCCGGCTCTCCGCCCAGGCTCCCGTCGATTCGGGGGCGACGCCGGACCCGCGCCGGATCGTCGGTATCACGCTCGATCGCCGGGACATCTTCGATCCCAACGAGCGCGGTTTCGTGGCCCGGGTGGGCAATGCCCTCCACGTCGAGACCAGGGCCGCGACGATCCGGCGGGAGCTCCTCTTCCGCCCGGGGGAACCGTACGACTCGGCCCGGGTGGCGGAGTCGGAGCGGAATCTCCGCGCGCTCGCGGTCTTCCGGCGGGTGCGCATCGATTCGGTGCGCACCGACTCCGGTCTGGTCATGCGAGTGCTGACCAAGGACGGCTGGAGCACCAAGGCCGACTGGCGCTTTCGGAGCGCCGGTGGTGAGGTGGCCTTCACCATCGGACTGGTGGAGGACAACCTCCTGGGCACCGCCTCCACCGCCGCGGTTCGCTACCGCAAGACACCCGACCGCTCCACCGTCACGCTGGGCTTCCGGCGTCCGCGGCTCTTCGCGGCCACGGTGGGCCTCGGGCTCCAGTACGAGGACCGGAGCGACGGGCGGCTCGCCGCGATCGCCGTGGAGCAGCCGTTCTTCTCGCTCGCCTCGACCCACGGCTTCCGGGTCGAGCTGGAGGACCACGACGAGCGGGTGCTCCGCTTCTTCCAGGGATCCAACGTGGCGGCAGACACCCTCCAGCGGCGCTATACCCTGGCTCGGAGCTCCGTGGCCTGGGCCCTTCGTGCCTCCTCGCGCGGCTTCCTCCGGTTCGGGGTCCAGGGCCAGGTCCGCCGCGATGATTTTCTGCCGGAGGCCTCCACCGCGCCGTTTCCCAAAACGGTCACTGGGGCTCTCGGTCCGTACCTCACCTGGAACCGCGCCAGCTTCCTGGTCACGCGGGGCGTCGCCGGGTTCGCCCGGGAAGAAGACGTGGATGTCGGGTTCACGCTGCGGGTCGGCGTGCTCGCCGCCCCCAAGCTGTTCGGCTACGATCGCGACGGGCTCGGTCCACAGGTGGCCGCGCGGCTGGGTGCCCGGGTGCCGGGAGGCTTCGGCTATCTGGAGGCGGTGGGAGGGGGCGTCTACAGCTCGGCGGGCCTCGACTCGGGAACGGTGCAGCTCGCCGCCACCGCGGTGCTGCAGCCGGGGGCCCACCAGGTGGGCATTCTGCACGTCGACGCCGGCTGGCAGAAGCGGGCCCTCCCGGGCGCCGAGTTCGACCTGGGGCTCGGGATCGGCCCCCGGGCGTTCCGGAGCCATGCCTTTACCGGCGACCGGTCCATCTTCGCGACGGCGGAGTACCGGGTCACCGTGGTGGACGACTTCCTGGGCATGATCGGCCTGGGGGTCGCTGGATTCGTGGACCACGGCGGCGCCTGGTACGCCGGGGATCCGCGCCGCACCGGGTGGGACGCGGGCCTGGGGTTCCGTCTCGGGGCGAGCCGCTCGACCGACACGGACGCCCTGCGGTTCGATCTGGCTCGTCGCTTCGCCAACGACGTGCAAGGGGCGGGGTGGGTGGTGACGGTCGGCAAGGGGTTCGTCTTCTCTTCCCTGACCCGGTGACGGTATACTTGGGCAACCCTTACCCTACCCACTCTATGACCCCGATCCTTGCCGCGCCGCGCCGGGCCTGGCTCATCGCGCTGGGCGCGCTCGTGGTCCTGTTCGTGCTGTTCAGCCTGTACCTCGGTCTGGCGTTCGCCTGGAGCTACTCCGACGGACAGCGGGCCGGCATCCTGCAGAAGTTTTCCCGGAAGGGCTGGCTCTGTAAGACGTACGAGGGCGAGCTGGCGATGTCCATCGTCCCCGGCGTCGCCCCGACGATCTGGGAGTTCAGCGTGCGCGACCCCCTGGTCGCGTCCCGTCTCAAAGCGGCCATCGGCAACCGGGTCGCCCTGCACTACACCGAGCACCGCGGCATTCCTACCACCTGCTTCGGCCAGACCAATTATTTCGTCGACAGCGTCGCCGCGGTTCGTTAGCGCGTGGTAATGCCCGTCGGGCCCCTGTCATCCCGGGCGGTGCGCCGTTCCCGAGGGAGCGGAGCGACGCCTATCATCGCGAGGAGCGGTGGCGACGCCTGTCATCCCGAGGGGCGGGAGCGACACCTGTCATCGCGAGGAGCGGTAGCGACGCCTGTCATCCCGAGGAGCGGGAGCGACACCTGTCATCGCGAGGAGCGGTAGCGACGCCTGTCATCCCGAGGAGCGGAGCGACGAGGGATCTTGCTGGGCCGAGGTCGACCTCCGGGGGAGAAGATCCCTCGCCCCGCTCGGGATGACAGCCCAGCTCGGGATGACACCCCTGGCTCGGGATGACAGACAGGTGCTCGGGATGACAGGCAGGCATTCGCAATCAGGCGCTGGGGGGACAGGTCCGCCGAAGGCTTCTGAACCGTACCCCCAGCCGACACACCCAGCGTGCTCACGGCTTCCCGGGCTCTCCGCTCAGGTGCGCAATGTCCGGGTGAGCAGGACCGCCGCGATGGCGACGGCGATGATGAGCAGCACCAGCGTCAGGACGGTGATCCCTCGTCTGGCGGGAGTCGAGGCGGGCATGCGGTCTCTCCTGTGAGCTACCCGCGCATAGTACATTTGCGGGTGCCCTGCCACCAGCGCGCCTTCGGTCCGTGAGCATCGCCGTCATCCTCAACCCCGCGTCGGGATCCGGCACCGGCGAATCCGCCGCCCAGGAGATCACGCAGCTCTTCGCCGCGCGGGGTGCCGAGTGCACGATCGCGCTGGCGCGCGGCGCCGAGGCGCTGCGCGAGGCCGCGGCCGACGCGTTGCGGGGGGGCTGTCGGATACTGGTCGCGGGCGGCGGCGATGGCACCGTGAACGCCCTCGCCGGGGCCGTGATCGGACGGGACGTTCCGCTCGGCGTGCTTCCGCTCGGGACCCTCAATCACTTCGCCAAGGACCTGGGGATCCCGCTCGAGCTCGCGGCGGCGGTGGGCGTCGTGCTCGACGGTCGGGTCCAGGCGGTCGACGTGGGCGAGGTGAACGGGCACATCTTCCTCAACAACTGCAGCATCGGGGTGTACCCGCGGATCGTGGAGCTGCGGAACCGCTACGGCGGCAGGGGCCTGGCCAAGTGGGCGGCCGCGCTCTGGGCCAGCCTCGTGGTGTTGCGCCGCCGACCCTTTCTCGCGGTACGCATCGAGACGCCGGGCCAAGCCGTCGTCCGTCGCAGCCCGTTTGTGTTCGTCGGCAACAACGAGTACCGCATGGCGGGACTGCAGGCGGCCTCCCGCGAGTCTCTGACCGGCGGGCGCCTGGCCGTCTACGTGATGAACGCCAGCGGACGCCCGGGATTGCTGCGCTTGGCGTGGCAGGTATTCGGGCGGGGCGCCGACCGGGTGAGTGAGCTCGATCTGCTGCTGGTGGAAGAAGTCGCCATCGAGACCCGGCGCCGGGTGCTGCCGGTGGCCATCGATGGCGAGGTGCTCGTGCTGCCATCTCCGCTCCGGTGCCGGAGTCTCCCGGGAGCCGTTCGGGTCACAGTTCCGTAGGCTCGGGTTGCCTTCCAGCGCCCGTGGGGTGATGATTCCTCCGCGATACTGGTCCGGCGATTGACGGGTACGACGCTTTACCAGCTCCTTCCGCCGCCAGCCCGGCGACCTCGCCTTCGACGTGCCGTCGTCCTCCCTGACGGCCAGCCCGACTCCGAGAGTCCATCCCCGCTGCGGCCTCCGATGTCAGGTCGCTCCGCCCAAGCAGGACGTCCCCTCGGGCGCCCGTAGTGTTTCCCCCCGTAGGAGGTTCGTGCATGCGCCGGCTGCGTATAGGCATTTTGGACCTGGTCACAAAGAGCCCCAATCCGTCCCTGTACGGCCGCCTCATGAATCCCAATCTGGCCAGCATCATGCCCCAAGTCATCGGGGTCTGGTGCGAGCAGGCGGGTCACGAGGTGCACTTCGTCTGCTATACAGGGCTGGAAAATCTACTCGAAGAGTTGCCGGCCGACCTGGACGTCCTGTTCATCGGGGCGTTCACCCAATCGGCCCAGCTGGCCTACGCACTGAGCAACCTCTTCCGCCAGCGGGGCGCCGTGACGGTGATCGGTGGGCCACACGCCCGCTGTTATCCTGAGGACGCCCGCAAATACTTCGACTACGTCCTGGGATTCACCGACCGGAATGTGGTCTTCGACATGTTGCGGGACTGCATGCCCCATCGGCCATTCGGCGTCCACCTCGCGGCCGCCACCCAGCCGCTCGAGCTTCCTACCCTGAAGGAACGGTGGCGCTTCGTCGACACCACGCTGGCCAAGGCACCAACCATCAAGATCGTGCCGATGATCGGCAGCCTGGGCTGCCCCTATACCTGCAGCTTCTGCATCGATTCCACGGTCGACTACCAGCCGCTCGGCTTCCAGCAGCTCCGCGACGACCTGTCGTTCCTGCTGACCAAGATGAAAAATCCGATTGTCGGCTGGCACGACCCCAACTTCGGGGTGCGGTTCGACGACTACATGGAGGCGGTCGAGTCGGCGGTGCCCCGTGGGTCGATGCGCCATATCGCCGAGAGCAGCCTGTCGCTGCTCGCCGAGCCGCACCTCAAGCGGCTCCGGCAGAACGGCTTCCAGGCCATCCTGCCGGGCATCGAATCGTGGTACGACCTGGGGAACAAGTCGAAGACCCGGCGGACCGGGATGGATAAGGTCGAGCAGGTCGCCGAGCACGTGAACATGATCCTGCGATACATCCCGTACATTCAGACCAACTTCGTGCTGGGGCTGGACGGCGACACCGGTCCAGAGCCGTTCGAGCTCACCAAGAAGTTCATCGATCTCTCTCCCGGCGCGTTCCCGGCCTATTCACTGCTGTCGGCCTTCGGCCGCGCCGCGCCGATGAACCTGGACTATCAGCGCGCCGGACGGGTGCTGCCGTTCCCGTTCCATTTTCTGAACAACAACCACGCGATGAACGTCCGGCCCAAGAACTACAGTTGGACCGAGTTTTACGACGGCCTCATCGACGTCACTCGGTACTCCTTCTCCTGGCGCGCCATCGCCCGGCGGGTGCCGGCGACGCCGACCATGATTCCCAAGTGGATGAACTTGGTCCGCGCGGTCTCGTCGGAGGGCTTCGGCCGGATCCGTTATCACACCATTATCCGGAAGCTGTTGGACACCGACGCCTCGGTGCGGGACTACCTCGAGGGCGAGACCGACACCCTGCCGGAGTTCTACCGCGCACGGATCCGCCGGGAGCTGGGACCGATGTACCAGCATCTCCCCCCCGGGGCGATGCTGCACGATCAGAACGCCTATCTGCAGACCGTCACCGAAGAGCCGGCCCTGGCCCCGGTGCCGCTCCGGGCCCGTCGGGCGGGCTGAGCCTAGCCGCCGGCCAGGCGTGTCCGGGTGTCGATCCAGGACCCGGCGCGTTCCTGGCCGCCGCGAAATTCGAAGTGTTCCTCCTCCATCAACCGCTCTCCCGGCGGCATGGCGGGCGCGGTCAGGTGCCAGAGCAGCAGTTGCTGGCCGATGACCGAGGCCGCCAGCCAGATCCCCGGCTTTACCCCGGGATAGAGCGACGCATACTCCGGCTTGAGCCGGGCCTCCCGGATCGTGCTCGGCATGCTGATTCTCCCCTGCGAGGAGTGATGCTGCGGTGTGGAGGCGCTGGGCTCGGGTTGACGCTGGCCCCGGGTGGCGCTCTTTTCAACTCGCCGATCGATTCGACGCACGGACGAGGTCATGACGAACCAGGCATCAGCGGAAATGCTGTGCAGCCGCGCCAAGGTGGAGCTGGTCTTTCTGCTGGCCCACCAGCGGCATCCCAAGACTCGGCAGCGACGCGACTGGTCGCTGCTCCGGACCCTGGTCCGGGAAGCCCTCACCTCGGGCGCGCGTCCGGAGTATCTGCAGGACGGACCGTGGCACGTCGGCCAGCGGTCGCTGCGGAAGCCGGGGCGCAACGGACTCCGCTTCGTCCCCCTCGCGACGCGTGGTGGCACGGAGATCATGATGCCCACACCAGAGGAGGCCGAGGAGCTGGTAGCGTTCCTCAATTGGTGCGGCATGCCGGAATTCGGGGAGCGCTAGAGGCGGACCGCCGGACCGACCTCGGGACGCTCGGACTGGAGCGGGAGCGTCCCGAAGTTACGGGCTCGGGGGGCGTTGGGGAATGGGTCCGGCCGGCGGCTAGCTCGCCAGCGGCACCACGTATTGCAGGGGAGCATGTGCGGACGCTCACGCGACGACGGAATAGCGGCCATCAATGCCCTTTGAACGGTGTGCCGTCGGACCACTGGGACACGGGGATGAGAATGACGTTGATCCCTGTTGCCTTCTCGCTGCCGCCATCGACGATCGTCGCGTCGAGACCGCCCGCCCCCCACTCGGATGGTTTGCGCGCGCCGCCGTAGAAGAACATCACGTGCGGCTTCCAACTCGGGTCGTCGTCACACAGGTGCTGGTCGTGTGACAGCATGTACGCCATCGCGCCGCTCTCCGGAGCGGCGAACTTGCGTGTTGCATATCCGCGGGAGATCCGCGCGACGACGTCCTTCGCGGGAACGCCGGACATCACGAGCGAGGCTCGCTCCTTCATTGCCGGAAGCACCGAGCGCACCGCAGCGGGATTGAAGCAGTGTGGCGCGCGCACGCGTGTTGGACCAAAACGGAATGTCGGTGAGGGGCCCCTCGAACGCGCGGTGCACGAGGCAGACGAAGCCGTTGCTCCCCCGGGCAGCCTCGACGAATTCTGTGCGAGTGAGAACCAGCACGGTCGCGGAGTCGGAGATTTTTCGCGGCGCGGCGCTCCGCGCGAGCGCGACCTCGGCCGCACGGTCGGGAATGAGGTACGGCGTGAGGTCCGGGGAAGGGGTTTGCGCGTCGCCGCTGGTGCCGCATCCGGTGAGGACTGTGATGACGAGCAGCCTGCTGGTGAATGACATACGGTGATCCTTGTCGTTCGAGTGGTTGGGGAAAGCTCGCCGATGTTACGGATGCTCGGCGACGTACTTCTTTATGTTCTCCATCTGCGCCGCCCAGCCCAAGGAATCCATCTCGAACGCCTTCGCCCGGCGCGACGCGGGGATGCCGTCGAACCCTGACTCGACGACGGTGAGCACGGTCCCGCCGTCGACCTCCTCGAGCGTGACGGCCACCAGGGTTCTCGGCAGGTCGGGGCGCCCGGCACGAAGGCGCCCTGAAGGTCGACGCCGAACCACTGGCCGAACTGCTTGGTGTCGGTGAGGGCGCGCCAGACGCGCGAGCGGGGACTGTCGAGGCGGACCTGCTTCTCGATGCGATCGCTGGTGGTGGTGCTGGTCCTGGTCGGCATCTGTGTCACTCCTTTTCGGGATGGCGCAGCAATGCTTCGAGGGCGGCGAGGCGCTTGGTCCACAAGCGCTCGTAGGAGCCGAGCCACTCATCGGCTTCCGCGAGCGGTCGAGGGTTGAGCTGGCAGTAGTGGGTCCGGCCCCGCACGGTGCGCCGAACCAGTCCGGCCTGCTCGAGCGTCTTCACGTGCTTCGAGGCGGCCGCGAGCGACATCCGGAACGGCTCGGCGAGCTCGCCGACGGTGTGCTCCTGCCGAGACAGTCGCCGAAGCATGGCGCGCCGGGTCGGGTGGCCGAGGGCGCGGAAGATGCGGTCCAGGTTCTGGGAATGTGTAACCATGGGGTTGAATATATCGGTCGGCCGATATTAGTCAACCATTGGGTTGAATGGTGAGGGCTCTTCCTTGCTGGGTCGCCTGTCCTCCCGCAGGAATGACGGCGCGAACGTCATCCCGGAGGAGTGAAGGGTCGAATGTCATCCCGCACGAGCGTAGCGAGTGTCGGGATCTACCGTCCTGATCGCATGGCTCCGCGCCTTCACTCGGCGGATCCTATT
>JBBSHB010000067.1:0-15410 GCA_038253515.1 Gemmatimonadales bacterium | reverse complement strand
TACATCTCGATGGTGAGTCTGGCGCCCCTGGCGAACGCGAGTCAGTTCCCGGGCGAGGCGGTGAACATCGCCGGGTCGACGGGCCCCGAGAACGCCTACTACGTCGATGGTGTAAACATCACCGATCCCAAGCTGGCGGATGGCAGCGCCGACCTGCCGTACAACTTTATCCGGGAGCTCCAGATCAAGGCGGGCGGGTACGAGGCGGAATTCGGCCGAGCCACCGGGGGGATCGTGGACGTCATCACCCACTCCGGCGGCAACCGGTTCGGTGGACAGGTCTTCGGCTTTTTCACCAACCGGGCGCTCACCACTGACCCACGCTTTGCTACCGCGGGCGTCCGGCAGAGCCGGTTCTCCGATTACGACGTGGGTGGGGCTTTGGGTGGCCCGATCCTGCGAGACCGCCTGTGGTTCTTCGCTGCGTACGACCCGAGCGTGCACGAGGAGCAAGTCACGGTGCGCGGGCCCGAGCTGCCGGACGACCACAGCACCGAGCATCGCTTCGCCTCCAAGCTCACCTGGCGACCCGGCCCAGGCACCGACTTCGCGATCACGGCCCACGGGGATCCGGAGCGGAATCGCACAGTCGATCTGGGTCTGGCGCTGGACAGCGTCGCCGATCTAGAGGCCGTCACCACCTCGGGGCACAACGGCGGCCTGGTCCTGTCGGCGCTGCTGCGCCAGCGCCTGGGCCAGGCGGCGCAGATGGAGCTGGGCGTCGGCCGGGTCACCTTCAACGGCTTCGGAGAGGACGCCTTCGGGCGGAACGACCCGCATTTCGCCGACCACACAACGGGCGTGGTCTCCGGCGGCACCGGTGGTCGTGGGCGTGACAACCGCCGCCGCGCCAGCGCCGGCGGGAGCCTCGCGATCGCCGTCGGCCGGCATGCGATGAAAGTCGGGGTCGCGTATGAGGACAACCGGGTCGAGCAGGAATTCGATGGCTCGGGGAAGCCTGGATCACCCCAGGGGTTCATCGACCGCAACGACGACACCACCTACGTCTGGAACCGGCTGCGCATCACCGGGTTGGCGCACAACAGGGTGCTGAGCGCCTACGGCCAGGACAGCTACCGTCTCGGCGACCGTTTGACGCTCAACTATGGGCTTCGGTGGGACCTGGACTACCTCATCCGGCCGGACGGCAAGCTGGGACAGCGCTTCACCGATCAGCCACAGCCGCGGCTGGGCTTCATCTACCAGCCCGGCGTGCCCGGCTCGCAGAAGCTGTTCGGCTCGTACGCCAGATACTACGAGCAGTTCCCCCTCCTGGTGGCGCTGGCGTACTACAACCAACCGAGCAACGATCCCGGCCGGCAGGTACTGCTGCAATACAATCACGACCCGCGAATCGACCCGAGCGGGGCGGACACGCTGTTCGACTCCGCGGCATTCCCCAGCGATCCCCCGGTCCAACGCGATCTCGAGGGCCAGGCGCTGGACGAATTCACCCTCGGCTACGAGCGCGCCCTCGGGCGGCAGTTCACGGTGGGACTGGTGGGCATCGCTCGCGGCCTGCGCTGGGCGGTTGAGGACGCGGTCAACCCGGCGACCGGAGGGTTCGAGGTAGGAAATCCGGGCCGCGGCGATCTCGCCTCCGCGCCGCGCGCCCGGCGCAGCTACCGTGCACTGGTCCTGCGGGTCGCGAAACCGCGCGGGCGTCGAGTCCAGTTCTTCGCCTCGTACACCCTCTCCCGGAGCCGAGGGAATTACGAGGGGCTGTCCTTCGGGGGAGGCGCGTCGCCGAACGTCGCGCCCGTGCTCGATGTTCCGGAGATCTACCCCAACAGCACCGGCCTTCTCCCCAACGACCGGCCCCATGTGCTGAAGTTCTCCGGCTCCTACCGGTTCGACTTCGGCCTGACCGTGGGAACGGCGATCGCCTGGTCAAGCGGTGAGCCCCGCAACCAGCTCGGGCAGGTGCCTGCCTTCGGAGGATTCTATCCCGTGTTTCTCCTGCCACGCGGATCGGCGGGACGAAGAGACCCCGTGTTCGACGCCAACCTCCGACTGGTCTATGCCCTTCGACCGTGGGGCTCGGCGGCGGTGGTGCCGAAGCTGTACCTCGATCTGTTTCATATCGGGAACCAGCGCACGGCTCTGCACTTCGAGGAGCGCAAGTACCTCGACGTGGACCAGGACGGGAATCCCACCCAACCGAATCCCTTCTACGGCAGGGCGCTGCTGTTCCAGCCACCGATGAGCGCGCGGGTCGGGATGTCGCTCGATTTCGGGGCCCTCGACTGAGGCCGGCGTCGGCCGCATCGGTGCCGATTCACCGCCTCGGCTCCGCCAGCAGCTGCGCCAGGTCCGCGCGCACTTCCTCGATCTCCGGCTTCACCTGCGGTTCGGGATTCCGGCGCAACGCGAGGTAGTGCTGGTAGGCACGGATGGCGCCGGCGGTATCGCCCGCGAGCGCCGCGAGGCGGCCCTCCTCGCGCAGAAACGTCGAGAGATACCACGGCCCCAGGTTGAATCCTGTAATCCGCCGGCGCACCGCCGCGAGGGCCAGGGGGAGGTCACCCTGCCGTTCCGCGAGACGGGCAATGATGAGGTTCGCCGGTGGCCCCGAATGCAACACTACGATATGGTGCCGAGCCGCCGTGTCGGCCTGTGCCAGCCTGGCACGGGCATCGGACAAGTTGAGCATGGTGGCCCGGGTGGCCTCGAACAGCGCCGCGCACAGGCCGGCGTAGAGGGTCAGCTCGGCCGAGTCGTTCGGTGAAGTCCCGGTAATGCGCGCCGTGCGGAGTACTCGGCTGGCGCGCTCCGCGAACGCGTAGTCACCCCTTGCGATGCGCCACTCGGCGAGGCCGATGAAGTTGACGAGCCGCCTACCCGCACCGGCGCCGGTGAGGGTCGTACTGTCGGCGTATGGCGCGAGCTCCCGGGCGGCAGCGGCCGCATCGGCGGTATCCGCGCCCCAGTAGAGAGCGTCGAGAATTCGTTGCACCTGTCCGCCCTTCGGGTCCGCCGGTCCGTCGGGAATCAGGTGCGCCTCCCGCGGCCGGCCGCTGTTCAAGGCGAGCCAGTAGCGGCCAAGCGCCGCGGCGCCGGGCTCGCCGGCCTCGATGCGTCGGTTGGCGAGATCCGAGGCGCGCAAGTAGTCCTCGGGCGCCACGCCGCTCCAGATGGCGAACTGGGCGATCTCGACGAGGATACCGGGCTCAATGCGCCCCGAGTCGGCCCAGAACGCGCGCCGAGCCGAGTCTCCCAGGGCGGCCGCGCGATGCCAGCGGAGATACCAGGAGGACGGGCCGGTGGAGTCCGCCGCCAGTCCCACCGCCACGAACCGGCGCACCGACGCGGTGTCGTGCCGCATCTGGGCGATCTCCACCATGTGGGTCAGCGGCTCGGCGAAGATCGGTGAGCGCTCGGGGGCCAAGGAGTCGCCTGCGCTCGCGGAGTCGATGGCCCAGCCGCGTTGGAACGCGGCGGCCGCGAGTCCCATTGGGTCCTGCAGACCCGCCCGTATTCCCCAGTGGTAGTACTGGTCGCCCAGCCCATACCACATCTCGGCCCGGTCGGGATAGGCATCGGCCGCGGCCTTCCAGCGCTCGAATATCTCTGGTGCAGTCGGGTGCGGGCCGGACCACACGTCGAGCAGCGCGCGGTCGCCGGCCCCGAGCCGCTCCCGGCCGGCCTGTGCCAGACGCTCTCCGCGGCGGGCATCGTCACTCCCGAACGCAGCCCAGATCGAGGCGTGCACCAGCTCCAGCGCCGCCAGCGCGAAGGTGGAGTCCAGCAGGGTCGCCTCGCGAAACTGGCGAAAGGCTTCACCCATCCTGCCTCGCCGGAACGCCACGCGCCCCGCGACGAATGCGCGGATGGCCGGGAGTGACGTGGTCGTGATGGATGGGAGTCGGGCGGCCTCGACCCCGGCGTCCAGCGCCAGCAACTGGCCCGCGAGGCGATCCACCAGCGCCGCGAGGCTATCGACAGGGCCCTCCACGCTGGCATGGGCCAGGCTCCGTCCCCCCGGGCTGGCGAGCAAGGAGGCGATGAGCGTCAGACGCCCTCCCGTGCCTACGACCCCGCCGTCGATCACCCGACCGGCACCGATCTGTCGTCCGATTTGGAGCGCGGCCGCCGGTGCGATCTCCTGATCGCTTCCCCCGCTTATTCTGCGCGCCAGGTTCAACACCGCGCCCGGTTCGGCCGCCCGCAACCGCCCTTCGCCGGTGAGCTTCGCCGCCAGCAGGTCCACCATCCCCTCACGCAACCAGGCGAACTCGGGCATGGACCCGGCGACGCGAAAGGGGACGATCGCCACCAGCTCCCGGTTGGCCGGAGGCACCGATGCCGACCGTCGCATGGCGTAGCCCACGCCCGCCGCGATAATGGCCGCGGCGGCGGCCAGGCCGACGACAAGTTCCCGCCGGAGCGGCCGGCGCGTGGCGCGAGGGGGCGCGGGCGCGATCAGCGCCCTGGCGAACTCGCCCGCGGTCGTGAACCGGTCGGCCGGCACCTTCTCGAGCGCCTGGTTGACCGCCAGCTCCAAGGGAACTGGGACTGCGTGCCGAACGGTGCGCAACGACGGCACGGGATCCACGGCGTGCCGGGCCATCACCGCCTGTGCCGTTGGCCCGGTGAACGGCGGCTGGCCCGCCAGCATCTCGTACACTACGCAACCCAGGGCGTAGACGTCGGTCCGGCCATCCAGCCGAACACCTCCGCTTGCCTGCTCCGGGCTCATGTAGGCCGGGGTGCCGATCGCGAGCCCGGTCTCGGTCAGCCGGTCGCCGGCGGCGGCGCCGAGGGCGCGCGCGATGCCGAAATCGGCCAGCACCGCCTGGCCCTCGGCGATCAGGATGTTCTCCGGCTTGATGTCGCGATGAACCACGCCCTGCCGGTGGGCATGATCGAGCGCGTCCGCAACCTGGCGGGCGATGCCGAGCGCCTCGACCACTGGCAGCTGCGGCTCCTCCCGCAGCCGCTCCCGCAGCGACCGGCCCGCGACATACGGCATGACATAAAAGAGCACGGGCCTGCCCAGGCCCAGGTCGAGCGTGCCCGAATCATGGAGTGGAAGGATATGCGGATGGCTGAGCCTGGCCGCGATGCCGATCTCCCGGAGGAAGCGCTCGGCGCCGAGCACCGCGCCGAGCTCGGGATTGAGCACCTTGATCGCCACCTGACGTCGATGCCGGACGTCGTCGGCCAGGTAGACCGTGGCCATGCCGCCGCGGCCGAGCTCGCGCTCAATCACATAGCGGCCAGCCAGCTCGGCCCTCAGCGCGGTCTCGAAGTCCGACATCAGTTCCCCGGGCACCCCCGGCGGTTCAAGGAAGCCGGTCGTCCCCGAGCCTCTTCCCAAGTCATTGCGGCGAGCGGCTGCACGGTTATTGTGTCCTCAACATGGCTCTCGAAGACCCGGCCCATCTCAACATCGCCGACTTCTTTCTCGATGTCCGGGTGCGCGAAGGCCGGGGCGACCGGACCGCGCTGCATACCGATGCTGGACGCTTGACCTACCGTGAGGTTCAGGCGCTGGCCAACCGCTATGCCAACCTGCTCAGTTCGGCGGGAGTGACTCCGGAACAGCGCGTGATCATCGCCCTCCCTGACGGGCCTGACTACGTGGGGGCCCTGTTTGGCATCCTGAAGATCGGCGCCGTCGTAGTAATGGTCAACCCGGAGCTCAAGCCCGACGCCATCGAGTATTTCTTCGAGTACAGCCGTGCCAAGGTGGCGCTGGTGGCCGCGGAGCGGGCCGACGCCTTTCGCGCCGCGGCCGGCCGCGCTGCACACGCGCCCGAACTGCTGGTCGTGGGCGCTGGCGATTGGGAATCGCGCCTCGATGCGGCACCGGAGACCTGGCGGAACTTTCCTACCCACCGTGACGACGCCGCCATCTGGCTCTTTTCCGGCGGCACCACCGGTCGGCCCAAGGCCGCCGTGCAGCCGCATCGCTCGTTCGTCAACACCGCGCAGTGCTACGCCCGCCAGGTCCTCTGCTACACCGAGGACGATGTGACGCTTTCGGTGCCCAAACTCTATTTCGGCTACGCGACGGGCTCCAATCTCCTGTTTCCCTTCGCCGCCGGTGCCGCGAGCGTGCTGTTCGATGACCGCTGCACCGCGGAAGTCGTCTTCAGCCGGATCGCGCGGTACCGGCCAAGCATCTTGATCACCGTCCCCACCATGATCAATCAGATGGTGAATCATCCGGAGGCCGGCCGCCAGGATCTCTCCTCCTTGCGCCTGGCCACCTCCGCGGGAGAGGGGTTGCCCGAGGAGCTGCACGCAAAGTGGGATCAGTGCTTCGGGGTTCCGCTCCTCGACGGCCTGGGCACCGCGGAGATGTGGCACATCTTCCTCTCGAACCGGTTGGGCCGGATTCGTCGTGGGACGCTGGGCGAAGTGGTGCCCGGCTTCGAGATCAAGGTGATGGATGAGGAGGGCCGCGAAGTGCCTGATGGGGCGATCGGGCACCTCTGGGTGCGGGGCGGATCGCGGGCCCTGGGGTACTGGCAACAGTTGGAGAAGAGCCAGGCCTGCTTCCGGGGTGAGTGGGTGGTGACAGGAGACCTGGTCCGGCGTGACGGCGATGGCTACTACCTCTACGGCGGCCGAGCGGACGAGCTGCTCAAGGTGTCGGGCAAATGGCTCTCCGCCACCGAAGTGGAAGGCTGTCTCCTCCAACATCCTGCGGTGTCGCAGGTGGCGGTGGTGGGCGTGGCCGACGCCAACGGGCTGGTCAAGCCACACGCCTACGTCGTCCCCCGCGAGCGCCGCGACGGGCTGGCTGAGGAGCTCAAGGCCTTTGTGCGCGACCGGCTGGAGCCATACAAGCATCCCCGCGAGGTGATTTTCGTCGAGTCCCTTCCGACCACGCATCTGGGGAAGGTGGATCGGGGTCAACTCCGGTCCAAGCCCGAGCAATGAAAGCAGCTCTGTTATTCTCCTCCGTGCTCCCTCTGTGTTCTCCGTGTCTCCGTGGTGAATGGGTTAGGGGGTGGGGAGTCATCAGAATGCCTGAAATCGACTACCGAGTCGACCGCGCCGTCGCGGTCATTTCTTTCGCCAACTCACCCGTCAACGGCTTGTCCCACGCCGTCCGTGCCGGCATATCCGCGGCCCTCGAACGGGCCCAGAGTGACCCTTCCGTCCGAGCCATCCGCGCTCGTCACGATCTCCCTCACCGTTGTCGCCGGTCGCGCTCAATGTCATTCTCTCGTCATCCGAGTGAGCCCGTTCCGCGCCTCGACCACAAAGGGCTGCAGCTGGGAGTCGGCTCGGCGCCAGACATCGACACGAGAGCGGGGTGGCGCGGCGCCGGCCGGCTGACTCAGGGCCTTGGCATACTCTCCCGCCGTGGTGAATCGGTCGGCCGGCGATACCCCGTCTCCAGCTGCTCCGTTTCCAGCTACTCCGTCTCCAGCCACCCCGTTTCCAGCTACCCCGTTTCCAGCGACATGGCGGTGGTGTTCGATCCACTCGGACAGCTCCCGCGGCGGATCGGCACCGAGCTCCGACCGCACCAGCTTCCCGTGGGCCTCTCCGCAGCGCAGCGCCTCCGCCCGCTCGCCGGCACTCTCCAGAGCGGTCATCAGGCCGAGCGCGGCGTGGGAGCTCAGCGGGTCGAGCTCCAGAATGCGTCGCCACCGGTCCGCCGCCACTCGGTGCTCGCCCCGTTTGGTCGCGTCGGCCGACAGGACCTCCAGGGCAGCCCGGCATCGGCTCGCCAGCCGCACCCGCTCGGTCTCGGCCCAGCTCTCGAATTCCCCGCCCCCATTCAGGTAGAAGCCGTCCAGAAATGGTGCGGTGTAGAGCGAGACCGCTCTGCTCGGATCGTTCTCCTCCAGCGCAGCGGCGAACGACGCGACGTCGCTCGAAATCACGGTGGGATTGAGGCGCAGCTGGATCGATCCGAGGAAGAGCTCGGGCGCGTGCAGATCACGGCGGAGGGCGTAGCAAGCCTGCTTGAGGAGTCCGCGACCGTGCTCGGCGTCGGTCTCGGGCCACAGGGCGGCGATGAGCTTGTCGCGGCTGAGGCCGCGGTGGCCCGAGGCAGCAAGGAGGGCCAGCAGCCCCAGCGTCTTCCGCTGCTGGGCTGCGCCGGTGCCCGGGATGCCTTCGATGTCGACTGAGAGTCCGCCGAACGTCTTGAGGTGGAGCATCTTGCCCCGTCTGACCGGCCTTTGACCGGCCTCTCACCACGTGTCTCTAACTTAGCCCCCGTTCCGTGAAGTAGCGAATCCAACGGGCACCCACCGGGGGCCCCTCCCTCACGTCAGGAGACACTCCAATGATCCGCCGCAACCTGCTCATCGCCAGCACCATCATCGCCTCTCTCGTCAGCATCGCCTGCTCGGACACGACGGCCCCGAAGGACCTCGTCTCGGGAGGGTTGTCGGCGGCGTCCTCCTCGCGAAGCGGGACGTTCCATGTGGAGAAGGAGTGCTCGACGTACAGCGGCCAGGCCGGTGACATCTGCACGATCACGTCTTCGACCCTCAAGGAGATCGAGCCCGGCTCCAGGGTCATCTATGCCAAAGCCGTCAGCAGCGCGGGCATCCTCGACACCGACGTCCGGCTCGACCTGCCGGGCCCGGGCAACAATGCTGCTTTCGGACATTGCACCGTCGACCTCAACAACATTGATGGAACAACGGGATGCGAATTCTCGGGCGGGACTGGGAAGTTCACCTGGTTCCATGCGAGTGTCGTCCTGACGCCCGTGGGCGGCGCCGTCCTTGCCTGGGACGGGACGTACAGCTTCAGTCCGCGGGATTGAGCCGAGATCTGCTTCCGACATGCGCGCGGAAACAGAAGAAGGCTCCGCACCAGTGAAGTGGTGCGGAGCCTCCTGATCCAGAGGCGCGCAGGATCGAGAGTCGAACCGGCACCTCACCCCTTCGTGATCCGGATCCGGTCGATCTCCCGGCCCCACTCGTCGATCTGCCGCAGGGTCAGCTCCGTCCGCTGGACATCGACGACCGTGAGAGAATGCCGGTCGGCCACGAGCCGGTGAACATAGGCCACGTTCCCATCCTGCGGATGCACCCAGCGCGACGGTTGGCCAGTGAAATCCGCATCGTACAGGTGCTTGCCGCCGGCGCCGGTCGTGAGATAGATGACGCCGCTTGGCCTGGTGACGCGACGGCCGTCGAACGCGGCATCCACCGTGAACCTGCCGGGCACCAGCCGCTCCTTCGCGTTGACCCGCCCGGCGGCTCCCGCCCCCGAGGGCGCGAAGCGGATCGGCCGGGTGCGCTGGTAGTTGTGCTCGTGGCCGTGAAAGACGATCGTGACGCCGCACCGCTCGAACAGCGGCGCGAGCACCCGCATATGCTGCTCCTCGTAGTGCTCGAGCCCAACGTTGAACGCAGGATGGTGGTAGACCACGAACTTCCAGGCGGCGTCGGTGGCCGAGAGGTCGTCGGCCATCCAGGCTTGCCAGTCAGCGCCGGTCGGGTCGACGTAGACGTTGGAGTCGAGGCAGAGGAAGTGGGCGTCACCGTAGTCGAACGAGTAGTTGGCCATGCGGGGAAACCGGCTGCCGGCACAGGCCCGGAACGCGTCGAGACGGGCCGCGGCGCCGACCGCCGGCGTGGGCTGCCGGTGCATCGGCCCATTCAGGGGCAAGTGCATGTTGGTGAAGTAGGCCAGCGAGTCCGCGTCGGCATCGAAGTCGGCCACCGGGTGATTCTCCGCGGTCTTCCCGTGCACGTCGTGGTTCGCGATCACGGTGTAAAACGGGATCGAGCGAAGGAGTGGCGCCCCAATGCGCGGTCCGGCCAGGTCCGCATTGTAGACCGGAAAGAAGAATCTGGCGTATTCGTTGTCGAGCCCGCCCTCGTACACGTTGTCCCCCGTGTTCATCACGAAGTCGGGGCGCGCCTGGTAGGCATGATACGCGATGGCGCGATCACTGATGTCGCCGTAGGAGTTGTCGCCGAACGCGACGAACCGGGTTGGGGTACCGCGCGGCTTCCGGGTGGTGAAGTACCCCTCGGCGATCCGCTCCATTCCCAGGTTCACGCGATAGTGATACGTGGTGCCCAGTCGGAGTCCGGAGCAGGCCGCCGTGTAGTTGAGCCGCCCTTCCCCGTCCGCGGACCAGCGGCGGCTGACCGTGACCTCTGCCGTGCGCCCGTACCGGGCTGTGGGCCCGAACACCACGCGGAAGTCGGCCGGGGTGGCGTCGGTTTGCCAGGCGAGGATCACTCGCTCCTGGTCGGCCACCAGCCGGCTGTTGTCTCCCGGCTGAACGTAGGGCAGTGCCGTGAAAAGCGGGGGCTCGGTGTCGAGCGCCGGAAGGAAACCGAGCGCGAAGCGGCCCCGCGCCACCGGCACCAGACCGAGAAATGTGAGCCCACCGGCGGCCTTGAGCAGGTCGCGCCGACTGATGTCACCCGACATGATCGTCTCTCCCCGTCGGCACGCTCAGCGACTCAGGCGGACGCCCACCGACGTGCTGGGCCCGTAGAATTCGCGCTGAATCGTATTGGCTGGACTCCCGTTATAGAAACCGAAGACTGCATTGTTCAGGTTGAGGCCGTTGGCGTACAGCTCCAAGCCGTTGGGCAGTCGGTACTCGACCTGCGCGTCCACCTGGGTGCGCGAATAGAGGAAGACATCCCCGTTCGGGCCGGTGGGTCCGCCAGGGCTGAGCCTCTCATCTACAGTGCCGTCGGGCGCGAGATCGTGAAAGTTGTACTCGAAGATGCTCGCGCCGTTGTGGGTGATGCCCAGCCGGGCGGAAAACCGCGACCGGTCGTAGGTCATGCCCAGATTCCAGAGATTGGGCGACTGCCGCAGCAGCCCGGGTCGATCGATGCGTCCAGGCACCGTGGCCCTGGACTCGGTGTGGGTGTAGTTGGCCAGAACGCCGAGGCCCGAGAGGGCGCCGGGCAAGAAGGTGAGCTGCTGCTGCCACGCCAGCTCGATGCCGTACACGTGGGCCTTGGGGCCGTTGATGGGCTGAATCTGGGTGAAGCCGGCGTTCGGCCCGGTGGTGACCGCGCTCGCGACGTCATGGTAGATCGGGTCGCGGAGATCCTTGTAGAAGAAGCCCGCCGACGCCACTCCTACCGAGCTGAAGTAGTGTTCCCCCAGGATGTCGAAATCATTGGCGTGGGTCGGCTTGAGCGCGGGGTTGCCGACCGCGACCTCCTGGTCCTTGTCGTTCTTCGCCACGAACGGCACCAGGTCGCTGATGGCCGGGCGCGCGATCGCCTGCCCGTATCCGAGCCGCAGGTCTGTGTTGGGATCCGCCTGGATCTTCGCCGAGAGGCTCGGCAGCACGTCGGTGTAGTCGGCCGTCCCGCCGACGGGGGTGGTGGAGAGATAGGCGCCCGCGCTGTCGAACACCACGACATTGCCGGTGTAGTTCGACCGGGTCGTTTCGAGGCGCACACCGCCGACCAGGCGGACCCGGCCGACGTCGAGGGAGCTCATCGCGTAGCCGGCGTAGATCCGTTCCTTGGCCAGGTAGTTGTTGGGGTCGGAGTCGCCGTGGGTCGCGTCGGCGTCGAGTGTGAGCTCACCGGGATTGGCGGCGAGGTACGCGTTGACCGCCGCTTCGTCGGGTACCGGACCCAGCGAGTACAGACCCTTGTAGAAGCCCTGCTGATTGAAGGTGGCCAACACGTGGTCCATCGTGAAGGTACCGGTTCCCGCGAAGGACTGATCGATGACGGTCTGGTCTTTTCGCCCGTCTCGCACCTTCCCGCCCACCTTGAGCGACAACGGGTGATCCCCACGTACGACTGGGACCGTCAGGTTGAGCGCGCCTGAAAGCGAGCGCTCCGCGGTGTGACTGTTCAAGAGCTCGGAATTGTCCAGAACATAAGTGGTAGGATCGCCGACGGGGCGGCCGTTCGTGACGTCGAAGCGCGGAGTGACGCCGTCAGGCAAGGACACCGCGTAGGCGATGTCCGTGACGGTGTTCACGAACTCCGTGGTCCGCTGATTCACCATCGCCTGCGAGGAGCGGGAGACGCCCAGGTCATAGTCGACGGTGACGCTGCCCACGTGGTGCAGGCCGCCGCCGGCGATGCTGTAGATGCGCTCGTGAGGACGCCGGTTCTGGACCTGCGCCGAGCTGGAGCCGTCGGCATTGGTGGTGGTCGCGTCCAGAAAGCTGCCGGGCTCGGCGCTCGTGCGCCAGCGGAACCCGTAGTTCTTGAAGTCGGCGTAGAGTCCGCGAAGGTAGAGCGCCCCGCCATTCGGCAACCGATAGTCAGCCCCCACCGCGCCGCCGATCCGGGCGCGCTGATACTGATACCGCCGGTTGTCCGATCCGCAGAACACCGGGGTGAGCCCGTCGCCGCCGCATGAGCCGATGTCGGTCACGCTGGGCTCGACGTCGTCGATCCCCCGGCCGTTCCAGTCGTATGTCCCTCCCGCGATCAGACCCAGCCGGTGATCGGTACCGAAACGTGTCCCCGCCGACCCCGTGACCTGGGTCAGCGCCCGGCCGTGCTGCAGGTCGGTGTAGCCGCCCAGGCCGTCCAGCGAGAGAAATGGGCGCGTTCCCGGAGTGCGGGTCACCAGATTGACGGAGCCGCCGATCGCGTCGGCATCCATGTCGGGAGTGAGCGTCTTGTTCAACTCGATCTGTGCCAGGATCTCGGCCGGGATGACGTCGAGCTTCACGTTCCGGACGCCGCCCTCGGGTGAAGGCACATGGACCCCGTTGATCGTGACGTTGCTGAGGCGGGGCTCGGTGCCCCGCACCTGGATGTACTTGCCTTCCCCTTCGTCACGCTCCAGCGTCACGCCGGGTAGCCGGCCCACCGCGTCGGCGACGTTGGTGTTGGGGAGGCTGGTAATCACTTCGGCCGGCACCACGTTCACGATCTGATCGCTGGTCCGCTCCTGGTTCAGGGCCATCGCGTCGCCGCGGGGGCGGCCCGAGGACACGGTGATGGACGGCAGCACCCTCGCCAGGGGTCTGAGGACGATGCTCATCGCCGTGGCCCTCCCGGATTGCACCACGACCCGTTCGGTGTCAGGCCGGAACCCGATGTACGCCACGACGAGGTGGTAGTCGCCCGACGGCACGGGCGGCAGCTCGAAGCGACCGTCGCGGTCGGTCGGGGTGACCAGCGAAAGCTCGGGAATCTCGACCCGGGCCCCGGCGAGTTGCTGCCGCAGCGAGTCGCTCACGGTGCCGCGCAGGTGTCCGCTGGTGGAGCGTTGCGCCTCGACCTTCAAGGGGATGAGTAGTCCGATGCAGAGTGGGGCAAGGACGATGAGCGTGGTCCGTAGGACCACGCCGCGGGCGAACGAGTCGAGAGCAGGCATGGAGGCACTCCGAAAGAAGGGCCGGGTGGTGTCTCCATCCTGATGCCGCGACCTCTCGGTTGTGTCTCCAGCGGCGTCACTTTCACGTAACGCCTAGCGACAATTTGTCCACTGCTTCAGGGAATCAGCGGTCGAGCACCAGCAGCGAGAAGGTTCCGGGCACGAGGCTCGGCCGTGGGTGGGGCTCGCTGGGCGTGGGTGCGGGCGCCGGCCCGAACGCGGACGTCACCGTGTAGATGCGATGGGTGCGCTCGTCGAGTGCCATCGTCCTCGCGCCAGGCCTCGTGGTCACGGTCGTGACCACGTGAAAGGTGGTCGGACTGTCCTCGTGAACCACGGTAAGGGTGCCATCGCCGTTGGACGCGAAGGCCAGTTGCGACGAAGGATCGAACGCACCGGCGTCCACACCGCCACCGATCGGCACGTGCGCGATCATCCTGCCCACCGCCGCGTTGGAGATGGCCATCAGCTTGTTGTGGCAGCCGCTGAACAGCAGATGATGCTGGCGGTCGATGGCCAGGCCCGTGGGTTCCTCGCACGGAGCGAGGGACCACCGCCGAAGCACCCGCATCGCGGCGGGATCGATCTCGACGATCTCCGCCTTGTCTTCCAGGTTTACATATAGCCGTCCGTGGCCGGTCGTCACGCCGAATTCGGGTTTGCCGCCGAGTGGAATACTGCCGACCAGCTTGCCCGTCACCGGATCGATCACGCTCGACGAGCCGGCGTCCCCGTTGAAGGTGAAGACTCGCTTCGAGGCGGGATCGTACAGGACGGCGTCCGCATCGTCGGCTGCCTTGATCCGCCCAAGCGGGCGCAGCGTCTTGAGGTCGAACATCGTCACGCTGCTGTCATGACCCGACGTGGCGAAGCCATGTCCGGTCGTGTACGCGAGGGCCACGCCGTGGGCGCCGTTGAGTCCCGGCACTTCGCCCAGGAGCCTGCCGGAGTCTGGGTCCACCACCATGACGCGGGTCTGGCAAGCGATGAACAACCGATGATTCACCGTGTCCACCGTGACGTAATCCCACCGCCCGTCCCCGCCGAGCGTGAGATCCCGGGCGACGTGATACGACGCGCCGTCGCTGGTCTGGGCCGAGAGGGCGGCGGACGGGGTTGCGAACAGGCAGAGAACAGTGAGGAGGGCGGGAAGGCGTGGTATGCGGGGAGTGGTCGATCTCATGGAGGTCTCTCTTCTAAGGAAGCGGCGGGGACATCCCGGACAGCAGACTCCGCACTACTCGGAGCATAATGCGGTCGCGTAACGATCGAGCAGCGAAGGGATGGGTCTCCGTGTAGGCCCGGACTCTCCTGATCCAGAGTCGGTACCGCCGGGGTAGCGGTTCCGGCCAAGTTGCCCGGAAACGGTCACTTACCGGGCATCGGTGCCCGCTTCCCCGCCCCCAAATGCCCCGTTCTGCCCGGAGAAACTGTAGCAGAAACGGTAGCAGTCGCCGCGACGAGATTCGAACAGGAAGGCCGCAGGTTCGTGCGAAAGCGCGCCTGGCTTGCTCCAGGGAACGCTAATGGGCAACGGAGGTCGTGTGCTACCAGAGGATCAGGCGCAAGGCAATCCACTTGCCCGGCAGCGGGAGCATGTTCTTGGCCTCGCGCCCGCCCCACCAGACCCGGGCACAGGGAACTAGCATCGCACCAGCGGGCCAGTACTGCGGGAGGCCCTACGCTGACGAGTCTCAGCCTCGCACACCAGCATGTTTGGCCAGACGTTGCGTCTATCGCATTGGCGCTCGGTAAACATCCTATCAGCGTTTCCGAGGATCCGCATCTTGGCGTTTCGCAGGCTTTACATGACTCACCAGCTCAGCTGGTGGGTGACTTTGATACCACGCATGTGCCTTGCTCACCTGATCGACCCAGAACTCGTCTCTCGTGTCCTGCTTCAAGTTCGGCAGGACGCCGAGTTCCCGCATCCATTGGAAGAAAATAATGCTCGGTTCGCTCTCCAGCTTGCCGACAACGAGAGCACTAAGGAGGAAGCCGCCCTTTTCGTAGCTCTCCATTGAAAGATAGCCCAAGAACTCACCAATGATGCGGCCGCGGGCGGCAGGTTCCGGAGGAGCGCGAGGGTCGGCCGCCTGATGTCGCGCCATTCCGCGGCCAGATCGGCCAGGGTGTGGTACCAAGCTAAG
>JBBSHB010000066.1:0-15699 GCA_038253515.1 Gemmatimonadales bacterium | reverse complement strand
GTCCTGACGGGCGACGCGTCGGCCAGACCCGAGGGGATCGAGCGGGCGCTCACCCGCGCCGGCTTCCATCTCACCGAAGTCCTTCCCCCGGCGGGGGAAGCTCCCCCGGACGCTCTGCTCATCACGCTTGCGCGCCACGACGACGGACGACTGGCCCAGGCGCTCGAGAGCCTCGGGCCGGTCCCACCGCGGGTCGTGCTGTTCGCCGCCGAGAGTCACGACGGTCCCACGGCCGCGCTCGCCGCCGGGGCCGACGATGCGCTCGCCGCACCGGTGTACTTCCCCGAGCTCTGCGCCCGGATCGAGGCCCGGATCCGGGACCGACAGGCGCCGCGGCGCACGCCGTACGAGGCCCAGGTCCGCCGCGCCCTGGAGGATCTGCTGGCCGAGGCGCGCGGGACGCTCCAGCCGGCGGAGATCGTGCTCGCCCTGGTGCGCCGGCTGGCCCGGGCCTTCTCGCTCGCGCGCTGCTCCTTCGTGCTCACCTCGCCGGGAGAGGAGCAGGGGCGGGTCGTCGCCGAGATGGAGAACGGCCACACGGAGCATCCGCGGCTGGATCTCTCTCGCTACCCCGAGATCGCCGAAGCGGTACGGACCCGGCGCCCCGTCATCGTGCCGGACGTCCAAGACGCTGCGTCGCCCCATTCGGCGGCCACCCTGGTGATCCTGCCCGTGCTCGCCGACGCCGCGGTGCCCGCCGTGCTGCTGCTCCGTCCCGGTGCCGGCCACCCCTACCTCAGCGGGGCCCAGTTGGAGCTGGCGGCGAGTCTGGCCCAGACCGCCGCGCGCGCGCTGGAGAACGGATCCGGAGCTCGGCACGATGCGCGGCCCGAGATCCAACTGCTCGATCGGCGCCTGCAGGAGGAGTTCGAGCGGGCCCGCCGGTACTCCTTGAGCTTCAGCCTGGTGCTGCTCGACGTCGAGGCCGGCGCGGACGCCCTGGTCGGCGGCGCGGGCGAGGAGCTCCGGCGGGAAGTGGGCGTCCGGCTCCGTCGCGAGCTGCGCTTGCCCGACTTCGTGACCCGGTACGATCGGGACGAGTTCGCCATCGTACTGCCGGAGACCGGGGCCCAGGGCGCCCGCCGGAGCGTGACCCGGATGCGGGAGCGGCTGGGGACTCTGGCTGCGGAGCCGGGGCCGGCGGTGGAGCGCACCAGCTTCAGCGCCGGGATCGTCTCGTTTCCCCATCCGGCCGCGGCCCAGCCCGACGACATGTACGCGCTGGTCGAAGCGGCGCTCATGCGGGGGAAGGCCCAGACCGGGGAACGGATCGGCATCGCGGAATGACTACTTCCGGCGCAGCCACTCCGCGGGATCCAGCGCCACCTGGTTCTCGCCCCGGATCTCGAAGTGCAGGTGCGGACCGTAGTCGGAGTTCTGCCCACCGACCGCCCCGACGACCTCTCCCTTGCTGACCGCCGCCCCCAGCCGTACGCCCGCGCTCAGGAGGTGGGAGTACACCGAGTAGTACCCGTTGCCGTGCTCCAGGACGATGGTGAGCCCGTACGTCCCGAACTGCCCCACCAGACGCACCTTCCCCGATTCCACCGCTTTCACCGGCGTGCCCATCGCGGCCGCGATGCCGAGCCCGTTCCACCGGATGATGCCGCCGCTCGGAAGGGTGTCGCGCCCGAATCGGTAGACGATCGTCCCTTCCACCGGCCAGTCCAGCTTCCCCAGATCGGCCGTGGTGATCGAGCCCGGAGTGCTCACGGCGCCACGGAGAGCCCCGCGGGCCGCCTCGTCGCGGCGGGCACGCTCGAGGGCCGCCAGCAGGCCGTTGAGGCGGGCCTCGTCCTTCTGCAGGGTGCCGAGCCGCCGCTCCGTGCTCCGGGCCGACCGCTGCAGCGCTTCCAGGCGCCGAGCCCGGGCCTGGGCGAGCTCGCCGTACTTGGCGTACTCGGCTTCCCGTTCCTGGCGGGACCGGTCGAGTTGTTTGCGCACATCGAGGATGTTGTTGCGCTCGCTCACCACCCGGTTGCGCAGATGCTCGACATCGGTCACCAGGGCACGATCCTGCCGGCTGGTCAGGTAGAGATACTTGTAGCGGCTGAGCAGCTGGCCGAACGACTCGGCCGCGAGCAACGCCTGGAAGGTGTAGAGTGGGCCGCGCTTGTAGATGTCCACCAGGCGCCGCTCCAGCACGGCGCGCCGTTCGGCGAGATTGTCCTCCGCCAGGATGAGCTCCGCGCTGGATCGGTCGAGCTGGGATGCCAGCCCGCCGATCTGGCGCTCGATCTCGCCCACGATGCGCTGGGTCGACTCCCGCTGGCGCTCCAGGTTGCTGAGCTCGTCGTGCACGTCGTGCACCTGACCCACGAGCCGCTGCTGCTGCTCCTGCAGCCGGTCCCGCTCCCGCCGGATCTCCTCCAGCCGATGCCGGCTCTCCTCCAGCTCGGTGTTGCCCTGGCCGTGGAGCGGTGCCGGGAGAATGACGAGCAGGACCAGTACCAGCCCACAAAGCGCGGCGGCCCCGCGAGCGAGCCGGCTACACATGCCGCAGATGGCGCCCCACGCTCACCAGACTGCCGCCCAGGCCGAGCGCGAGACCGAACACCAGGATCAGCAGCATCTGCTCCGGCCGGAAGAAGACTAGCCCGGCGAACGTCCCGCCGCTGCTGTCCCGGAAGAGCAGGTACCCCGCGTAGCAGAGCAGCAGCGAGAGGAGACCGCCCAGGATTCCCTTGAGCGCTCCCTCCAGGAGGAACGGGCCCCGGATGAACCAGTTGGTGGCCCCGACCAGCCGCATGACGCTGATCTCGCGGGCCCGCTGCATCAGCGTGAGCCGGATGGTGACCCCGATGATCACGATCGCCACCGCGGCAAACGCCAGGCCGATGACCAGACCGACCAGCCCGGTGATGTTGCGCAGGTGATCGAGCTTGCGGACCCAGTCCCGGCCGAAGCGGACGTCCTCCACGAAGCTGAAGCCGCGAAGCCGCTGGGCCACCCGCTCCACGTTCGTCGCGTCGCGGTAGCCTTCCTTCAGGCGCACCTCGATGGAGGCGGGCAACGGATTCACCTGCAGGTCGCGGTACGCGTCGCGAAACTCGACCAGCTCCTGCCGGGCCCGCGCCAGCGCCTGCTCCTCGGTGACGAAGGCCACGTCCTTGACCTCGGGGAACGCCGCGATGTCCTGGGTCGCGAGCGTGATCGTCTCCGCCGGGGTGCCCCGAAGCACGAAGGCGACGATCTCCACCCGCTCCTCCAATCCCCGCAGCGCCTCCCGCAGGTTGATGGCCACCAGCCCGAACAGGCCCACGGTAAAGAGGGAGAAGGCGATGGTGGTGACCGAGAGCGCCGAGAGGAGCGGTGCGCGGCGAAAGGAGAGCAGGGCCTCGCGGGTGAGCAGCCTCACGGGGCCGTCTCCGCCGTATCCGCCTCGTCCTCGGCGCTGTCGTAGACCACCGAGCCGTCGCGCAACTCGATGGTGCGGTAGCTGGTTTGCCGCACCAGGTCCAGGTCGTGGGTGGCCATCACGATGACGGTCCCCCCGGCATTGATGTCGCGCAGGAGCTGGAACACGCCGCGGGTGGCGCGCTCGTCGAGGTTACCGGTAGGCTCGTCGGCGATGAGGATGGCGGGGTCGTTCACCAGCGCCCGGGCGATGGCCACCCGCTGCTGCTCCCCGCCGGACAGCTCGCGCGGGTAGGCGCGGCTCTTGGCGGAGAGCCCGACCTGGGTGAGCACCCGAATCACCCGCGCCGCGATGGTGTCGCTCCGCGCGCCCGTGACCTCCAGCGCGAAGGCGATGTTCTCGGCCGCGGTGCGGTCTTCCAGCAGCCGGAAGTCCTGGAACACCACGCCCAGCCGGCGGCGCAGCTTGGGGACCTCTGCGGGGCGCAGGTGACCCAGGCTGTATCCCGATACCCGCACCTCGCCCGTCGTGGGCCGCTGCTCGGCGAAGAGCAGCTTCATGATCGTCGATTTCCCCGCGCCCGAGTGCCCGGTCAGAAAGACGAACTGGCCCTTGCTGACGCGGAAGGACACGTCCTTGAGGGCCAGGGCGCCGTTGGGGTACGACTTGTAAACGTGGGAGAGGCGGATCACGGAGGGAAAATAATCACCCGAGCGCCTGCGCCAGATCGGCGATGATATCGTCGCTGTCCTCGATCCCGCAGCTCAACCGGAGAAATCCGTCGGGAATCCCCAGCGCCGCCCGCGCCGAAGGGGTCAGATCCTTGTGGGAGGTGAGACGCGGCTCGGAGACCAGCGACTCCACCCCGGCCAGGCTGGGCGCGTGGAGTACCAGCTTGAGCCGCTTCAGCAGCCGCTCCGCCGTCTTGGGTCCGCCCTTGAGCTCGAGCCCCACCATCCCGCCGTAGCCGTCCAGCACCTGCTTGGCACGCTGGTGATCCGGATGCGAGGGCAGGCCGGGGTAATGGACCTTGGCGATGCCGGATTGCGCCTCGGCCCAGCGGGCGACGGCCAGCCCGTTGACGTTGTGCCGCTCCATCCGCAGGGCGAGCGTCCGCATCCCCCGGTCCACCATCCAGGCGGTGTGCGGATCGATCGCCTGGCCCCAGCGGCGCACCAGCCGGTTGACCTCCTCGACCAGGGAGGCCGACCCCGCCACCGCGCCGGCCACGACGTCGCTGTGGCCGTTGAGGTACTTGGTGGCGCTGGTGATCGCCACGTCGGCTCCGTGCTCCAACGGGCGGAAGTTGATCGGGCTGGCAAAGGTGGCGTCCACCAGCAGGGCGAGCCCGAACTCCTTCGCCACCTGGGCCACCGGGACCATGTCCACCAGGCGCATGAGCGGGTTGGTGGGCGTCTCGACGAAGACGGCGCGCGTCGCCTTCCGCACTGAGCGGCGCCAGCGCCGCGGCTGATCCGGCCGGACGTAGGTGATCTCGATCCCGAACCGGCCCAGCTCTTCGTCGAACAGCGCCTGGGTGCCCCCGTAGATCCAGCTGCTGCTGAGCAGGTGATCGCCGGGGCGGAGCACCGCGAGATGGGCCAGCGCGGTGGCGCCCATCCCGCTGGCCAGGAAGATCGCGTCCTCCGCGCCTTCCAGCAGGGCGTACTTCCCGGCTACCGCCACCTGATTGGGCGTGTTGCCGTAGCGGCCGTAGAGGATGTCCTCTTCGGAGCCGACCGGGTTGGTGAACGTGCTGCTCTGGACGAGGGACGGCGCCACCGGCGACCAGTCGAGCCGCCGACGAGGATTACCGTGGATCGCCGTCGTCGAGAGTCCGAGGCGGCGGGGGCTCATGTGATGAGGAGGGGGTGATACAGCTCGCCGTCGGGGCGAACCAGGCGATGGAGCTCCAGGGACTGGAGCGCATCGCGGCTGCGCGGTTCGCTCCAGCCGAGGACTCGCGCGAGGTCGGCCGCGCTCAACGGCCCCAGCTCGCACACGTAGGCGAACGCGGTCCGCGCGTCCGCGCTGACCCAGCCTAGCAGCCGCGGCACGCCGGGGTCGTCGCCCGGCAGCGCCACCATCACCAGGCGGTGATGGGTCAGCACGTGCTCGATCGCCTCATGCTGGTCCTCCCGGAGCCCGCGCAGCACCAGGAAGCGGACGCCGCGCGTGGTGTCGGCCATGAGCAGCTTGGCCACCACCTCGTCGGCGCAGCTGAAATCGAGGAGCTCGATGTCGGAGAAGTCCAGGAAGGCCGTGTGGCAGGTGGAGCGGGCCAGCGCCTCCTCGATGCGGCTGCGGACCGCGGCGCCGGTGGGGCGGGTGACCAGATTGCGGTAGGGCGCGGCGACCGTCTCGCGCAACAGGCGGCCGATCCGGATCGTCTCGATCATCGAGCCTCGGCGCTCTGCGCGGGGATGGTGATCTGCACCTGGGCTCCGGGAAAGAAGGGGAGGTGGTCGCTCAACGGCACATCCTCATCCCAGGCGGGCACGATGGAGAGTCGGGCCGTGCCGCTGCGGATCGAGATCTTGCCCTTCCATTGATCGAGGAACCGCTTGATGGCGGCGAGGCCCTGGCCCCGACCCGGGTCGCGGAAGCGGCTCACGTTCTGAATCAGGGCCGCCTCCAGCGCCGCGCCGTCGGCCCAGCGCTCGCCGTAGCGCTTGGCCTGAGTGCTCTCCAGCGACCGGCGGAACCCGATCCCGGCGTCGCTCACCGCGATCACCGCCACCCGGCGGCCCAGCCGGCGCCGGAAGGTGTAGGCCTGCACCGCCACCCAGCCGCTGGTGCCGGCGTGCTCCACAATATTCTGGCATGCCTCGGAAAGCGCCATACTGAATCGCAGCGTCGCTTTCATCTCCAGACCCAGCTCGCCGTGGAGGATGCGCGACGCGCTCTCGGAGATCTTGTCCACCACGGCGTGGACGTCTTCGGTGCCGCGCACCGGCGTGACGTCGAGCAGCACGTCGGAGGGGCCGGTCGCGCTGGCCCTGGGCACCTTCCCGTGCAGCTCGAAGAGCTCCGCGGCATAGTGAAAGAACCCGGTCCGGGCCCAATAGCGCTTGACCTCGTCGCTGGTGGGCACCGTGAAGAGCGGTTTCTCCCGTTTCGCCTCGGCCAGCGCCTGACCGGCGGTCAGCATCGTGACCAGCCCGAAGGGCGACGCCCACTGAGCTCCCCGCGCGTCGACCAGGAGCTTCTCTTCCGGCGGCCAGACGCCGAACCCGCCGGCGAACTGCTCGAAGGACCGGTCGTCGAACGTGGCGGGGACTTCGATGACCCGGGTCACAGGGTCAGCAGCTCGCCGCGGAGGTGACGGGCCAGACCGCCGGCCCCGCGAAAGGCGGCGTTGCGTCCGGCCATGAGGGCAGCGTGGCGGAGCGCACGCTCGACCGGGTCACCCGCGAGGAGACGGGCGCAGGCCGCCGCGCCGAACACGTCCCCGCACCCCGTCGGGTCGAGGGTCTCCACTCGAGCGGCCGGAAGAAGGGCGGTGCGCACGGCGCGCCCGGCGCTCCCGCTGGTGGCGGCGCTCACCGCGGCAGGCGCCGGTGCCGCCCAGCCATAGAATCCCGGCGCGGCCACGTAGGCCGCGCCGCGCGGCCCCAGCGTCACCACCAGCAGCGACACGCCGGCGCCGAGTGCCTGGGCCGAGAGCGAGAGCGGATCGGGCGAGAGCTGGCGCATCTCCTCGTCGTTGAGCTGAACCACGTCGAAACAGCCGAACCAGTCTCCCGCATCCGGCAGCGGGCGAAGCACCCGCATCCCATCGTGCTGCATCCCGAGAAAAAGGCTGTGCAGGTCGGCGTAGATCGGCCCGCGGAACCCCTGGCGCAGTGCCTGGGCGGTGCCGAGACAGAGCTCGAATCCGGAGATGAAGTTGAGATAGATCGCGTCGAGGTCCCGCACCATCGGGCCCAGCTCGGCCCAGGTCCAGCCGGGCACGCCGCCCGACATCCGCTCGCAGCGCCGCTCGCTCGACTCGTAATGGAGCACCACCCGGTTGTTGGGGACGGGGACCTCCACGCACCGCCCGCCAGCGGTGAGGCGGGACAAGCCCCGGAGCAGATCCTGCGCCTCCGAGGCCAGGTCCCGGCCGACCTTGATCAGCGGAACGATCTCCCACTCGGGCGGGAGGCTCGCATCGAGGCCGCCGAGTGCGTAGGCGATGCCGCCCCACTCCTCGACCGGCGGGGCCAGCGGGTCCCGGCCATAGATGAGGTCCCAGACCAGGGACCCGATGACGCCGACCCTAGGCACTCGCGGCCGTCTGATCGAGGAAGACGCGCGCCGCGCCGTACACGCCCGCCGTTCCCGCCAGCTCCCCCGGTACGATCCGGCACGCGGCGACCGCCGGCTTGAAGGCCCGGCGCGCCACCTCGCGGCGCATCGGGACGAAGAGGTGGTCGCCCGCGAGGGTGACGCCGCCGCAGACCACCACGACCTCGGGATTGAAGACGTTCAGCAGGTTGCCGATGCCGACCCCGAGAAACTTGGCGGTGTCGTTCACCACTTCCAGGGCGAGCTCGTCCCCGTCCTGCGCGGCTTGATAGACCGTCTGGGCCGTAAGCTGCCGCAGGTTGCCGGCCACGTACGTGGGCAGCCGGCTCTCGGCCCCCGCCTCGAGGGCTTCGATGGCGCGGAGGGCGATGTTGGGCCCCGACGCGTAGGCCTCGAGACAGCCGTAGTTGCCGCACTTGCAGTGGCGGCCCTCGGTATCGATCGTGGTGTGGCCGATCTCCCCGGCGACGTCGGAGGCGCCGTGATAGAGGCGGCCATCCAGAATGAGCCCGCCCCCGATGCCGGTGCCGATGGTGATGCCGATCGCGTGCCGCGACCCCCGTGCGGCGCCGACCCACCATTCGCCCAGGACGGCGCAGTTCGCGTCGTTGTCGAGCGCCGTGCGCAGCCCCAGCCGGTCGTGAATGATCTGGCGCAGCGGCATGTTGACCCACCCCAGGTTGGGCGTGAGCAGCACCACCCCGCTTCGCGTGTCCAACGGACCCGGCGCGCCGACGCCGATTCCGAGAATCTCGGCGCCGGGCACCTGCTGCCTGGTCCGCTCGATCGCCCGGCCGGCGAGCGCCACCAGGCGGTCGAGGACGTCGCTGGCCCCCGTTTCCGCATGGGTCGGCTCGCTGTCCAATGCCTGGAGCACGCCGCCGTCCTCGGCCACACTCCCGACCACCAGGTTGGTGCCGCCGATGTCAATGCCCAGAACGAATCGCACCCCGCACCTCCCCGCCGGTCACGGCGGCCACCGCCGCCCCGACCTGGTCGACCGAGAGTTCCCGCATGCAGCGGTGATGGCCTAGCGGACAGACCCGCGGGCCGTGGGACGAGCACGGGCGGCAGGGGAGTCGATCGTGCTCCACCACCAGATCGCGCTGTCCTCGTGGGCCGAAGCCGAACGCCGGCACGGTCGGTCCGAAGACGGCCACCACCGGGGTTCCCACCGCCGTGGCGAGGTGGAGCGGCGCCGAGTCGTTGGTGACCAGCAGCGCGGCCTGCTCCACCAGCGCCGCCGCCAGCCTGAGGCTCACCGTGCCGGCCGCGCTGTGCGCCCGGCCGGGTGCGGCCACCAGGATCTCGTCGGCGAGCGCCGTGTCGTCGGCACCACCGAGGACCACGATCGGTCGATCGACCGCCGCCGCGAGCGCCGCGTAGTATGGCCAGCGCTTGGTGCCCCAGATCGACCCCGGGGCGAACGCCAGGAACCCGGGCGCCAAGCCTCGCTCACTCAACCATCGCTCGCCCGCCGCCCGGTCCGCCGGGGTGAGCCCGAGACTCACCGGCGGCACCGCCCCGGTGAGTGGGCCGGCGAGTCGCAGTAGCCGCTCGACCTGGTGACCGTGCGGCAGCGCCGCTACCCGCGTGGTATAAGTAACCGCGGCCGTACTATCCGCGAAGCCCGTGCGCTCGGCGGCCCCGGCGAGCAGCGCCAATGCGGCCGAACGCCAGGAACCGTGGGGGAGGTACACCCGAACGTAGCGCCGCGTCCGGAGGCGGCGGCCCAGGCGGGCCAGTCCGGCGACGCCGCGGTCGACGCCTCGCTTGTCGTAGCGGATGAGTTCCGCGACCGCGGGATGGGTCTCCAGCAGCGCCGCCGCCGTTGGGGTGGTGACCACATCCAGCGGACCGTACCGCTCGGCCAGGGCCGAGAGCAGCGGAGTGGTGAGCACCACGTCCCCCAGAAACGCCGTCTGGATGACCAGCGTCTCCGCCCTCATTCGACCTGCAGCACCGCCAGGAAGGCCTCCTGGGGGATCTCCACCGCGCCGATCTGCTTCATGCGCTTCTTCCCCTCTTTCTGCTTCTCGAGGAGTTTGCGCTTGCGGGTGATGTCGCCCCCGTAGCACTTGGCGAGAACGTCCTTGCGGAACGCCGAGATGGTCTCGCGGGCGATCACCTTGTTCCCGATCGCCGCCTGGATGGAGACCTGGTAGAGCTGGCGCGGAATCAGCTCCTTGAGCTTCTCCGCCACCTTGCGGCCGTACTCCTGCGCCTTGTCGCGGTGGATGACCACGCTGAAGGCGTCGATCGGATCGCCGTTGATGAGCATGTCCAGCTTCACCAGGTCCGATTCGCGGTACCCCGCCATCTCGTAGTCCAGCGAGGCATAGCCCCGGGACAGCGACTTGAGCTTGTCGTAGAAGTCGAGCACGATCTCGCCCAGCGGGAACTCGAACTGGAACTCCACTCGGGCCGTGTCGATGTAGTGCATCCCCAGGTACACGCCGCGCCGCTCCTGCCCCAGCTTCATGATGCCGCCGATGTACTCGGTGGGCGCCATGATGCGCGCTTTCACGTAGGGCTCGTCGATCCGGTCGATCGAGGCGGGGTCGGGGAGCTTGCTGGGGTTCTCCAGCAGCGTCATCTCGCCGTCGGTGGTATAGACGTGGTACTCCACCGTGGGCACCGTGGTGATCAGACTCAGGTCGAACTCCCGCTCCAGCCGCTCCTGCACGATCTCCATGTGCAGCAGGCCGAGGAAGCCGCAGCGGAAGCCGAAGCCGAGCGCGGTCGACGATTCCGGCTCGTGCTGCAGGCTGGCGTCGTTGAGGGAAAGCTTCTCCAGCGCGTCCCGCAGCCCCTCGTACTGCTCCGAGTCCGTCGGGTAGATCCCGGCGAAGACCATCGACTTGACGTCACGGTAGCCCGGCAGCAGCTCGGTGGCGCGGTCGTGCGCGTCCAGAATGGTGTCGCCCACCCGGGCGTCGCGCACGTCCCGGAGGCTCGCGACCAGGTAGCCCACCTCGCCGGCCTCCAGCTCGTGCGCGGGGTGCTGGCCCAACTGCAGGTACCCCACCTCGTCCACGTGGTACACGTCGTCCGGGTGGGCGCCGAAGGCGATCTCCATGCCCTCGCGCACCGTGCCGTCCACCACCCGGATGCTGGGGATCGCCCCGCGGTAGCGGTCGTAGTAGGAGTCGAAGATGAGCGCGCGGAGCGGCGCGTCTTCCTTCCCGCGTGGCGGAGGGACCCGGGCCACGATCGCCTCCAGCAGCGCCGGGACGCCGGTGCCCTCCTTGGCCGAGACGGAGAGGATCTCCTCCCGGCGGGCGCCGATGAGATCGATGATCTCCTGCGCCCGCCGTTCCGGCTCGGCGCCGGGGAGGTCGATCTTGTTGAGCACCGGAAGGATCTCCAGCCCCGCATCCATCGCCAGGAAGAGATTGCTCAGCGTCTGCGCCTGGACGCCCTGGGAGGCGTCCACCACCAGGATGGCGCCCTCGCAGGCGGCGAGCGAGCGGGAAACCTCGTAGGTGAAGTCCACGTGACCGGGGGTGTCGATCAGGTTGAGCTCGTACTCGACCCCGTCCTGTCCCCGGTAACGCATCCGCACTGCGTTGAGCTTGATGGTGATTCCCCGCTCCCGCTCCAGATCCATGGTGTCGAGGAGCTGCTCGCGCATCTGGCGCTTCTCCACCGCGCCGGTGGCCTCGATGAGGCGATCGGCCAAGGTGGATTTGCCATGATCGATGTGCGCGACGATGCAGAAGTTGCGGATGCGGGCCTGAGACATGGCGGGAAAGATAGCGGGGCCGGGCGGCACGCGGGCGGGCGGTTCTCCTCTGGCGTGGGGTGTTACTCTTCAGCCCGTGCCGCTCCCCTCCGCCCTTACCGCCGTCTGGCGCCGCGCATCCGCCGACGCCGGCATGCTGCTGGTCTGCCTCATCTGGGGCGTCAACTTCGGGGTCACCAAGCTCGCCATCGGACAGATACCGCCGCTGCCATTCACGGCGGTCCGCTTCGCCATCGCGAGCCTGCTGCTCTGGATCGTCCTCCGGATGACCGAAGGGCCGCTCGCTCTGTCGGCCCCGACACTCCGGCGGCTGGTGGTGCTCGGGGTGGTGGGGAATACCCTGTACCAGCTCACCTTCATCCTGGGTCTCGCCCATACCACCGCCACCAACAGCTCGCTGCTGCTTTCGACCATGCCGACCGTGGTGGCGGTGTTCGCCGGGGCGCTCGGGCTGGAGCGGGTCACCCCCAGGATGGGCTGGGGCATCGCGCTCGGCACGCTCGGGGTGGGGCTGGTCATCGCCACCCGCGGCGTCGGTTTCTCGGCGGGGACGCTGACCGGAGACCTGCTCACGGTGCTGGCCGTGCTCTGCTGGGCGGGATACACCCTCGGACTGCGCTCTGTTCCGTCCGGGGTGAGCTCGCTCCGGGTGACCACCGTGACGACGATGGCGGGAGCGCCGGGGCTGGTCCTCGCCGGCTTGCCCGGCATGGCCCGGCTGGATTGGTCCGCTGTCCCCACCACCGCGTGGGCCGCGATGGCGTACGCGACGGTGCTGTCGCTGGTGGTGGCGTACATCCTGTGGAACCGGAGCGTGAAAGCGGTGGGAGGGACCCGCACCGCGGTCTACATGTGCGTCACCCCGCTGGTGGCCTCGACCGCCGCCTGGCTCCTGCTCGGCGAGCGCGTCCATCCGCTGCAGGGCTTCGGCGCGGTCCTGATCATTGCCGGGGTGCTGCTGACCCGGAAACGGGAGGGCGCCCCGTCAGGGTGAGGTCGGATCGGCTGCCAGCTCCTCCAGGCGCGCCATGGCTCGGCGCAGGTGGGGGATGACGACGCTCCCGCCTACCACCAGTCCCACCGAGAAGATCTCCAGGAACTCCTCCCGGGTGACTCCCTCCCCGTGACAGCGCACGATATGGTAGGTGACGCAGTCGTCGCAGCGCAGCACCAGCGAGGCGACCAGGCCGAGCATCTCCTTGCTCTTGGCACCGAGGGCCCCAGCCTCGTAGGCTCGTCCATCGAGAGCGAAGAAGCGGCTGATGGTCAGATTGCCGGCGCCCAGGATGAGATCGTTCATCCGGGAGCGAAAGGCGTCGAAGTCTGCCAGGCTGCCGCTCATGACGCGTCCTCCACGATCTCCCGGTAGCTCTCCGGCTTCCATAGCGGCCGCTGCGGGGCGTTGCCCACCTCCTGGCCGAGATAGAAGAGCAGCCGGAGGATCCGCGCCTCCTTCTCGCTGTTGATCTTGTCGGGCGAGTCGGTCACTTGGTGGTAGTCCGGATGCACTCCGTTGAAGAAGAAGAGAATGGGCACGCCTTTGCGGGCGAAGTTGAAGTGGTCGGAGCGGAAGTAGAACCGCTCTTCCGGCCAGATGTCGTCGATCGCCGTCATCCCGAGCTCCGGGTGTGCCCGATTCACCCGCTCGAGCGTGCTGCCCAGGTCCGAGTGCTCCTTGCCGATGGCCACGATCGTGTCCGGCCAGTTCCGCCCGATCATGTCGATGTTCAGGTCGGCGACCACCTGGCGGATCGGCACGGTGGGATGCTCGCTGAAGTAGCGGCTGCCCCAGAGGCCCTTCTCCTCGCCGCTCACGGTGAGAAACACGATCGACCGCCTGGGCCGCGCCCCGGGACGGCTGAAGGCTCCGGCGAGCTCGACCACCCCGACCGTGCCGGATCCGTCGTCGTCCGCGCCGTTGTTGATGCTGTCCGGCTGCCCCGGCGTGATGCCGATATGATCCATGTGGGCCGAGTAGATCAGATATTCCTGCTTGAGCTTCGGGTCGCTGCCTTCCAGGATGCCCACCGTGTTGGGCGCGCTGAGCGCCAGGAGCACGGTATCCCGCAGGTCCACCGTCAATGCGAGGCCTGGCAGGTCCCGCGCCACCGGTGTCGTGGATGCGCGCACCTGCTTCAGATCGAGGCGCGCCGCGCGGAGGGCACGCGCCACCGCGTACTCGCCCACCTCGACTACCGGCGGGCTCACCAGCTTGAGGTCGATGCTGGTCCGCGCCGGCGACAGCCGAGGGATGCGATGGCTGTACGTCTCCGAATCCACGTTGGCGACGACCACCACCGCCTTCGGGCCCGCCAGCCTGATCGCTCGGGTGACCTGGATGCCGGTCTGGTCCACCGGCTTGGAGAAGTCGGGCACGTAGAGGACCATCCTGTCGCGCAGCGGCATACGGGCCACCGCGTCGGGCGTGAGCGCCCCGCCCAGCAGCAGCGCCGGTCCGCGCTCGGCCCGCTCCGGCACCGCTCCCTGGACCAACCGCGCCGTCCGGTCGAAGGGTGCCGCGGCCTTGACGCCCGCGCTCTCCAGCACCACGCGGGAACGGGCCAGGTCGAGCTTGCGGCGGGTGATCGGATATCGCTGGAACCAGGTGCCGTTCTCGCCGCCGGGCGTCAGGCCGAAGCGGCGGAACTGGTCGGCGACGTACTTCGCGGTCGCCTCCAGTCCGGGGCTGGGCGTGTCGCGGCCCATCATCGAGTCATCGGCGATGATCCCGATCCGGTGGGCCACGTCGGCCGCTGAGATGCTCGCGGCGGCAGTCGCCTTCGCATCCGAGGTCTGAGCCGCGACGGGGCCGGCCACGAGCGCGAGGCCGGCGAGGGCGAAACGGCGCATGCCGATGGGTTTCCGGTGAAGGGTGCGGTGATGGGCCAACGGATCCGCGGGGAAGATAGCGGGGCAGCGAGGTTCAGGGACGCCGGCGTCGAAGCTCCGGCTCCCCGGTGCTGCGCGGTGCCCGCTGAAGCCCGTCGGGCACGGCGTCGGTGCTGTCGCCCGCCTCCCGTCGGCGCTGCTCGCGGGCTTGCTCCTGCCGGCGGCGCTCCTCGATCAGGGGGCGGGCGGGCGACAGCTCCGGTACCGGTTCGCGCCTGGGGTTCCGGCCCAGCGAAGGAAGGTCGGGGGCCGCGACGGTGCCGGGCCCGCCCACATCCTCGCTGGTCCGACCGCGATCCTCATCGTCGTCCCGCCGGCGTCTCTCCTCGCCGGCCTGGGCAGGGATCCGGCTGACGTAGCCGCTCCGCGGGTCGGCGTCGCGAAACACGAACCGAGGCCCCGGATGTCGCGGGTGATCGATCACCACGTTCCGGCCGTTGCCGGTACGGTAGGGGTAATATCGCGGGTCGTCGCGGATGACCATCCGGAACCGGGTGCACGCGGTGCGATAGGGATCCCACTGGTCGTAGCCGGCGTAGGCGTGACAATCGTAGCAGACGAACCGCGGGTAGTCGTAGTGATGCTCCACGTAGTACGGCACGACGTCGTAGTCGTACTCTCCCTCCGGGGCGATGCGCTCGGCCAGGGCGGTGAGCGCGACATAGGGATCGCCCCGGACCCGGCCGCCGTCGATCTGCCGGGGGTCCCAGTAGTCGCCGCGAGTGAGATCGTCGAAGTGGAGCGGGGAGGGGGACGCGACGGCGAAGAGATATCCCATGCCGGGGAACTCGTCCACCGTGAAGGAGCGGCGCCCTCGAGCGCCACTCACCTCGAAGGTGCGGTCGTCGCCCACGTACGTCTCGCCCCAGGGATCTCGCGGAAAGAGCACCCGGATCCGGCCGTCGGTATCCACCCGGAACACGGCGACATAGGCGGGCTTATCCAGGCTGAGGAAGACCCGCGCCGACTGGCCCCTGACGTACGCCTCCTCCTGGTCGGTCCAGAGCGTGATCCGTCCCGCAGCCGGCGCCGGCGCGACAGATGAACGGACGTGGTCTCGATTCGTGGTGGGACTTTGGAGCGGGAGGCCGGCGAGCAGCATCCAACCCAAGGTGACGAGCATGAATCCTCCAGGCGCTCCGGGCGTATCCCCTCCCCGGCAGCAGGTGGTGTGCCACCCAGGGGTGTCGGCATAAGATACGTTGGAGTAAAGCTTTGGGTCCGAGAACCAGAATCCGCTAGCCCCCGGTCCTGTCCTTCGGGCCGGACGCGGCCTCCGTGGGCCGTCCCGGATTGCCTCGGAACCGTGACCCCGATACGATTGAAGGCTCCATGCATCCGCCCGCCGCCTTCGCACCGCACGGTCGTCCCGATCTGCTCGATCCCATCGAGGTCGCGAAGCTTGGCGGGCTCGAGG
>JBBSHB010000065.1:0-15931 GCA_038253515.1 Gemmatimonadales bacterium | reverse complement strand
CGAAACCCCGGCGGCGTCGGGCCTCGAACCAACCCTGTGGTGCCTGGGTGCCGCCCAACATGCGGTAGTAATCCCAGTCGCCGGCAAGCCGAACAACGGTCGGCTCGGCATGCTGCTGAGCCGACGTGATGCCGCGTGCTAGCGCGGCCAGCATCGCGGCGATAGCGAAAGCCGGCGCCAATCGGACCTGGACAAGAATGAGCATGGGAATGTGCTCCGGCGAAGTGGCGCTGGAGATCTGGTCCGAAACTAACGGGCGGCCTTCTCGTCGCCTACTCCTTCACGAGGGGTGAGGCGCACCCGATACCATGCGCTCCACCACGGTCTGGATCGATGCCCAGACGCTGCTCGTCCGCAAGATGGTGGAAGACACGCAGGGGACTCCCTGTTCCGGTTCGCGGTTCCCGGCGGCGCGAAGTAGCGGGTTCGCCCGCCGGCTGGCGCGTCGGCTCTCGGCCAGGCTTCACCGGGGCGCCAAGAACTCAAGTCCAGCATCACATACACTAAGTCCGATAAGGGCCAGGTTACGAGACAGTCGTGAGGAAGACTCGCCTACCAACCCGACCCGCGTCATGATCGCCGTGTCCCAGCCTGCACCGCTCGAGGCGCGTGAGCCGCGCCGTTGACATACTACAGCATCTCCCTGAGCTCGAGGAGGCTTGGGATGAGCACTGCGGCGCATGAGTACCCGAGGATCGTCACCGTCGAGGTCACCGACCGATGGATCACCGCGGCCTTCAGTGATGGCCGGCGGATCAGTCTGCCCCTGGCCTGGTCCTGGAGGCTGGAGCGCGCGGCGCCGGCGCAGCGCGCCCGGTGGGAACTCATCGGTGGCGGAGAGGGCGTGCGTTGGCCCGAGATCGACGAGGACCTCAGCGCACGTGGGTTCTTCGTGGGTGCGCCGGCTCCCCGGCCGCGAGCCCCGATCCTCCTGATCGAGCGCGGAGGGCGCTGGAGGATGGCTGCGCCTGGCGCTCGCGCTGTAGGAAGCGGGGCTATATTTCCGCATGTCCCTGCACGACTTTCACCCCGCCGTCGCCCGCTGGTTCGCTGAGCGGCTGGGCCAGCCCACCGGCGTCCAGGAGCGCGGCTGGGAGGCGATTCGGGGCGGCCGCAACGCCCTGATCTCTGCGCCAACCGGCTCCGGCAAGACCCTCGCGGCCTTCCTCATCGAGCTCGACCTCCTGCTCCGCGAGAGCCTGGAGGGCTCGCTCGCCGAGGAGACCCGGGTCCTCTACGTCTCTCCCCTCAAGGCGCTGAGCGCCGACATCCACCGGAACCTCGCCGAGCCCCGGCGAGAGATCCGCCGTCTGGCGGAGGAGATGGGGTTCGGCACGCCGAGGATCACGGCCGCCGTCCGCTCCGGCGATACGCCGGCCGCCGAGCGGGCGGCGATGCTCAAGCGGCCGCCACACATCCTCGTCACCACGCCCGAGTCGCTCTACCTGCTGCTCACCGCGCGGCGGAGCCGGGAGATGCTGCGCACCGTCCGGACCGTCATCGTGGACGAGATCCACGCCGTGCTCGAGTCCCGGCGCGGGGCGCACCTGGCGCTCAGCCTCGAGCGGCTGGAGCACGTCGCCGGGCGGCCGCTCCAGCGCATCGGCCTCTCGGCCACCATGCAGCCGATTGGCATGGTAGCGGAGTGGCTGGTGGGCGGAACGGGGACGAACTGTCATCCCGAGCCGAACTGTCATCCCGAGCGGAGCGAGGGATCTTGCCGGGATGTGCCGGACCGTCGCGTCTGTCCGGGGTCGGCGGAGAAGATCCCTCGCTCCGCTCGGGATGACAGTTCGTCTCGGGATGACATCCGTTCCGCTCGGGATGACATCGCGGTGATCGACGAAGGCCACCGCCGCGCCCTCGACCTCGCCCTCGAGCTGCCCGGCTCGCCGCTCGAGGCCGTCATGTCGAACGAGGTCTGGGAGGAGGTCTACACCCGCCTGGCCGACCTGATCCAGGCCCACCGCACCACGCTGGTGTTCGTGAACACCCGGCGCATGGCCGAGCGGGTGGCGCGCCAGCTCGCCGAGCGGGTGGGCGAGGACGCCGTGACCGCGCACCACGGGAGCCTGTCCAAGGAGAGCCGGCTCGACGCCGAGGAGCGGCTCAAGGAGGGGAGGCTCAAAGCCCTGGTGGCCACCGCGTCGCTCGAGCTGGGCATCGACATCGGCCACGTCGATCTGGTCTGCCAGCTCGGCACACCCCGGCGGATCTCGACCTTCCTGCAGCGGGTGGGGCGCTCCGGTCACACGGTTCACGGCACGCCCAAGGGCCGCCTCTTTCCCCTGACCCGGGACGAGCTGGTGGAGTCCACCGCCCTGCTCCAGTCGGTCCGAGCCGGAAAGCTCGACCGGATCGTGATGCGGGAGCAGCCGCTCGACGTGCTGTCGCAGCAGATCGTGGCGGAGACGGCGTCCGAGGACTGGCAGGTCGACGACCTGTTCGCCCTGGTGCGCCGGGCCTATCCGTATCGCCGGCTGGAGCGCGCCGAGTTCGACGAGGTGGTCACCATGGTCTCGCAGGGATTCGAGACCCGCCGCGGGCGCCGCGGCGCGCTGGTCCATCACGACGCGATCAACGGCCGGCTGCGCGGCCGGCGCGGCGCGCGGATGACCGCGATCATGTCCGGCGGCGCGATCCCGGACAACGCGGACTACCGCGTCGTGCTCGAGCCCGAGGGCACCTTCATCGGCAGCGTCAACGAGGACTTCGCCGTCGAGAGCATGGCGGGGGACATCTTCCAGCTGGGGAACCTCTCCTGGCGGATCCAGCAGGTGGTGCGAGGGACGGTCCGGGTGGAAGACGCCCGCGGCCAGCCGCCCAACATTCCCTTCTGGCTCGGCGAGGCGCCGGCCCGGAGCCGGGAGCTGTCGGCGGCGGTGTCGGAGCTGCGGGGGGAGATCGATGCGCAACTGGGCCGTCCGCAGACCTCCCCCGGTCCCGAGCCCTCCCCGCGTCCCGAGCCCTCCCCCTGTCATCCCGAGCGGAGCGAGGGATCTTCTCCGCAAATCCCGGACAGACGCGCCGTTCCGGAAACGCGTCAGCAAGATCCCTCGGTCGCTGTGCTCCCTCGGGATGACAGAACTGGCACCGCGCTGCGGGATGACGGGACTGGCGCCGCACCGCGGGATGACAGTGCCGACATCCAGCTCCTCGCCTACCTCTCCGAGTCCCGCCGCCTCCTGGGCGCCCTCCCGACCCAGGACACCCTCATCGCCGAGCGCTTCTTCGACGAGTCGGGCGGGATGCAGCTCGTTCTCCATGCGCCGTTCGGCAGCCGGGTGAACCGGGCCTGGGGCCTGGCGCTCCGGAAGCGCTTCTGCCGCCAGTTCAACTTCGAGCTCCAGGCGGCGGCCACCGAGGACGCGGTGCTGCTCTCGCTCGGGCCGCAGCATTCATTCCCGCTGGAGACGGTCTTCAAGTTCCTCCATCCCGACACGGCGGGCGACATCCTGGTCCAGGCGCTGCTCGACGCCCCGATGTTCGGCACCCACTGGCGCTGGAACGCGTCGATCGCGCTCGCGCTGCCCCGGAACCGGGGCGGCCGCAGGGTTCCGCCCCAGATTCAGCGCATGGAGGCGGAGGACCTCCTGGCCGCCGCCTTCCCCGACGCCGCCGCGTGCCTGGAGAACATCCCGGGCGACCGGGAGATCCCCACCCACCCACTGGTCCGGCAGACCATCGACGACTGCGTGCACGAGGTGATGGACCTCGACGGGCTGGTCACCGTGCTGCGCCGGATCCACGCCGGGGAGATCCGCTGCATCGCCCGCGATTTGCCGGAGCCGTCACCGCTGGCGAGCGAGATCCTCAACGCCAAGCCGTACGCCTTCCTCGACGACGCGCCGCTGGAGGAGCGCCGGACCCAGGCCGTCTACACCCGCCGCGCCACGGAGCCGTCCTCCGCGGACGACCTCGGCGCGCTGGATCCCGCGGCCGTCGAGCGCGTGCGGGACGAGGCCTGGCCCGAGGTCCAGAACGCCGACGAGCTGCACGACGCGTTGCTCACCTCTGGCTTCCTCACCGAAGCCGAAGGCAGCGCCGGACGCGCAAGCGAGACCTGGCTGGGCCATTGGAGGGAGTTGGTCGAGAGGGGCCGGGCCGTCCGGGTCCAGCCGGCGAGCGACCGGCCGGCTCTCTGGGCGGCGGCTGAGCGCCTGGCCGAGCTGGAGCAGCTCTCCGACGCCGGCTCCCGCGAGGCCGCCGTGCGCGAGCTCTTACGGGGCAGGCTCGGCATCCTCGGCCCAGTCACCGCGGCCGAGCTGGCCGCGCCGCTGGGACTGCCCGAGATCGAGGCCGAGGCCGCGCTCATGGCGCTCGAGGGCGAGGGCGTGGTGCTGCGGGGACGCTTCACGCTTCGGCCTGCCGCCGTGGCCGGCGAGCTGGAGTGGTGCGACCGCCGGCTGCTGGCCCGGATTCACCGCTACACGCTCAACCGGCTCAGGGCCGAGATCGAGCCGGTGAGCGCGGCGGACTTCATGCGATTCCTGCTCGCCTGGCAGCGGATCGATCCGGAGCATCGGGTGGCGGGCATCGAGGGTCTGGCCGCGGTGATCGCCCAGCTGGAAGGCTTCGAGCTGCCCGCCGCCGCGTGGGAGAGCGACGTGCTCTCGGCGCGGTGCGAGGAGTACGAGCCGATGCTGCTGGACACGCTGTGCCTCACCGGTCGCGTGGCCTGGGGCAGAGTGCCGGCGGGTCCGCGGGCCGGGGGGACGGGCGGGCCCATTCGTTCGACGCCGATCGCCTTGTTCTCGAGGGTGCACGCCAGCACCTGGCTCGCGGCGCGGGCCGCGGCCGAAGACCAGCCGCTGTCGAGCTACGCCGCGCGGGTGCGCGAGGTGCTGGACCAGCGCGGCGCCATCTTCTTCCACGAGCTGGTGCCGGCGTCAGGGCTGCTCACCACCCAGGTGGAGCAGGCGCTCGCCGAGCTGGCGGGGCTCGGAATGGTGACATCGGACAGCTTCGCGGGCCTCAGGGCGCTCATCACGCCCTCGAGCAAGCGGAAGCCGCTGGGTGGCGGGCAACGGCGGCATCGGACGGTGCCGTTCGGAATCGAGAGCGCGGGCAGGTGGGCGCTGCTGCACGACGGATCCGGCGTTCCCGACGCGGAGCGGGTCGAGCTCATCGCCCGCACCCTGCTCCGCCGCTACGGCGTGGTCTTCAAGCGCATTTTGGCACGCGAGCCGGCCGCACCGCCGTGGCGTGAGCTGCTGCAGGTCTATCGGCGGCTCGAGGCGCGGGGCGAGATCCGGGGCGGACGGTTCGTGAGCGGCATGTCGGGCGAGCAGTTCGCGCTGCCCGAGGCGGTGGGTCAGTTGCGGGCCGTCCGGCGGCAGGGCGCCGGAGGTCGGCTCGTGGCACTCGGCGCGGCGGATCCGCTCAACCTCGCCGGCATCATCACCCCGGGCGAGCGGATCTCGGCGGTGGGGAGGAACCGGATCCTCTACCGCGACGGCGTGCCGGTGCTGGCGCTGGAGGGCGGCGAGGTGAGGCAGGTGATCCCGGATGAAGCCACCCCGTCACCGGAGATGGTGCAGGCGCTGGTACGTAAGCGGCTCACGCCGTCGATGCGGGCGCATCTCGGGATGTCGGGGCTGCCGGCGGGGTCGGTGCTGCCCGGGAAGCGGTCGGCGAGGCGGCGGACCAGGAAAGCAGCGGCCGGAACCGCCTCTTTACTGCCGGAGCTGCAGCACCAGGATCATCAGCAAGTACTCGGCGATCACGGCGGACCAGAGTAGCACGCGCCGGGTGTTCGCCCGGATAAGGTTCGCCCGACACAGGGGACAGCTCGCCGCGACGGAAGTGACCGTCAGGCCGCAGCTTGGACACTGACTGGAAGACATGGTGTTCACCTACCTTTGGCCGGCGCCCGTCGAAGAGACACCGCGGAACTCGAAATGCGCTTCATCGAGCACCCGATCCCGTGTGATGGGGATCCGGTGCTTCGCACGTAGCCGAATGGCGAGTACATAGTCAGTCATTACCGCCGCCGGTCGCCATTCATTCGGGGGGATGCCGGGGTACAGCGGGGCAAAGGCGGGCCTCAACAGCGCCTGCGGAATCTTCGGTCTGGTCATACGCGTTCCTTCGGCTCCCCGCACCTATACTCATTTTCCGCGGTGGGACTCGAAGAGTCTCGGGCGCGTCGTGACTTCCAGGAACTTCCCGGTGGATCAGGGGTGCGGGTGGATTCCAACATACGGCAGGGCCCGCTACAGCGATAGCCCATTTCCGCCCATCCGCACGGGGCAGCGGCGCAAGGGCGGAGGGGAGGGCCTCACGGCTGAATCAGCTTCCGCACTGGCTCGGCCCAGGAGAGCAGTGCGTTTCTGAGACCAGGTAGCGCGGACCCGAGCAGCGTCAACAGAGGCACCAGTCCGAAGGTGAGGAGATTGGTTACCAGCCGGGCATCCCAGTTCACCACCCCTGCCGTTGTCCCGGCGATCAGGCTCAGCATCTCGTGCCGATTCATCTGGAGCGACACATAGATGACCGAGCCGACCGTGATCAGGAGGGTCAGAGTGAACAGAAGCCGCACCAGCCCCTGGTCGCTCCGCTCCTCGGGATGACAGTCCGAGCCACTCCGCAAGTGGTTGACAGCTTCGGCGAGCTACAAGCGGCCGTCGAGTTTGCCGTCGCTGGCGATATCGAGCCGGCTCAGCGCTTCGAAGTCGTCGCTCGGTTCCGAACGAGAGTCGGCGCCGGAACCACGACCGCCGAGCATGTCGCACGCGCGGCAACCGACCGCGTAGAGGACGATAGGGACGAGGAAGAGAATCGCCTCGAGCATGGTTCAGCTCTCCCGCGGCCGCCGCCGGCTCACCTTCTCTGCGTAGCCCGCCTTCTGATCCCGGTTCGCCATGGCCCGGGCACCGTGATACTTCCGATCGCTCTCTCCGTAGAGCCGCTGCTGCATTCGCGCCGCCTCGACCCGCAGGTCGTCGATCTCTTCGGCCAGCTCGGGTGCCGCTGGACAAGCGGCCAGACTCGCGGCCGCCTGCTCCAGACTCGACGCCGCCGCGTCGAAGTCGCCGTCGTCGGCGCGCCGCACCGCCTCCTCGCGCGCGCGGGCCGCCTGGAATCGCAGGAAGGCATGCTCGACCGTGGGCTCGATCCGGTCCTCGCCGTCCAGGTTGGCGACCACCGGCATCACCGTCGTCCGGTGCTCGATGCCCGACTCGCTCACAACATCAGCCTCGACGCGGATCTCGCCGAGCTGCACCTTCCCCAGCGCGCGTACGTCCTCGACGTGAAACAGGAGGGCCAGTGCCTTCGGAGAGGTGGCGTAGAGATCGTGGAGCTCCACCTTCCACCCGCCCGCCGCGGTCTGGCGCACCGGATAGGACTGCAGGAAGGTCACCCCCGCGACGCGGGGATGGGTGAGCCGCACCTCGATCTCGACGTTCTGGGCCGCCAGGGCGACGAGTCCCTCGATCTCGCCCTCGAAGATGCCGGCCATCTGGTCGGGACGACCGAGAGCCGGTCCTCCAGCGTCAGGAAGGAGGCGAACCGGGCCGCCGCCGCTTTCGCGGCCTCGAGCGGCGGCCCCTCCATCGAGCCGGAGCGGTCGAGCACGAGCGAGACGTTGATCGGCGCTCGCCGCACCGGCGTCTCGCCTTCCAGGCTGACGAGCATGCCGACCTGGTGGGCGTTCTGGGTGGTCAGGAACCTGGTGGACAGGCGGACATCGGTCTTCATGCAGCCTCCGGGGGCGGTGGGCCGGTTCTGGCGCTGACCATCCAATCTCGCCCAGGGCTGTGACAACGGAGCCGGGCCAGAGGCGAGCTCGCCGCTGTCCCGCTTTGACGTCATGACGTCCAATTGCTACCGTCCGGGCATGGCCATTCACAAACGGGCTCCCAAGCGAGCCACCGTGTACTTCGACCCCAGTCTGCACAAGGCTCTTCGGCTCAAAGCGGCCGAAACCGAGCAATCGCTCTCGGAGCTCGTCAACGCCGCCGTGCGACGCAGCCTTGCCGAGGATAGCGAGGATCTGGCCGCTTTCGAGGAGCGGGCCGCTGAGCCCAACCTCCTCTTCGCCAACGTTGTCAAAGACCTGAAGCGGCGTGGCAAGCGATAGGCTGTACACTCCCCACCAGAGACCGCCGCAGGAAGTCCGCGGCGCCATCGGGAGGACGGGAGGCGAAGCCGGCGGCCTGACGCTGGATGGGGACCATGATCAAAAGGCCGGCAGCGCGAGCTGCCGGCCTTTGGTTCAGGAGTCGGAGCCGAACCGCTGGCTCTCGAGCCGCGGCGTCCGCCAGATCCTGCGGCCGGCCGACTGCCCGCTTGTTTCGAACCAGGTGCTCACGGCCAAGGATGGGGACCTCGAGGCCCTCGAGCGTGACCTCGAGCCGCGCGCCCCAGGCCTCGGCGAACTTCACGGCATCGATCGAGGTGAGCACATCCACGCGCCGAGGTGGCAGGCCGATCTGGAGCACATTGTCCGGGGTCGAGAGATCGGCCTCGGTGATCTCTTCCACCGGAGCGCCGAACCGCTGGAGCGCACGGCGTACTCGCGGGGCATTCTCCAGAGTTGCGTTGACCCAGAGGTCGAGGTCGCCGGTGGCGCGCGGCAGCCCGTGCGCTGCCAGGGCATAGGCTCCCACGACCAGATACTCAACGCCCTCGGCGCCGAAGCTGGACAAGATGTCGCGGAAGTCGGGATTCAGCATCGGCGCTCCCAGTGAAGGCCCAGGCGTCGGTGGCGAGCTGCCACATCATGCCGATCCGTTCGGCAGGCGAAAGGCGGGCGACGTCGGCCAGGCCATCTGACTCGCTGAGTCGGGTCAGCCGGAGCGGCCGGAGGCGCGGATCGGGGTCAGTCATGAGATGACGGTTCGGATCGGTCAGAGAATCGCTCAGCTTCGCCTGTGAAATGTAGCTCAAATCGCCTCGAGCACGAGCACGATCAGCCTCCCTGCTGTCAGAGGGGGCCATTAATGTGTTTGTCTCCCTGCTCACTGGAATCCCGGATGAGGCCCCCATTAGCCCTGCCGGCGCTCGATGCCGCGCACGACATCTATCACCTGCTGGTAGGCTTCTATGACAGTGTCCGCCGCCTGGGGACCGCGGTCGGCCTGGATATCGGCGGTGAGTGCATCTGCCACGAAGAGTCGCTGGTGCCGTTCCTTGCGGAGCTCGTCCGAGCGGGCAGGACCTGGACGGCCCAGACCCTGCTGGTCGAATGGCAGGCGGAGACGATACTCCTCGCTCCCCAGGCCGAAGCCGAGGTCATGGCCATCGGTCCGGATATCGACGTCGGGACCGAGGACGTGCCCCGGAAGCTCTATCACGCTCAGGGGATCTTCCTGCTTACGTTGGGCAACGCACGCGTTCTGGTGGCGGGGGTGCAGCTCAGGACGCCCGACGTTCGAAATCGCCGGAACGCCCTCGTCTTCTTCGGAGGGGACCGCTCCACGCTCGCCGCTTTCCTGCGCGCCGTCAGGAGCAATCCCCAGGGCCCGCGCGTCCAGATCTGGGGCGGCCCGCTCCGCCAGGTGACACCGCCCGACGTGGCGGAGTCCGACGTCATCCTGCCGCCGGATTTCAAGGCCGACCTGCTGAGCTGGCTGGACCGCTTCTGGCGCCTCCGCGACCTGGCAGCCAACCACCGGCTGCCGATCCGCCGCGGGCTCCTGTTGGTGGGTGCTCCCGGCACGGGCAAGACGCATCTCGTGAGGCACCTGCTTACCCGCTATCCAGAGGTTACGGCCCACCTCTTCGTAGCGGCGCGGCACCTTCCCCAGCACGACCCGTTCGGCGAGATGCTCTCCGCGGTGCGGCGAACTCCGGCGGGGTCGATGGTGATCCTTGAGGACATCGACCGGATGGCCGAGTCGGGGATGGTCACCAAGGAGTATCTGCTCAACTGCCTGGACGGATTCCTCGAGCTTCAGGTGCCGCTGCTCTGGGTAGCGACGTCGAACGACCCGACACTCCTCGATCGCAGCCTGCTCGGGCGCCCCGGCCGATTCGATCGCACCGTGGTGTTCCCCTTGCCGGGTGTGAACGAGCGCTTGGCGCTCCTCCGGAACTTCTCGACTCTGCCCGTCGAGCCCGACGCGCTCCAGCGGGCAGTCTGCCTGAGCGAGGGATTCAGCGGCGCGCACCTTCGGCAAGCATGCGCGTCGGCCACGCTGACGAGCCTCGACACCGACGAGGCGTACGGTTCAGTGCTGGAGCGGGAGGTGGCGGCGCTGCACCGGCGGCACGGGGAGATGCGGAGTCTCGAACGGGGTCTACGAGGGGGGGCGGAGGCGGGGTTTCGGGCGGGTTAGACGCCATGGCGCGCGGGATGTAGATTGCCGAAGCCCTCTCGTCACCTGGAGCCTGAGATGCAGCTTCAACTTACGGCCGTGTTCCGGAAAGTGCCCGAGGGCTATGTCGGCTTCGTTGAAGAGCTGCCGGGTGCCAACAGCCAGGGTGCCACCCTGGAGGAGGCGCGAGCGAATCTGCGCGAGGCGGTAGAACTCACCCTGGAGGCCAACCGCGCCCTGGCCGAGGAGGATCTCGCCGGCGCCGATGTGATTCGCGAGCCGCTCAAGCTGACTGCGTGAAGCGGCTCGATCTACTGCGCCATCTCGAGCAACACGGGTGCGTGCTGTTTCGTGAGGGGAGCCGTCACTCAGTATACGTCAACCGTGCCACGCGTAAGGCTGCGACCGTTCCCCGCCACCGCCGCCCCCACCCGCAGCAGCCGACTCGGGCTCAGGCCGGATGTGGAGGACCCGATCGCGGGTCAAGTCAGCGGCGTAGGCCAACGCGGCGGCTCGGGCCTCACGCGGCAGCGTCGGGTAGTTCTCGAACAGTTCCGCCTCCGACGTGCCAGCCGCGAGATTGTCGAGGACCACCGACACGGGAACACGAGTGCCGCGGAAGCAGGGGGCGCCGTGCATGATCTCGGAATCGACGGTGATCAGGTCCTGCCAGCGCATGAGGACTCCGAGGAGACGGATCCTGAATTAGTTCGAACGGCGGTCGAGTCTCTTCCTGGCCGACCCGTCTCGAACGGGATCTGCGAGAAGGCGCCGGGGGGGGATTTCAGCCGGCACATAACGATTGGACCTCTCTGGAGGCATTGCGATACCCGTCGGATGGCATCGCCGTGATTCCGAGACTGTCATCCCGAGCGGAGCGAGGGATCTTCTCCCCCGAGGGTCGAACTCGGCCCGGCAAGATCCCTCGTCGCTACGCTCCTCGGGATGACAGAGGTGGCCATCTCCACTTACGGCGCGCCGCTTGGCCGCACCCTGGCGAGCTGAACCAGCTCCCCGAGGCATCCGACGCCCATCAGCCTGTTCCGAAGCCGGGTCGCGCTCTCCCGGTCCACGCGCTCCCGATGCACACCCGGGTTCCGCACGCGCGCCGCCTCGTCCAGCAGCGACGGGAAGGTGTCCACGAACCAGTCGCCATTCTCGAGGCGCTGTCGCAGGGCACGGTGCAGCGGCCGCTTGCCCCTGAGAACGCGGGCGAGCTGCCCGATGGACAGATGCCTGCCCTGCGCCAGGTCGACCTTGTCGCCGTCGACCTCCACCTGCCGCACGTCCTGAGAGAGGCGTGGTCCGATTTGGCGGAGCACCGCGTTGCAGGTGACCTCGAGCGCCTTGGTGAGATTGGCGACGACGGGGCCGAAGTCGAACGCGGGGTCGGATCGCTGGTCGCGGAAGATCTTCTCCGCGCTCGCGATGAACGTCCTCGCCGCTGGGTCGAGGGCCATCCAGGCCTCGTCGCCAACCAGATTCTCCCGCAACTCGCGCTCCATGACTCCCACGCCGACCGCCTCGGCGTCGAACTCCGCCCAGAGTCGCCCATCGGTGATCTGGTCGCGGCTCTCGCGATCGAAGAACCGTCGGTCGTCGGGCCGGGAGACCACGAGCGGCAGGTCCACCATCCCACCGTAGAGGGACACCGGCCGGTTGTTATAGCCCAGGTTCCGCAGCGTCTTGAGCTCCGCGATCACGGCAAGGGTGTCATCCGCCACCAGGCGTCTGATATCCAGCAGTCGATACCAGAAATCGCACTCGAGTCCGCCAGCCGCGTAGTATGAGGGCACACGGGAGTCGCTCGAGCCACGGATGTCGGCCTGACTGATCGCGTCCACGTGCCCCACGTAGAGGGCCCGGTAGTCGGTCAGATAGAGGTGACACTCGCGACTCTCGTCCTCCTCCAGTTCGGTCGCGATCTCCAGTATCGACGCAAGGTGCCGAAGCTCCTGCTCCCGATTGCGCGAGCGGATCTTCCCCCACCACACGTGCAGACCGTCCTCAGCGATCTGCTTTCGTTCGAAGCGTCCAGCAGCCTCGAGCAGCAACGCGAGGTGGGCTTCCATGGCGTTGGACTCGTAGGACGGGTTCCAGACGTCCACGAAATGACGCTGCCCCGCGCCATGCTCGCCGGTCATCGGGCGATGATCCGCTCGAGCCGCGCGCGGATCGCATCCCGCACGTCCGCGGGCTCGAGCACCGTGACGTCCGGCCCGTACTGCAGCACGTGGCGCACCGCCCAGTCGGTGTCGGCGAGCGGGTGCTCCATCACCAGCGACCCGTCCTTCGCCAGCGTCTTCCCTTCCCGCTCCGCGATCCAGCGCGCGATCGCCGGGGAGTAGCGGAGCCGGAGCGTCCGCGCGTCTTCGGCGTGGAGCGCCTTGCCGTCCGGCATCGCCTGCTCCACCGAGAAGTCCCGCGGCGGGCGATAGCGCGCCTCCAGCGTCTCCACCTCCTCCACCCGGTCGAGCCGGAAGAAACGCACCCCGTCACTGCTCTCGCAGTGCGCCACCGCGTACCACATCCCGCTGGTGAAGACGATCGCGTAGGGGCAGATGACCCGGTGGGTGACGGTCTCGTCCGCTCCCTTCCTGTAGGTGAGCCGCACCTTGTGTCCCGTCCGGTGCGCCTCCCGCAGAGCCCGGAGCTGGTCGAGGCTCCCTGCGACGGCGAGCGATGCGACACGCAGCTCACCGGCCTCGTCCGCCGGGAGCCGGCTGATCGCCGCCCGGAGCCGTTCGCGCGCGCCATCGATCGCCGCGTGCTCCTCCGCGGCCCGCTCCGCGCGCAGCATGGCGAGGCCGAGCTCCAGCGCGCAGAGCTCGCCACGGGTGAGCCGCATCGGGCGGAGGAAGTGGTTGGGGAGGATGGAGACCTTTCCTTCGGCGTCGAGAAAGATCTGCAATCCCTCGACGAAGCCGCCGGGCGCCTCGAACCGCTCGGAGATCGACTGGATGTCTCGCAGCACCACCGCGCGCTCGACCCCCGCCGAGCGGGCCACCTCTGTCAGGTCGTGCGCCTCGCCATCGCCGAGCCGGGGGATGAGGTGCAGGATGCGCGAGAGCTGCCCGACCGCGGTGTCGGTCATGACGCGTGCTGCGCGAGAGTCTCGCGAGCGAGGCCCCGGTACTCCTCGACCACATCGGCGGGGGAGATGGGCTCGAGATCGCCGGCGAACGAGAGGAGCCAGCGGGCGAAGGCGTCGAGTCGCCGGACGCGAAACCGCCGGAGGTTCGGCTTACCCTCGACCGCTTCGCCAAGCTGTGCCGCCCCGTTGGCCGCACCCGAGCCGGTGTGGAACGCGACCACCGCCGTCACCGCATCGCCCGCGCCGAGCTCCCACGCCTGGCGCGAGTGCGCGTGCTCGCGGAGATCGAATCCGGAGGGGATGTCGTAGTCGGGTGTGCCGGGCTTCTTCGGGTTCACCTGGACCCCGGAGATCCGGCTCAACCGGTAGTTCTTCACCGTCTCGTCCTCCGCGGTGCGGGCGGCGACGTACCAGTGCTGGTTCAGGAAGAAGAGTCCGAGCGGCTCCACCGTGCGGTCGGTGGAGCTGTCGCTCCCCATCGAGTGGTAGGTGAAGGTGACCCGCTTCCGGCGCTCGAGCGCGTCGCCCAGGGTCGCCAGAAGATCGGGCGAGACCCGAACCCTCGGCGGCAGCACCTCCGTCGAGCCCGCGGCCCCCACGTCCACCGGCAGGTCGCACGCGAGCTTCCGCATGGCCGAGTCCACGTGCTCGGCGAGGAGCGGGTCGCCGAGCTGGCGCACGCGCGCGGCGGCGTCGGTCACCGCGGCCAGCTCCTCGGCCTCGAAGGCGAGGGTCGGCAACGAGCCGTAGCCATAGCGGTCGAGCTTCCGGGGCGCAGCCGGCCGGCCCTCGGCGCGGAGAGCGAGGTATGGCAGGTAGAAGTCGCGGGGCCGGAGCCGGTAGCCCGCGACCTCGCCCTCGTCGGAGGTCATCGTCTCGATGGGGATCCCGAACCCGCGCAGCTCGTCCTTGTCGCGCTCGAACATGCGGCGGCGGGCCTCGTCGGACTGGTCGCCGCCGTAGGCCGGGACCTCGCGGATGAGCTGCTCGAACGACACCGGGAAGTGGTGGCGGAGGAGGGCGGCAAGGAGGTCGATCCAGCGTTGGAGCTTGGGGGCGCTCGTTGGCATCGGCAGTCTTACAAGAGCCTCATGTGTGCGTAGAAATGATGCCTGGCCAGGCGGGACACCACCCATCTTGAGGCATGCCGACGCCTACCCGAGCCGAAACCGCGCGGCCCCTTGCGCCTATATCACTTCTGACATAACATGCCCGTGACGCGGATCCCGAAACCGCTCGTGTGGCTCCATGGGGAGGTCAAGAGTCCACCATTCTCCCTCGCAGCCAGACTTGAAGCGGGGCTACTGCTCCGGCAGCTGCAAGATGGGGCGATGCTGGTGCTGCCTCAGTCCCGGCCAATGCCAGTCATCGGGCCCCGCTGCCATGAGCTCCGAGTACAGGATCAGGTCGCCACCTGGCGTATCGTATGTCGCCTCGACCCGGATGCCGTAGTCATTGTAGAGGTGTTCAGCAAGAAGACCCGATCGACGCCGGGAGTCGTCATCCAGAACTGCCGCCGCCGTCTGCGAGTGTACGACGCGCTCACGGACGACGCCAGGGAGGACTCTTGAAAAAGCGCAAGCGCGACAAGCTCGAGGCCCACGGCTGGCGCGTCAGCTCGGCCGCGGAGTTTCTGGCGCTCAGCCCGGAGGAGGCCGCGTTGATCGAGATCAAAGTCGCCCTCAGCCGCAGCCTCCGTCTGCGCCGGACCAAGCAAGGCCTCTCGCAGACGGCGCTCGCCCGTCACCTGAAATCGAGTCAGTCGCGGGTGGCAAAGATGGAATCGGCCGATCCCTCGGTGTCGGTCGATCTGCTGCTTCGCGCGCTCTTCGCGCTCGGCGCGACCCCTCGGGACGTCGCGAAGGCGTTGCGGGCGCCGGGCGGCAAAGCGGCCTGACCGCCGGCACTCCGCATCTCAGTATAGCCAGATCGTGGTCTGGCCACCCCGACCATGCCGGACCGTGCCGACCGGACCGAGAGACCTTATCACCCGGGGTTCGAACTCGGCCGAGCAAGATCCCTCGTCGCTACGCTCCTCGGGATGACAAAGCAGCGCTTCACTCCTTCGGGTCGAGTCCGTCGTCATTCCAGTTCCCGCACCGCCGCCCTCCATACGGCTGGATCGCCCAGCCGCACCGCTCGATCCACACCAACATTCTCCAGCAGCAGCGCGAGCAGCGTGAGACGCTCGGTCTCGTCCCAGAACAGCTTGCCCTGGTTCTCTCGAACTTCTCCGGCGTGAGCTCCCATCGGGCCAATGCCTCATCGCCGGTCCATGCCCTGCCTTGCCGCCCGATGTTCCAGCGTACGGCGGGCATCGGTGCGGGTTCGAGCTCCGGATCGTCGTTCATAGGTGTCTCCGCGTAGAGGCAGCGCGGATGGCCGTTCGGCGCTAATTCAGCCCTTCCGCATACTGCACCAGGTGGCACAGCAAGTTCACCAGCTTCATCTCCTCCACCGACTTGCACCTCACGTCCACAAGTTGCGGCGACCCGACCACGATCGCCAGCGCCTGCGCCCGCGACACCGCGACGTTGAGCCGGTTGGGGCTCAGGAGAAAGGACGCCCCCCGCGG
>JBBSHB010000064.1:0-16013 GCA_038253515.1 Gemmatimonadales bacterium | reverse complement strand
GCCGCCACCGGGATGCCGATCACGTTGTAGATGAACGCCCAGAAGAGATTCTGCCGGATGATCCGCATCGTCCGCCGCGCCAGGGCGATCGCGGTGACCGCCCCGAGCGGATCGCCGCGCATCAGGGTGATCGCACCGGCGTCGATCGCCACGTCGGTGCCGGTCCCCATGGCGATACCCACGTCCGCCTGGGCCAGCGCGGGCGCGTCGTTGAGGCCGTCGCCCACCATCGCGACGACTTTGCCCTGTTCCTGAATCCGGCGGATCTCCTCCAGCTTCCGCTCGGGCAGCACCTCGGCGACGACGCGACGGATGCCGACCGCACGAGCCACGGCCTCCGCCGTCCGGCGATTGTCGCCGGTGAGCAGGACGGGGTCGACGCCGAGCCGCTCGAGCGCCGCGATGGCCCGCCGGCTGGTCGGCTTCACCGGGTCGGCGACGGCAAGGAGGCCGGCTATCCGCCCAGCCACCACGACGAATACCGGCGTGCTTCCCTCCGCGGCGAGGCGGTCCGCTTCGGCAGCAAGGGCGGTGGGGTCCGCCCCGAGCTCGCGCATCAGGGCGGCGTTGCCTACGGCCACCCGGAGGCCGTCGACGGTCCCCACGATGCCTCTGCCGGTTCGACTCTCGAAATCCATCGCCGTCAGAGGAGCGGCGCCGCGCCGCTCCGCCTCCGCGACCACCGCTTCGGCCAGCGGGTGCTCGCTCTTCCGCTCCACCGCCGCGGCGAGCTGGAGCAGCCGGGTCTCGTCTCTCGCGAGGCCGGCATCGATCTCCGGCGCGAGCAGAACCGACTGCACCACCGGCTGGCCGGCGGTGATCGTCCCGGTCTTGTCGAAGACGACGGTATCGACGGCCTGGCTTCGCTCCAGCACCTCACCGCCCTTGATCAGCACGCCGAGCTCGGCGCCGCGGCCGGTCGACACCATCACCGCCGTCGGCACGGCCAGACCCATGGCGCAGGGGCAGGCAATGATCAGCACCGTCACCGCGGAGACCAGCGCGTGCAGATACGCGGGCGGAGGGCCGAAATCGAACCAGATCACGAAGGTGAGGACAGCGATCGACAGCACGATGGGAACGAAGATCGCCGAGATCCGGTCGGCCAGGCGCTGGATCGGCGCCTTTGATCCCTGGGCCTGCTGCACCAGGCGGATGATCCGGGAGAGTACCGTGTCATGACCCACCCGCTCGACCCGGAAATGAAAGGCACCGTTCCGGTTGAGCGTGGCGCCGATCACCGGGTCGCCCGGGCGCTTGGGCACCGGCACCGGCTCGCCGGTGAGCATCGATTCGTCCACGTTGCTGCTGCCCTCGAGCACCGTGCCGTCGGCGGGGAGCTTCTCTCCCGGCCGGACGACGGCTTCGTCACCCGGGCGCAGCTCGGCCAGGCCGATCTCGGCCTCGCGGCCGTCGCGGATGACGCGGGCCGTGGGCGGCCGGAGTCCGATGAGCCGACGGATGGCACTGGTCGTCTGCCCCTTGGCCCGGGCCTCGAAGAGGTTGCCGAGCAGGATGAGGGCGATGATCCAGGTCACCGCCTCGTAGTAGACCTGCGGCTCGACGCCGCGGGCGGCGAACCAGTCGCCGGCCAAGGTCACCGCGAGACTGTAGAGGAACGCGGCCCCGGTACCGACCGCGATGAGGGTGTTCATGTCGGCGCTATGGTGCCGAAACGCCGCCCATGCCCGAGCATAAAAGTGGCGCCCGGCCCAGCCGACTACGGGGATGGTGAGGGCCAGGAGGGCGTATCGCCAGACGGCGGGCGGCATCAGATAAGCCGCCGGGAAGGCGCGACGGAGCCCGGCGGTGAGCGGCATCATGAAGCGCATGAGAGGATCGGCGGCGCCGCGGCTCGTGGTTTGCCCGAGCGGCATGCTCACCAGCATGGCGAGCACGGCGGCGGTGGCGCTCACGACCAGCTTTCGCCGGAGTTCCCGGACCTCACCCGCGCGGGCCTCGTCCTGCGCGCCAAGCAGGTCGTCCGATGAGGTGTCCGGCGAAGGCAGCTCGGCGCCGTAGCCGGTGGAGCGGATGATCTCTACCAGTCCTGCCGGCGAGATCGCGCCCCGGTCGTAGCTCACGGTCGCACTGCCGGTCATGAGATTGACGTTGGCGCCTGCGACGCCGGGCGTCTGTTCGAGCGTGCGCTGCACTCGCCCGCTGCATGCGGCACAAGTCATCCCGGTCACCGGAATGGTGCACTGATCCGGAGCGCTCGGGGCCGTGGTCGTCATGGCCGGTCTCCCGGGGCGGCCGGAGCCTCCGCGACCACGCGTCCGCGCACCATGCCCATGCCGCAGGTGAACTCGTAGCTGCCGGCTCGCTCGGGGGTGAACTCCACCGGCGTGGTCCGGTGCGGCGGCAGGAACGTGCGAATGCCGAAGTCGGGCAGTACGACCTCCTCGGTGCACCCGCTGGTCTCGTCGCGGTAGAACTCGAGCCGCACCGGCCGGCCGGCGCGGACCCGCACGACCGCCGGCGAGTAGCCGCCCCTGACCTCGATCCGGGCACGCTGCGGGCCGACGCCGTCGCCGCCCGACGCGGCGGTCACGGCCGCCGAGCCGGCGAGGAAGAAGTACCAGTTGATCCAGGCGATGGCGCAGACGCCAAGCAGGGTCACGATGATCTGAGCGGTGCTCATCACGATCTCGAGCGCTACGCGCCCGCCTCCGCCGGCGTGCCGCTGGCGCGGTAGCCGGCATCCCCCACCGCCGCTTCGATGCGAGGAGGCGTGGTGATCGACTCGTCGTAGTGCAGCTCCGCGCGGCCGATCCGGACCGAGTCCACCTGGACACCCGGCAGCGCGGCGAGGGCCTGCTTCACCGCGTTGAGGCAGTGACCGCAGCTCATGCCTTCGATGTGGAGCGTCAGGCTCCGCATAGGGTTCTCCTTGAACGGTGTAGGGCCGATGGCTGGAGAGGATCCTATATAGGGGGGAGGGGTATGTCAACCCACGGCGCTCTCCGCACTTCCACGCGCCAGCAGGCTGCAACGAACGCGGGCAGGACGCGACGTCCCGCGCCAGAAGGGCGACTGCCGAGCCTCCGATCAAAAGTCAACCGCCTGCAAGAACAACGACTTGTCTGGTTTCCGACCTCGGCATACCTCCTGCCTCTCGGGCAGACATGCCTTTGCCGGGTAGCCCCGAACCCAACCAGCGCCCGCTGCCCGAAACGGCCGCGGATCCACTCGTTCCGATCCTGCGGGTCGAGGAGGGACTGGGCGATCCGGTGGCGCTGGCGACCTGGCATGAGGCGCTTTCGAGCGCACTCTCGGTCGACGTGCCCCACGATCTGCTGGCGCTCTGGCTCTACCCCACGCGTGGTGGCGCGGTGCTCCTCGGCCCCGAAGCGCTGGCGGCGGACGATCTCTCCGTGCCTCTGCCTACGCCGCAGCTCGACCCCACCCAGCTCACCTTCCTGGAGGAGGTCGTGCGGGACGCCGGCTACCGCTCGGTGGTGACCGTGCCCGTGCGTTTCGGCCGGCGCGACGTCGGGCTCCTGCTGGTGGCGGACCTTCAGTGCTCGCGCTTCGACGACACCGCGCTGGTGACACTCCGCCTGGTGACTCACCGGCTGGCGCCGCTCTTCGGCCGGCTCGCGCGCCAGTGGGGCGCGGCCGGCGCGACGTCGCGGCAGCTCGAGCGCATCGTGGCGCTGCTCGATATCGTCGGGCAGACCAGCGGCGAAGCCGGGACCCCGAACCGATTCATGGCCGCGTTGAGCCGAGGGCTCGAGCCGCTGCTGCCGCACGATCATCTCGAGCTTCTCCTGGCGGATGCTCCCCAGAGCCGCTTCTTCCGGCTGGGCGAGCACTCCGGCGGCCCGATCTGGAGTGATCCCTCACTGGTCATCGGACGGGAGGAGCTCGATGTGGATGCGCTCTTCGGCAGCCAGGATCGCGTGCTGCTCCCCGATACCTACCGCGAGCCGCGTTGGCCCCGGGGGTATTTCACATTGGCCGAGCCCGCCGGTGCCGAGCCGCGCTCGATCGTCGGAGCCCGGATCGTCGGCCCCAACGGGCTCTCCGCGTTTCTGCTCGCCGGCAGCGTCGGACACGATCTGTATGTCGAGGAGGATTCGGCACTGCTCGTCCGGTTGGGGGCGCTCATCGCCGCGCAGGTGGCGCTGTTCGCGTCCGCCGGCGAGGAGGAGCGCAGGGCGTCACCGGCCGCGGGACCGGTCTGCCAGCTCCTGGTCGGCGAAGTGGCCGAGGTGCTGGCCGGGAGCAGTGACATGGGCGAGGCGATGCGCCGGGTCGCCGAGCTGGCCGGCCGGCTCCTCCCGTTCGATGCCATGCGCTATGCCATCCGGCTGAGCGAAGGCGATCGGGTGGTGCTGCTCGAGCCGGGCGAGCGGCGACCGCTGCCCGATCTTCCCCTGATTCCCGTGGCTGGAACGTCGCTCGCCCAGGTGCTGGCAGGGGTGCTGCCGAGCGTCTTCACGCTGGTGGAAGGGGAGGCGCGCCTGATCGTACCGCTCCGGGTGGCAGGGAGGGTCCACGGAGCGCTGGTGCTCACCGCTGCGGCCCCGGCGGTGCTCCGCGAGGTGCACGTCCACGCGGCGCAGCAGGTGGCGGACGTCGTAGCGCCCCACCTGGAGCTGCTCCGCCGCGCCGCGCTTCTGCCGCCCCCGTACATGCCGGGTTGGAAGAAGGTCAAGTAGCCAGCGGGAGGCTGGTCTCGGCGTTGGTCATCCCGAGCCAGGGCCGTCATCCCGAGCCAGGGCCGTCATCCCGAGCCAGGGCCGTCATCCCGAGCCAGGGCTGTCATCCCGAGCCAGGGCTGTCATCCCGAGCGGAGCGAGGGATCTTCTCCCCCGGGGGTCGACCTCGGCCCGGCAAGATCCCTCGTCGCTCCGCTCCTCGGGATGACAGCGGCGCTCCGCTCCCTCGGGACGACGGATCCGCCGTCCGGCAATCCGCCCTACGCGACCTCCACGGCCTCGCCCTCGGTCACCGGGTGCAACCCGAGTGCCTTCCGCAGGCCGAACGCGACCAGCAGCAGTATCCCGAACATGCACACCACGATGGGACCGGTGGGCAGATCGTAGCGAAAGGAGATCAGGAGGCCCGACGCCGAGGCCAGCGCGCCGGTCAACCAGGCGATCACCGCGAGCACCCCCAGAGCACGCGAATCTTGCGCTCCTTCATCAGGGCGATCACCTCCTGGACGTGGCGCGGGGTCGGCGGGATACCCGGCTTGGCCCCGATGTATTCCGCGCAGGTCACCTTGTAGCGATTGCTGAAGTAGGCCCACTCCTTGTGGTAGCAGGCGATCTCCTTGCCCCGGAATACCTGTCCCTGCTTGAGCCAGCCGCCCAGCCGGTCGAGCAGCGGCTTGCCCTGGTAGGTCTTCTGCCCCAGGAAGTCGTAGAGCTTGTCGGTCCGGAGCAGGTCCCAGGCGACCGGCTGGGTGAGAATCCCCACCAGCTCGCTGCCCATGGTGGCCTCGAGCACCCGCTTCTCGAAATCCTGTTCCCGTGCCTCGAAGAAGGCCGCGTTCTCGGGAGATACCCGCCTGAGTCCGGTGAGGCTTCGTCGTGTACCGGAGCCGGGAGCGGCGCCCGGGAGGAGGAGACACCGGCGATCGAGGGGGATAGGTCGGCCGGCTCGCTCGCGTGCCCGTTGGCCGCTCCCAGCAGACTGGGGCTCGCCGTGAGCAGCAGCAGGAGGAGACGTCCGGGTAGCATCGAATGAAGGTTAGCGGCTAGCGACCCGATTCAAGCCTCCACCGGCGGTAGCCGCCTCACCGGGCCCTCGGCCGGGAGCATGAACCAGAAGGTGGAGCCCTTTCCCGGAATCGAGTCCGCCCCGATAGCACCCCCGTGCAGCTCCACGAACTTCCTGCAGAGCGCGAGCCCCAGCCCGGTGCCCTGCGCCTGGCGGCTGGGCGAGCTGTCTACCTGGCTGAACTCCTGGAACAGCTTGGGCATGTCCTCCGGGCTGATGCCGATCCCGGAGTCGATGACCGAGACCCAGACCACGTCCTGGGTCCGCACGCGCCGGTCCTCGCCCGAGCGATCGGAGGGGAGTGGGAGCGGGGCGTTGGTCCGGACCGCCGCCAGGCGGATGGTGCCTCCCTCGGGGGTGAACTTGGAGGCGTTGGACAGCAGGTTGAAGAGCACCTGCCGGACGCGCACGCCATCGGCGACCACGGCGAGCGACGACTCCTCCAGCTGCAGCTCGCACTCCTGCCGCTTGGCGGTCCGAAGGCTCGCGGTATCCGCCACCGCGCCGGTGATGGCCTCGCGCAGGTCGGTGCGGCCCAGGCTGAGCGTCATCCGGCCCGCCTCGATCTTGGAGAGGTCGAGGACGCTGTTGATCAGCTGGAGGAGGTGCCGGCCGTTGCGGAGCACCGACTCCAGGAAATCGTGCTGCTGTTCGTTGATCTCACCGGCCCCTCCCACCAGGAGCAGGTCGGAGAAGCCGATGATGGCGTTGAGCGGCGTGCGCAGCTCGTGCGACATGTTGGCCAGGAACTCGCTCTTGAGCCGGGTGGCGCGTTGCAGCTCGAGGTTCTTGGCACCGAGCGCGCGCTCGTTTCGCCGGCTTTCCTCCAGCACCGCCGTGCGATCCAGTCCCACCACGACCTGATCGCCCAGGATCTGGAGGAGCTGGAGATCGTGATCGCTGAAAAAGCGTCCGTCGCGCCGGTTGTAGACGCTCACCGTGCCGATCACCACTCCGGCCGAGCGCAGCGGGACCACAGCCGTGGTCCTCAGGGTGGCGGTCAGCTCGGGAATGTGATACGCGCGCGGGTCCGAGTACATGTGATCCGAGAGCAACGGGGCACCGTTGGTCAGGACCCAACCCACCATGGAGCCGTCGACCGGAATGAGCTGCCCTTGTATGGCATGCATCGGTCCAGTCGCCGCGGCGACCCGGAGGAAGCGGCCTTCCTCGACCACGAAGGTGACAGCCCCGCTCTCCGCCTCGAGTAGCTCCGCGGCCGCGCCCGCCACTTCCCGAACCAGGCCGGCGAGATCGGTCCCCGCCAGGAGCGCGGCCGCCAGATGGCGCAGCCGTTCCAGCTCCCGATTGCGCGCGGCCGCGCTCTCCAGCGCCCGCTGCAGCTCCTGCCTCCGGTGTCGGCCGAGCGCCTCCACCCGGCGGACCACCAGCAGGGTGAGCACGGTCGTCATCAGGGGGAGAAGGATGCCGAGCCAGTGGTCGCGGAAGGCGAAATACACCCCGATCCAGCCGACCGTGAAGGCCACGACCGACAGCGCCTCGGGCCTGGAGGGCCTGCGCATTCAACCTGGCTCGTCCCGAAGGAGCTCCCGGAAGGTGGTCTCGCCGGTGGCGAGCATCCGCCGGAGGTAGGGACGGCAGAGCCCGCACTGCCCGCCGCAGCCGGTCTCCCGGATGAGCTCGGGCAACGACCAGCTCGCGGCCCTGGCCTGTGGCAGGAGCTCGGCAAAAGGCACGCGCTGGCAGACGCACATGGTCACGAGGACGGGCGCCATCGCTAGGGGTTGGTCGGACGGAGATCCAGTTCGCTCACCAGCGCCCGGGTCGGGAGGGCAAGGGCATGGAGGATAGTATCGGCAACATCTTCCGGACGTAAAATCCGTTGAGGGTCGGACCGGAGCATCGGCTGGTCCTCGAGCATGCCGGTGGCGACGGAGCCGGGGCAGATGGTGATGACCCGGATGTTCTCCTTCCTGAGCTCGAGCATGAGAGAGCGGCCGAAGCCGAGCACGGCGTGCTTGGACGCGGTATACGCCGTCCCACCCACGAAGCCGTTCCGCGCCGCGAGGCTGGCGACGTTGACGATGGCGCCCGCGCCTCGCCGGCGCATGGGGGGAAGGACGGCACGGGTCATGAGGAAGAGGCTCCGGAGGTTGGTCGCCATCGTGGCGTCCCATTCCTCGAGCGAGAGCTCCGCGAAGGGCCGGGCGACGAGCACCCCCGCATTGTTCACCAGCACCCCGACCTCGCCGACGCGGGCCACGATCCGCTCCACTGCGGCGGCCGCCTGCACCGGATCGCCGACATCCGCGGGGTGGCCGGCGGCGTCAATACCCTCCTGCTGGAGCTCCGCCACCAGGGCGTCCACCTTGGCAGCGGTCCGCGCGCACACACCGACCCGGTAGCCGGCCCGGCCAAGAGCGAAGGCGGTGGCGCGGCCGATCCCCTGGGTCGCGCCGGTGACGAGGGCGGTGATGCTGGACGGCATGGTGAATTCTAACCTTTCACTTTGCGAGCGCCGCCACCTGGGTAGACAGCAGATCCATCCTGCGGATGAGCTCGGCGTATCGCGCCGTCTCGGTCACCGTCGCCTTGGCGTGAAAGTAGATGGTGCCGTTGGGGTAGAGCATGGCCCACTCCACGTCGTCCAGTGAGTCGAACCCGCGCTCGTGCGCCTTTGCCGTGAGCTCGCCCGCGTTGATGTGGAGGCGCCGCATCTCCTGCTCCTGCAGGTTCCCGTGGCTGATGAGCACGATGTCGCGATCGGGCCGCTTGATGTGATCTTTCGACGGGCCCCGGTAGTAGGCTCGCACCAGCAGCGCGTTGACGCCGAGCAAGGTCGCGGCGCCCAGCGCGCCGCCCAGGAGCGAGGTGTCGTTCCCGATGATGGCGTTCTGAACGGTGTTGGAGAGCGTGAGCAGCACCACGAAATCGAACGGGTTGAGCTGCGCCAGAATGCGCTTGCCGAATGCCCGGAGCCCGAACACGAGCAGCAGGTAGACCACCACCGGCCGGACGACCTTTTCGATCAGGGTGACGGGATGGGTGATGCTGTCCGGCGTCCCCAGGTGCATGAGGTTGGACCAGAGCGTGTGCCAGTCGATCGCGTGCATCGGGTAGCTCTCCCGCGATTAGCTTCCGTTCATGACGTTGCCTCTTCAGCACCCGATAGTACGCTCCAACCGAAGCACCCGTAAGCCCGACGAGCCGCGCCCAGGATGGCGCGAGCGGCTGCAGGCGCTACGCCACGTCCCGCGACTGCTCCGGCTGGTGTGGGAGACCGAGCCCCGCTACGTGGTCGGCATCTTGGTGCTCCGGGTGGCGCGCGCGCTGGTGCCGCTCGCGGTGCTCTGGATCGGCAAGCTCATCGTGGACGAGGTGGTCCGGGCGGTGGGGATGGCCAGAGGCGCGGGGCCGGTGGCGTGGGAACGGATGATCGAGCTGGTGGCGCTGGAGCTGGCCATCGCCCTGGTGGGGGAGGGGCTGGCGCGGCTCTCCGCCCTGTTCGAGAGCCTGCTGGGAGATCTCTTTGCCAACCGCACCAGCGTGGAGCTGATGCGGCACTCCGCGACACTCGACCTGGAGCAGTTCGAGAACGCCGATCTGTACGACAAGCTGGAGCGGGCCCGGCGGCAGACCGTCGGGCGGATCGGGCTCTTCACCCTGCTCCTCTCCACGGTGCAGGATGCCATCACCTTCGCCACCTTGGCCGCCGCGCTGGCGGTGTACGTGCCCTGGCTGCTGGTCCTCCTGCTGGTGGCGGTGCTCCCGTCGCTCCTGGGGGAGACCCACTTCGCCTCGCTGGGCTACTCGCTGCTCTACTCCTGGACGCCGGAGCGCCGGCAGCTGGACTATCTGCGCTACATCGGTGCGAGCGACATCTCGGCCAAGGAGCTCAAGCTCTTCGGTCTGTCGGACTTCCTGGTAGACCGGTACGACCGGCTCTCCCGCGACTTCTACGAGGCCAACAAGGCGCTCGCCCTCCGGCGGAGCCTGGTCTCGACCGCACTGGCCGCGGTGGGAACGCTGGGCTACTACGGCGCCTATGGCGTGATCATCTACCTGACCGTGATCGGCCATCATTCCGGTGCCGGACTCTTCACCATCGGCGTGCTGACCTTTCTCGCCGGCTCGTTCCGCCAGAGCCGCGACCTGATTCAGCGGGTGCTGCTGTCGCTGTCGCAGGTCTACGAGCAGAGTCTCTATCTCGACGATCTGTTCACCTTTCTGGCGCTCCAGCCACGGATCCGCCCTCGGCCGGGCGCCCCTCCGGTGCCGGTGCCGATCCGCACCGGCTTCGTGTTCGAGAACGTGGGGTTCCGCTACCCCGGCGCGGAGGGCTGGGCGGTCCGGGGCCTCGACTTCACGCTCCCGCAGGGCGAGCGCCTGGCGCTGGTGGGCGAGAACGGGGCCGGCAAGACGACGCTGGTCAAGCTGCTCGCCCGGCTGTACGATCCCACCGAGGGCCGGATCCTGCTCGATGGGGTCGATCTCCGGGAGTACGACATCGAGAGCCTCCGGCGGAACGTCGGCGTCATCTTTCAGGACTTCGTCCGCTACGATTTCATCCTGCGGGAGAATATCGCGGTCGGCAACATCGGCGGGCTGGACGACGCACCCCGGATCGAGGCGGCCGCCGAGCGGAGCCTGGCCAACACCGTGGCCGAGCGGCTGGCCGGCCGCTACGGCCAGATGCTGGGCCGGCGGTTCGAGGGAGGCGTCGAGCTCTCCGGCGGCGAATGGCAGAAGGTGGCGCTCGCCCGAGCCTACATGCGGGACGCCCAGCTCCTCATCCTGGACGAGCCGACCGCCGCGCTCGACGCCCGGGCCGAGTACCAGGTCTTCCTCCGATTCTCCGAGCTCACCGCCGGACGGATGGCGGTGCTCATCTCCCACCGATTTTCCACGGTGCGGATGGCGGACCGGATCCTGGTGCTCCAGGGCGGTGCGCTGGTGGAGCAGGGCACCCATGAGGCGCTGGTGGAGCTGGGCGGGCTCTACGCGGAGCTGTTCCAGCTCCAGGCGGCGGGGTATCGATAGGACCCGCGGCACGACCGCTCGGCAGCTTGGCATACCAGCCGCCCGTGGGTCTGCCGGAGGTGGTGAAGCTCCAGGCAGCCCGACTGCCCAGAGGAGAACCCGATGCGACCCGCGATGCGCCTCTACTCTCCCCTTTTCGTCGCGCCGATCGTCCTGGGCGCCCTCCTGGTTGGAAGCAACTCCCCCGCGGTCGGACAGACGTCCTCCCCCCTGCGCGACACCTACTGGATCAGCGCGGGCCTGGGCGTCGGCTCCGAGGACTTCAGTGGGAGCGCGAACATCGCCTACCAGCACGGGGCGCACCTGTTCTCGCTTCGTGCTTCGGCGACGGCGGGCCTGTTCGATGATGGATTCGGAGACGTCGCGCTGCTGTACGGGCGCGCCACCCGCACCCCCGGCAGCCGGTACCATGCGGGGGCTGGGCTCGGTCTCGCCGTGGTGGATGGCTGTGAGAGGCCCGGTGACGGGGCGTTTTTCAGCACCTGCGACGCGCGGGGGACCGTGATCGGACTGCCCCTGGAGGCAAGGGTCGCGTGGCTGCCCACCTCGTTCCTGGGTGTCGGCCTCTACGGTTTTGCGGATTTCAACCGTGTTCGAAGCTTCGCTGGCGTCACTCTGGCGCTGCAGCTCGGGCTGGTCCGGTGAGCTGGGAGCGTGCTCCGCACGAACGGATGCCCCAGTGCTTCGACGACGACCACATCCCCCCGGCTCGACCAGGGCGCGGGCCGCGAGGTCGAGCGCCATCTGACTGGGGCAGGGGACGGTACAGGCCCGACGAGGTGCACGGCCCCCACCGCCGAATTGACAAGCAGAAGCCGAGAGACCACCTTGGAAATCCAACTCATCCAAGGAGGTGGAGGCCATGAAGGTCTATGGCTCCAACGCCATCCGCAACGTGGCGTTCGTTGGCCACGGAGCGAGCGGGAAGACATCCCTCGTCGATGCACTCGCCTTCGTTTCCGGTGCCAGTCGGCGCCACGGCTCGATCAAAGATGGTACGACGCTGACCGATTACTCCCCCGACGAAATCGAACGTAAGCACTCGATCAGCCTTGGTTTAGGCTACGCCGAGTGGCTCGATACCAAGATCAATCTCATCGACACCCCCGGGTACCTCGATTACTTCGGCGAGGTCGTCACCGGCCTCCATGCCGCCGACGCCGCCGTCGTGGTGCTGAGCGGGGCCGGGGGAGTCGAAGTCGGCACCGAGAAGGTCTGGGAGGGCTGCGACCAGCTCCACCTTCCCCGGCTCCTGTTCGTCTCTCTGATGGACAAGGACCACGCCGACTTCGAGCGGGTCTTCGCCGACGTGAAGGCCCACCTGACCCCCAAAGTGGTCCCGGTGGAGATCCCCATCGGGGAGGGTCACGACTTCCACGGGATCATCAATCTCTTTTCGGGCCATTGCCACTTCTATAAGAAGGGGACCAAGACCGGCGAGTACGACGTGGTGCCCATCCCCGCCGAATACCAGGAGCGCTTCAGGGAGTACAGCGAGCACCTGACCGAGGCGGTGGCCTCGACCGACGACTCGCTCATCGAGCGCTACCTGGCGGGCGAGGAGATCCCCCGGTCCGAGTTCATCGGTGGCGTCAAGAAGGCGATCCTGGCCGGGCAGATCGTCCCGCTCTTCTGCGGCAGCGGGGAGCTGACCTACGGCGTTCGCACCCTGCTCAAGAAGATGGTGGAGCTGCTGCCTGCGGCCGACGAGGTGACGGCTCCGGTCGAGGCCCCGCTGGTGGGCCGGGTCTTCAAGATCCACTCCGAGCCGCACGTGGGAGATGTGACGCTCTTCCGTCTCTACGCCGGCGAGCTCCGGAACGCCGACGAGGTCTGGAACGCCGAGCACGAGGTGGCGGAGAAGCTGAACCACCTGTCGATTCAGCAGGGAAAGGACCGGATCGAGGTGGAGCGCCTCTCCACCGGCGACATCGGCTCGGTGGCCAAGCTGCGCAACACGCACACGGGGGACACCTTTTGTCGGAGCGACCATCCCGTGCGGCTATCCCCCATCCCCCTCCCCGACCCGGTGGCGACCTCCGCCGTGCTGGTCAAGCAACGGGGCGAGGAAGACAAGCTGGCCGCGGGCCTGCACAAGCTGCACGAGGAGGATCCCACCTTCCAGTTCGAGTACAGCTCCGAGCTGGGCCAGACGCTGATCCACGGGATGGGCGAGCGTCACTTCGACACCATCCTCCACCGGCTGGAGCGGAAGTTCGGGGTGCACGCGGAGCTGATCCGTCCCCGCGTGGCCTACCGCGAGACCATCAAGGGGAAGGCCGAGGGGCAGGGGAAGCACAAGAAGCAGAGCGGCGGTCGCGGGCAGTACGGCGACTGCTGGGTGCGATTGTCACCCCGTCCCCGAGGCTCCGGATATGCGTTCGTGGACGACATCGTGGGCGGCGTCATCCCCAACAAGTACATCCCGGCGGTGGATCGGGGGGTGCAGGAGGCGGCGGAGCGGGGAGTGGTGGCCGGCTATCCGCTGGTGGACTTCCAGGCGGAGTGCTACGACGGCTCCTACCACGACGTAGACTCCAACGAAATGTCGTTCAAGATGGCCGGCATCCTGGCGTTCAGGAACGTGGCGCCCAAGGCGCGGCCGGTGCTGCTCGAGCCGTTGGTCGCGGTCGAGGCCTGGGCACCGGACGACGTGCTGGGCGACGTCATGGGCGACCTCAGCGCGCGCCGGGGGCAGATTCTCGGCACCGAGGCGGACGGCCGGCTCACCAAGGTTCGGGCGATCGTGCCCGAGGCGGAGCTATACAAATACTCCACGACACTCCACTCCATCACCCACGGCCGGGGCACCCACCGCCAGAAGTTCCACAGTTACGCCGAGGCTCCGCCGGAGGTGGCGGCGCGGGTAGCGGAGGACAACCAGAAGGAGCACGCGGTCGCATCGTAGCGCTGAGCACAGGTCACGAGGCATGCTGATCACACGAAGGGGCCACGATTCCGCGTCATGGCCCCTTGGCTTCTCCCTCCGCCGCCGCCCCGGCTACCCGGGCCATTCCCACGCTAAGGGTGGAGCGTGACCTACGGCATCCTGGCCGCAATCGTCGTCGGATTCCACCTGGGGTTCGTGCTGTTCGTGGTGCTGGGTGGTCTGCTGGTGCTTCGCTGGCCGTGCCTGGCGTGGGTTCACCTGCCGGCCGCGTTCTGGGGGGCATTGATCGAGTTTGCCGGGTGGATGTGTCCCCTGACGCCGCTGGAAAACCGCCTCCGGCGGGCGAGCGGGACGGCGGAGTACGCCGGCGGTTTCGTCGAGCACTATCTCCTGCCCGTGCTCTATCCGGTGGGGCTCACGCGGGGCGCGCAGTACGTTCTGGGGGCCAGCGTCGTGCTGGTGAACGCCGCCGTGTACTGGTGGGTGTTTCGCCGGGTCAGGCGGTCGTCTGTTTCGGCTTGACCGGGCGATTCAGCTCCTGCTTCACCTCGAAGCCGGGCTGAAGGAGGTACTCGGGATCGGTCGAATGGACCGCGGCCGGCTCCCGGGGCTGCCGGTAGACATATTGCTGGCCACGGAAGTTCCGCAGCACGACCTCCTCGTCCGTCATGCTGATCACGTACTCGGGAAGCAGTGGAATCTTGCCGCCGCCGCCTGGGGCATCGATCACGAAGTAGGGGTTGGCCAGACCGCTGGTCCAGCCGCGCAGCGCCTCCATGATCCGGATCCCGGTCTGGACGCTGGTCCGGAAGTGCTCGGCGCCGGCCACCTGGTCGGCCATATAGATGTAGTAGGGCCTCACCCGGGCCATGAGCAGCCGCTGCATCAGCTCCTTCATGACCGCCGGATCGTCGTTCACGCCCTTGAGCAGAACCGTCTGACAGCCCAACGGGATGCCGGCATCGGCCAACATGCCCAACCCGTGGACGGCCGCGGGCGTGAGCTCGTCGGGGTGATTGAAATGGGTATTGATGAAGAGCGGATGGAAGCGCTTGAGCATGGCGCAGAGCTCGGGGGTGATCCGCTCGGGCAGATGACACGGTATCCGGCTGCCGATCCGGATGATCTCGAGGTGGGGGATGGCCCGGAGCCGGGTCAGGATGGCCTCGAGCCGTCGATCGTTCAGCAGCAGCGGGTCGCCGCCGGACATGATGACGTCACGGATCTCGCTGTGCTGCTCGAGATACTGAAACGCCGACTCGAACTGCGACATCGGGATCTTCTCGGGATCGCCCACCTTCCGCCGCCGGGTGCAGAAGCGGCAATAGCTTGCGCAGACCGGCGAGACCAGGAAAAGTGCCCGGTCGGGGTAGCGGTGCGTGATGTTGGGCACCGGGCTATCCGCGTCCTCGTTGAGCGAGTCCACGATGCCGTCGACCACGTCCAGCTCCTCGACGGTGGGGACGTACTGCCGCCAGATCGGATCGTCGGGCGACTTGATCAGGTCGACCATGGCAGGCGAGATCCGGAACTCGAAGTTCTCCGCGGCCTGGCGGAGGCGGTCGAGCTCGGGGAACTGCTCCGGGCCGAACTTGGCCGCGAGCGCCTCCAGCGACATGATGGAGTTCTTCTTGAGGACCTCCTGCCAGCTCTCCATGACGCTACCCGTCCTCCCTGCCTACCGACTGCGAGTGGAGAGAGACTTCACGTAAACGACCTGAGCGTCGCCCGGGGCGTAGAAGTCGGGGATGGTGGCGGCGACGGCATAGCCGCGGGCCTGGTAGAAGGCGCGGGTGGCCTGGTAGTCGGCGCGGCCGGCGGTTTCCACCACGATGAGCCGCGCGACGCCAATCAGGCGCCGCTCCATGGCGTGGAGGAGTGTGGTGCCGATCCCGCTCCGCTGCAAGGCCGGGTCGACCGCCATCCAATAGAGATCGTAGGTGCCGAGGGTGCATGGCGTGGGGCCCCAGCAGATCCAGCCGGCCAGGCGGCCATCGTGCTCGGCGCCCAGGGCGATGTAGTCGGGCGAGCCGGCCGCCGCGCCGTCGAAGACCTCGAGGGCGACCGGGATCTCGTCCTCGCGGAAGAGCCCGGCCGCACGGGTGATCTCCTCGATGCGGCCGCGGTCGGCGGCGTTGAGGGTGCGGAGTACGGGGGCGGTCAGGGTGCCGCTCACGCGGCAGACACCCCACTGACCAGGGCGGCAGCGGCGCTGTGGCTCTGAGACCGCATGAGTGCCTCGTCCACGACCTGCATGACCAGTTCGTCGTAGTTCCAGCCGAAGGCGCGGCCCATCCGGGCCAGGCCGGCGTTGCTGGAGAGGTCGGGGCCCGGGTTCACCTCGAGCACGTACGGCTGGCCATCCTCGTTCACCCGGATGTCGACTCGG
>JBBSHB010000063.1:0-16341 GCA_038253515.1 Gemmatimonadales bacterium | reverse complement strand
TGGACCCCGCCGGCCGCTGCCGGATCTACGCCGACCGTCCCCTGGTCTGCCGGCTCATCGGGCTCGGGATGCGCACCCCGGCCGGCGGAATCATCCAGAACGCCTGCCCGATCCAGGACCGGTTTCCCGGCTACGCCGAGCTTCCGCCCGTTCTCTTCGACCTCGAGTCGTTCGAGGAGGTGGAGCGCGCGTGCCTGGTGCAGGCCACCGGACGTCGCGTCGGGCGGCCTGAGCAAAGGGAGTTCGAGACCACGATCGCAGCGGTGATCGCCGACCTCCCCGCTACTCGCTCTCCTTGGCCCACCTGAAGAACAGGACCCCGATCGCCAGGAAGAGGTAGAGGTTTCCCGGCACCCACATGATCAGCCCGCCCAAGCGCTGGTCGTCCAGCGGGGAGAGACCCCAGGTGCCCGGCGTCACCGAGTACCACGGATAGAGCGCCGTGTCGCTCAAGGTGATGAGCGCGGCCACCAGTTGCATCGGGATCCCCACCAGGAAGAGGTACAGCATCCCCAGACCGTACGGCAGGCGGGGTAGCTCGGGGATCGGGCTCATGACCGGCCACCAGAGCAGCGTCGCCGTCACCATGAACATGAGGTGGGTGACGATGTGCACGTCGTGGTCCCGCATCATGAGGTCGTAGAACGGCGCCAAGTGCCACAGCGCGATGGTCACCGTGAAGATGGCGGCGGCCACGACCGGGTGGGTCAGCACCCGGGCCACTCGCTGCACCGTGGGCGGACGCGCCAGGAACTGCCACAGCCAGCCCGGAATCCCCGCGATCAGGAGCGGCGCGAACACCAGGGTGAGCAGCAGGTGCTGCACCATGTGCACGCTGAAGAGATAGTAGTCGCTGAGGTCGTGCATCGGCCCGTTGAGCGCGCCGAGCAGCACCAGCAGCGCCCCCAGGAAGCACCCGACCTGCCACCCGGGCACCCCTGGTCCGAGGTTCCGGCGCCGGCGCAGCGGCCCGATGGCGTAAAAGTAGAAGGCACCGAGAAGCCCGGTGCCTATGAGAACGCTGGGGTGGAGCGCCCAGCTCCAGTCGTACGGGCCGCTGGGACGCGATCGTTCCTCCAGCAGCGACGCCAACGGCGGGAGCGTCAACCGCCCGACCGTGCGTAGGCGAAGTGGTAGGCCATGAGCACCATGAGCGCGACCACCACGATGCAGGCGATGATGAGCGGAAAGACGAACACCCCTGCGAAGATCCGGCTGTCCTGCTTGAGGTGCATGTAGAACATCGCCACCAGCGCGAACTTGGCCGCGGAGAGGAGGAGCAGCAGCGGGACGAAGAACGGCTGGATCTGCGCCCCCATCGGCCCGGAGTGCTCGCCGTAGGTGAACTCGTACAGCCCGACCTCGAGCGAGGTCAGGATGAACAGCACGATGCCGATCTTGACGTAGACCCCCGCCGATGGATGCTCGTGCTGGTGCGCGGCGGCGGGCGTGGAGGCGTGCGAGTCCATGCGTTCGACCCTCACTTGATCAGGTAGACGACCGGGAAGATCACGACCCAGACCACGTCCACGAAGTGCCAGTAGAGCGCGGCGATCTCCAGGTTGAGCGACTTCGCCGGCGGGATCCGGCCGCGGAACGCCTCGATCCAGAGCGTGATCAGCCAGATCACCCCCAACGTCACGTGGGTGCCGTGGAACCCGGTCAGGGTGAAGAAGCTCGCCCCGAACAGGTTGACCTTGAGGGTGAGTCCCTTGTGCACGAAGTGGGTGAACTCGTACACCTGCATGCCCACGAAGAAGAGACCGCAGACGATCGTGGCGGCGAGCCACCCCAGCAGCGCCTTGCGGTTCCCCCGTTGGGCCTCGGCCAGCGCCAGCACGATGAAGAGCGAGCTGAACAGCAGCAGCGCGGTGCCGAAGGTGACCAGCGGGATCTCGATGACCCCCTCGACCACCTTCCCGCCGGGCAGCGTCACGTCGTGCGGGTAGGGCGGGATGAGGTTCCGGCTCTTGTTCACCAGGTAGTTCGAGATCAACGTCGCGAAGAACAGGCACTCGGACCCGATGAAGGTCCAGATCGCCAGCTTCCGGCTGTCGAGCCCGGTGGAGGTCTCGAGGTGGAGCGCGTGCGCGTCGGACAAGAGCGTTCTCCTGGTTCAGCCCGCGGGCTCGAAGGCCCAGTTGTACACCCCGAAGAACAGGATCGCCGCCCCGGCCATGATGCCCCAGGGGCCGAGATGCTGGATCAGCAGCACGCCCGTCATCATGCCCGCGAGCCCCAGCGCCGCCACCAGCGGCCAGTACGACGGATTCGGGAGGTGGATCCCCGCACCGCTCACCCGCGCCGGCTCCGCCAGTGACCCGCCGCGCTCGCGCTTGGTCTCCCACACCGGATCACGCCCCCGCACCGTGGGAACCTCGGCGAAGTTCCACTCCTGCGGCGGAGACGGAATCGACCACTCCAGCGTCGCGCCGTTCCACGGGTCGGCCGGCGCGTTCCGGGGGCCGCGCCCCGTCTTGAAGATGTTCACCAGGAAGACCGCGAACGAGAGCGCCAGGATGAACGCGCCCACCGTCTCCAGCTGGTTCAGGGTCTCGAAGCCCAATCCTTCGGGGTAGGTGTAGACCCGGCGGGGCATGCCGTTGAGCCCCAGGATGTGCATCGGGAAGAAGGTCAGGTTGAACCCGATCAACATGAGCCAGAAGTGGACCTTGCCGAGCGTCTCGTCCAGCATCCGGCCCGACATCTTGGGCCACCAGTAATACGCCCCCGCGGTGAGCCCGAAGATGCTGCCGCCGAACAGCACGTAGTGGAAGTGCGCCACGATGAAGTAGGTGTCGTTCTGCTGCAGGTCCGCCGGTGGGGAGGCGTGCATGACCCCCGACAGTCCGCCGATGATGAACATGGCGATGAAGCCGAGCGCGAAGTACATCGGCGTCCGCAGCTGGAGCGAGCCGCCCCAGATCGTGCCCAGCCAGTTGAAGATCTTCACCCCCGTGGGGATGGCGATCAGCATGGTGGAGAGCGAGAAGAAGGTGTCCGCGATCGGGCCCATGCCCGTCGTGAACATGTGGTGGCTCCACACCCCGAACCCGAGGAACGCGATGAACGCGCCGGAAAAGACCATCGCCGCGTAGCCGAAGAGCGGCTTCCGGGAGAAGACCGGCAGGACCTCGGAGATGATTCCGAACGCCGGAAGGATCAGGATATAGACCTCCGGGTGCCCGAAGATCCAGAACAGGTGCTGCCAGAGCAGCGGGTCCCCGCCGCCCGAGGGCACGAAGAAGTGGGTGCCGAAGAAGCGGTCGAACATGAGCAGGATCAGCGCCACCGTGATGACCGGAAACGCCAGGAGCAGCAGCACCTGAGTGATGAGGCTCATCCACACGAACATGGGCATCCGCATCAGCGTCATGCCCGGGGCCCGCATGTTGAGGATGGTCACGAAGAAGTTGACCGCGGCCGCCAGCGACGCGACTCCGAGGATCTGCAGGCCGAGCAGCCAGAAGTCCACGTTCATGCCCGGGGAGAACTGCCGCGAGGTCAGGTTGGCGTACCCGTACCATCCCTGATCCGGTGCGGCGCCGAAGAGGAAGCTGGAATTGAGGAACAGCCCCCCCGCCAGGAACGCCCAGTAGCTGAAGGCATTGAGCCGGGGGAACGCCACGTCCCGCGCACCGATCAGGAGCGGGATCATGAAGTTGAAGAACATGGCGCTGAGCGGCATGATCGCGAGGAAGATCATGGTCGTGCCATGCATGGTGAACAGCTGGTTGTACGTTTCCGGGGCCAGGAAGGTGTTGTTCGGCGTCCCCAGCTGGATCCGGAGCAGCAGGGCCTCGATGCCACCCAGGAGGAAGAACGCGAAGGCGGTCGCCCCGTAGAGGATGCCGATGCGCTTGTGATCGACCGTGGTGAGCCAGCTCCAGAGGCCGGTCTTCTCGCCGTGGCCGGCGGCGGCGTGCGCTCGTTGCTGGTCGATTGCGGTGGTTGCCATACGAGCCCCGTTATTGGTGAGCGCGAAGAAAAGCGACGAGCGAACGGGCCTCGTCCGGCTTGACGCCGAGGTTCGGCATCAGCACGCCCTGCTTGATGGCCTGGGCGTTCTGGATCCAGCGGGACAGGTTCTCGTCGGTGTTCTTGAGGGTGCCTGCCGCGATGTACGTCCGGGCACCCACGTTGGCCAGGTTGGGGCCGATCATGCCGGTCGGCGCGTTGAAGGCGGTGAGCGAGTGGCAGCCCACGCATCCCTTGGCCGTGAAGAGCTTCTCGCCCGTGGTGTAGGCCGGATCCTGACCCTGCGGTGGCTTCACCGTGGCTCCGGCGCTCGCCGTGCTCACCGAACCGGTCGGGGCCGCGGTCGGAGCGGCCGCGGCGGCCGCGGGCTTGGCCCCGAGCGTCTGCATGTGTGAGACCCACGCCTGGAACTCCTGCGGGGTCTGCGCCTTGATCCGGAACGCCATCCGGCCGTGCTGGATGCCGCAGAACTCGGCGCACTGACCCGAGTACTCGCCCGCCTTGTCGGCCTTGAACCAGAGCCGGGTCTCCCGGTTGGGAAATACATCCCGCTTGCCGGCGAAGCGCGGCGCCCAGAAGCTGTGGATGACGTCGATCGTCCCCATCTTGGTGGCGACCGTCTGGCCGACCGGGACGTGCAGCTCGTTCGCGGTGGTGATGTGCAGGTCGGGATAGCGGAACTCCCACCACCACTGGTGGCCGATGACCTCGACCGTCAGCACGTCGCCGTGGGGGGTGGCGGCGGTCGCGAAGATTCCCTTCACCGTGGGCACCGCGATGGCCGCGAGGATCAGCGCGGGAACCGCCGTCCAGATGATCTCCACCGTGGTGTTCCCGTGGATCTGCTTGGGCTCCGCGTCTCCCGGCTTGCCCCGGAAGCGGAAGATGGCGTACACCAGGGCGCCCTCCACCAGGACGAACACCCCCAGCGCCCACCAGAAGGTGGTCGTCTGGATGTCGTCGCCGATCTTGGCGAAGTCGGAGAGCGGCTTGAGGCTGGTCTGGGGGTAATGCTCGGGGCTGCAGCCGGCCAGAACCAGCCCGATCGCGCAGAGCACCCAAGCCGATGGAAATGCCCAGCGCCGGGTGGCGGCAATCCTGAGGAGCATTACACGGCCATCCTGTTTGGCAAGGATCCAAGCGGGCCAGTAGGTCGTAAGCCGCCGCAGTTTACGGGGTTCTCTCAAGAAGGTCAAGGAACTCCACGCCTATCGAATGACCCGATCGAACGGCACCGTTCCCTCCAGCGGATAGCTGAAATGCCACCACTCCTGATCGTAGTTGGTGAACCCCTCCGATTCCATCATCCGCACCAGGATCTGACGGTAGCGCAGCACCCGGCCGGTGGCATTGGCGGTGTGGGCGGCGGCGGTGAAGCTGTCGAAGGCTGTCCCCATGGGGACTTCGGTCCCCGTCACCAGGTCGACCATGGTCAGATCCACCGCCACGCCCAGGTTGTGCCGGCTCCGCCGGGCGATATAGCCGCTGTCGAGCAGGACCCGCTGCCCCGTACGCTCGGCCCAGTCGACCATCGCGAGGGTGGCCCTCACCGGGCGATACGCGTCGAAGATCCTGAGTCCGAGGCCGCCGCTCCGGCTCCGCGCCTGAACCCGGCCGAGTGCGGCGGCCACCTCCCGGCGGAGCAGCGCGCGCGGCGCCTCGTAGCCGGGAAATGGTGCACCGGTGAAGTTGTTCGCCGTGGCATAGCGGAGGTCGACCTGGATGGTGGAATCCACCGAGCGCACATCCACCAGCAGCGATTCGGCCGCCGCATCGGACGCCACCGGCTGGGCCGGCGCCTCGGCGGACGAGGCTGGCCCCGCGGCCACTCGGCCGGCCGAGGTCGAGCACGCGGCGAGAAGCAGGAGCAGGAGGGCCGGGGTCGAGCGGGCGGAGCGGAACGGCATGGTGCAGGAAGATAAACACGGCCTCGCAATTGCCCATAAAGCAATCGACGGCAATAGCTTACGAATTTTCGCTATTCCCCAGGTGACCTTCTCGTGGTATCTTGATCACAGGTTCGCCCTCGCTGCCCTGGGATCCTCCTCCCAGGCTGACTCTTATTTCGCCTGGTCCATCATGATTCGTGAGATGCGGGAAAAGCTGAGCCGGGAAATCGACCAGCTCAGCCATGAGCTCAATATTCTGCTTCCGCAGTCCATCGCTCAGGCGGTCGAGCTGGGGGACTTGCGGGAGAACTCCGAATACAAGGCGGCGCTCGAGCGCCAGCAGTTCGTGCAGGCCCGCCTGGGACAGTTGCACCAGCGGCTGAATCAGTTGAGCCAGCTGGCCAACACGGAGGCGCCCACCGATCGGGTCGGGCTCGGCTCCCGGGTCACGGTGCTGGATCTCGAGACCAACGACACCGACACCTATATGGTGGTGCTGGCCGAGATGATGGACTTCGACGCGGGTCACATCTCGCTGGCATCGCCGCTCGGACGGGCGCTCGCCAACGGCCGGGTGGGCGACGAGGTCAGCCTCCGCCTCCCGACCGCTATGCGCCGGCTTCGCATCCTGGAACTGCTGACGGTGCACCAAACCGAGGGCACCGGAATCTCCGGCTCGGCGTAAATGGAATTCCCCAAGAAGCAGCTTCTGGTGGTCGGCGACCGGGTGCTGATCAGTGCCGAGGACGGAGACGATCGCACCCGGGTTGGCCTCTACCTGCCGGCGACGGCGATCGACTCGCAGCAGGTCCAGACCGGATTGATCGTGGCCACCGGCCCGGGCACCCCCGTCGCCGATCTCAGCACCCTGGACGACGAGCCGTGGAAGGTCGGCGAACGGGAGCCGCGGAACCGCGCCATGCAAGCCCGGGTAGGCGACCACGCTATCTTCTTCCGCAAGGCCGCGGTCGAGATCACCTTCGAGGAGTCCAAGTACCTCGTCGTGCCGCAGGCCGCCATTCTGGTGCTGATCCGAGACGACCTCCCCATCTGAACCGCCGTTGTGCTATTTCCTCTCCCTCGCCACGCCGCTCACGCTGAGCGAGGTGCGCTCGATGGTGCCTCGCGGCCTGACCGCTCATGTGGCGGACCCGGCCGAGCAGCAGCAGCTTCTGCCGCTCCTCCCGGAGGCGCGGACGGTGGTGCGGCTCCTGGTCGGGGCCTGCTCCTGCGACCTGGTGCGCCTTCGGGACCCGGAGTCGAGAGAGGACGAGCGCCACCACCGTGAGAGATACCGCCGGCTCGGCGGCAGTCGCCCGGAGATGATCGCGGCCCTGGAGCGGCACCGCCGCGGGGCCGGCATTCGGCCACCGCGGGGCGGCTGGCCCCGGGCGCTGGCCGATCTGGTGGCGGAGCACGCGAGGAACGCCGGCCCGAGCCTCTATCTCCTGCGCTTCCTTCCCGAGTCGCCGCGCCCGACGCCGGTGGCGGAGGCGCGGCCCATGGCGCTCGAGCTGGTGCTCGGAGCGCCCGACCGGTGGCTCGCGGAGGGCGTGCCCATCCTGGTGAGTCGCTGAGCGTGCAGGCCCAGGCCGACGCCGACGGAACCTTCGTCGGGGCCCACGGGCTCCTGCTCTTCCGGCGGGCCTGGCGCCCGCCTGCGCCGCCCCGCGCGGTCCTCATCAACCTGCACGGTCTGGGCGACCACTCCGGCCTCTACGGCGCGCTCGTCGACCGCATGGTCGCGAACGGGCTCGCCGTGCACGCCTTCGATCTCCGCGGCAACGGTCGCTCGCCCGGCAGGCGGGGTCACGTGGACGCGTGGGGCGACTATCGCGAGGATCTCCGCTGCTTCGTCGAGCTGGTCCGGCGGGAGGAGCCCGGGCGGTCGCTCTTCCTTCTGGGGAACAGCCTGGGCGGGCTCATCGTCATCGAGTACGCGCTGCATTACCCGGAGGGGCTCCGCGGCGTGATCGCGGCGGGTCCTCCACTCGGTCGGCTCAGCGTGCCGCCCGTGCTGCTCGCGCTCGGACGGGTGATGTCCCGGATCTGGCCGAGCTTCTCCCTCGAGACCGGAATGGACCTGTCCGGTCTCGCCCGGGATCCCGCCGTCGTCGCCGAGCTGCTGGCCGATCCACTCTTCCACCGCCTGGGCTCCGCCAGGCTCTCGACCGAGGTGCAGGCGGCGATCGCGCTGGTGCAGAGCCGGGCGGCTGAGTTCCCCCTCCCGCTGCTCGTGCTGCACGGCTCCAAGGACGGGATGGTCTCACCGGAGGGAAGCCGGGCGTTCGTGGCACGGGTGGCGCATCCCGACAAGCGGCTGATCGAGTACCCGGAGGGCCGGCACGTGCTCTTCGCGGATACCGACCGCGAGCAGGTGCTCGGAGACCTGGAGCGGTGGATCGAACGGCACCTGTGAGCCGGGCCCTCGCACCCGGCCGCGCAATCGGCTACTCTGCACCCGTGATGCGCTCGTTGACCCGCGCCTTGCGCCTCAGGTGTCCCCATTGTGGCGGCGGACCGATCTTCGTGAGCTGGTCCCGCCTGGTCCCCAACTGCCCCACGTGTGGTCTCGGCTTGGAACGAGGTGAGCAGGGTTACTGGCTGGGCGCGTACTTCTTCAACCTGATGATGGTCGAGACGCTCTTCAGCGTCTGGGTGATCGGCTTCCTGGTCTGGACCTGGCCGACGCCGCCGTGGGACCTGTTTCAGGTGACGACCATCGTATTGATGCTGGTGGCGTCGGTCGCCTTCTTCCCCTTCTCCAAGACGTTGTTTCTCGCGTTCGATCTGTTCGTCCGTCCAGCCACCGAAGACGATTTCACGGTCCCGCACGAGGAAGCCCGCAGGATTCGCCCGGACAAGAAGACCTGATCACCGGGCGTCGCCGCTGCGCACCTCGAAGTCGGCGCGACAGCCGCTGGAGACCCAGATCCGATCGGCGTCGTACCCCCAGGTCCGGCCCTCGGAGCACGGAACGTCGCTCAACACCTTGACCAGGCGTACCTGCCCGCCGCTCGGAATGACACACTCGTTCCGCTGCCCGCCCTGCGACTCACAGGTGACCTGCCGCACCTGGCCAGGGGTGATCTCTTCTCTCCGCCCACCCGTCGGAACCCCCGGCGCCATCCGGAACTGCACAACCTTGCCGATACGACTGACCCGGCACTCGCCGAGTCCGCCACGTCGCATGCTCCAGTCGACCCGAATGAGGCCCTCACCCTCGCGTGAGGCCACGGATGTCGTCACCTGGGCGTTCGGGGTCCCCGGGAACCGCCGCAGGACCTCCTCCCGGCAGGCCCGCAGGGCCTGGAGGTCGGCCGCCGCGTCCGGCCGACTGAGGTCGTAACCCGGTCGCCGCGCCGGCTTGAGCTCGAACTCCCCTCGGCAGCCGCCCGTCACCCAGATCTTCCGGTCGTCCCAGCCCCACGAGCGGCCCTCGAGGCAGGGACTGGTGCTGATCACCCGCACCAGTCGCACGTCCACGTGCTCCGGGAGCGGGCACTCGTTTCTCCGGTTCTCGCGGGACTCGCAGGTGAGCCGGGTCGTCCCGCCGGGCCGGGCCGGCTGATTCGGTCCGGCGGTGGTGGTCCTGAAGTCGACCACGCGTCCGCCGGCATCGACCAGGCAGGTGCCCGCGGCGCCTGGAGTCGTATGCCAGGTCAGTTTGAGGTTTCCCCTGCTGTCGGTGCGCCCCGCCTCGACCGTGATCTGCCCGAAGGGGACGTCGAGCATATGAGCCGCGACCTCGTTCCTGCAGGCCAGGGTGGCGGTGTTGCGGTCGATCGGTCCGGTCGTGGACACCGGGTTCGGCTGCCCCTGGTTCTGCACGTCGACCCGCACCACTTGTCCGCCGCGGTCGATCAGACAGCTCCCCGAGGCACCGCGCGACGTACGCCAACCGACTGTGGTGCTGGAGGTCTGCTCGACGGTCACCTCGTATGGTACCGGGCTGCCGAATCTCGCGTACACCGCCTGACGGCAGGCATCGGGTGGGGTAGCCTGCTGGGCCTGGAGTGGGAGCAGCGTGACGGTGGTCGCGAGCAGCGCGAGCAGAACGGCGACGGGAGAGCGGACTGGGGGCAGCATCGACACCTCCGAAGCGCTGGCCGGGACCCAGGGTGTGAGCGATAGCTGAAAGTTAGTCTCGTCGCCGGGCCGTCGGCTGTGACTGAGGGTACGGGGCGCCGCGCTCGCGTTCCGGTGGACTCTGCGTGAGGGCGCGCTCGTACACCGCGAGGATGTGGCTCCGGCTCACCATTCCCAGCAAGCGGCCGGTTCCCGGGTCAACCACCGGGAGCACCGCGGAGCCGCGGATACTCCTTAGCCGAGTCGAGCAGCGTGTCGCCCAGGTTCGCTGCTTCCGCCGGCGTTGCGACCTCCGCCTCTACGAAATCACGACCCGAAGAAGCGGAATTCCGAAAGTGGAGAAATACTGCGGCATAACACGCTGCGCTGGCTCACCGGGTCTTTGGTGGCTTCCGCGGCTTGAAACTCCCAGAGGACGTTGAGGATGACCCAGCGCCCATTCCACCGAGTCAGATGCAGATAGTCGACCCAATCCGCCGCGATGACCTGCGCACTCACCGCGCCCTGGTAGATATCCAGAATGGAGACGTCCGCTTGCCGCCGCTCCGGGGCGTCTTCTGCCCCCCCACCAGCGCGCGTGTAGTCAACGAGTTCCTTCGCTCCCATCTGGCTCAACACGCTCTTGCCCGATGCGGGTTCAGTCTCCACGACCCGCTTCGCTAGCTCGGGGTGGAGTGCGCGCTGCATGCGCATGACATCCGCGGTGTACCAGCCCTCGATATAGTCCAGGGCCGCACCACGGATCCCGGCAGAGTCCGCTGCGGTTTGAGCTTGAACGCGGGGTCCGGCCATCAAGGAGGCAAGCAACCCGATGGCCGTGGGGATCGTGAGGCGTCTGGCGATCGGCCGGGGAGGCCGTTCAGCGAACCGCGGGCGACAGCAGAAACCCGCGAAGCTCACGGAGTGTGCGGTCCGGATGCGAGTTGAAGAGGTGATGATCCGTCTCAAACTCGACTGTCCGATCGGTCCGCATCTCACGGCGAAAGCGCTCACGACCGGCGTCCAGCCAAGGCTGGACCACCGTGGTGAGCCACTGTTCGCCCGCCCGCCACTTCACGCTGTCTGCGATGGAGTCCAGGTAGAAGAACCAGTTCTGCACCGTGTAGCGTGCGGTGAGCGCGAGCGCGGGAGCCTGTACCGCGCGGTACTCCTTCGGGTGGAGCGTCGCCTCGCGCCCCAGGCAGCGGGTGGCGGCGGGGTCCGGATCGGGTGACCGGATTACGCCCGACTCCAGCGCGTCGGACCAATAGCCAAACCGATAGCGCTTGGCCCAATCACGCGCAGCATTCAGTGTGTCCGTCGCCGTCCCACGAGCGGGCGAGAAGTCCGGCGGCCAGGCAGGGTTCGAGCCCAAGACGGTGTCGATGCCGGCAAAATCGTGCGAGGCGTCGAGGTAGACGAGTTTGTCGACTCGCTCTGGAAATCGCGCAGCGAAGCGCGTAATCTCGGCGCCGGCTATGGAGTGGCCGATGAGGGAGGCCCGCGTTAGCCGCAAGCTGTCCATGACCGCCCGGATGTCGGCTGCGAGGGTATCCAGCACATAGGTCGAGGTGTCGGCGTGGGATGAGGCACCATGTCCGCGGCGGGTGAGGGCGATGACGCGGAACCGATCGGTCAGTCGCGGAGCAAGATCGTTGTAGATATGCCCCGATTCGCCGAGGCCAGCCAGGAGCACGAGTGCCGGCCCATGGCCACCCCAGTCAATGATCCGAGACGGACGGGCTCCTTGCTGCCAGGCACAGCGATGAACCGGACGTGCTTCGCTGATGGATCGGTCCAGCGGGCCCATTCGGGATCGGTCCGGCGCCAGGCCGCGAGGAGCTCTGGGCTGGGCTCGGTGAGCAGTGGTATCGGCGAAGGGCGGGCGGTGGTCGTCTCAGGTCCGGCCGAGGTGACGGCCCCAGGGCCGCCGTGGCACGCCACGAGGCTCGCGGTTGCGAGTAGCCACAGGCCAATAGCAAACCGAGCGGGATCAGGCTGAGGTATGGGTGCCAATATGTACGTGAATAGCGAGGCGCGCGAGATTGCGCAGGAGCTGTCCATTACAGGTTCCTTCGCGCACTTCTGGGAGGTGCCGCCCGCGCTGACGCCGCGGGTTAATGAACAGCCATTATCGGAAGCGAAGCGTGTCCAGAAAGGCAAGGACCGTAGCTGAAAAGCGGGCGGGCTGCTCCATATCGGGCACATGCCCCGCGCCTTGAAAGACGACGGTCCTGGCCTGCGGAAGCTTGGCTTGAAGTGAATCCACGATATCGTGGATCTGAACCACGTCGCGGCTTCCCAGAATCAACAATGTTGGGGCGTGGATGGTCCCGAGTCGACCGATGGCTGGTGGGGCAGGCTCGGTATCATAGCCCTCGTGATGCCGGAGCAGGCCCTTCCAGAATTCGACATTATCTGCCAAGAGCGTCTTGAGTTTGTCCGCGAGAGCGGAGTCCTTCGCGGCGGGCAACAGGTAGGCGGAATGCACCCAGGCTATCGCGACGCCCACGGTATCCCCGCGCGCCAAGGCCGCCCGCGCCTCGACCCTCCACGGCTCCTCGAGATCGACCGGCGGCCAAGCGTAGCCGCTCAACCCGGGACCGACGAGTACCAGCTTCTCGACCAGCTCCGGATGCACCACTGCGAAATCGATGCTGGTCGCGCCTCCGAGTGAGACGCCAACCAGCGTGACGCGCTTCAGCCTGAGGGCCCGGACAAGGGCGTAGAGATCCTCGAACGAGCTGTAGGGAACGTCGGCGGGGCCGGAGCGCCCCAAGCCACGAGCGTCATAGCGGATGACGCGATGGGTTTGGGCAAACATGAGGAACTGGTCGTCCCACATCCGCCGGTCGAGGTAGCCGGCGTGGAGGAGAACAATCGGCGTCCCTGTACCCGCGGCCTCGTAATAGAGGGAGCTCCCGGGCACGACCACGCGGCCGGTGTCCACAGCGAGAGCGGCCGTGCTTGGGCCGGCGGGGGCGCCGTAAGTGCCGCAAGCAACTGCGATCGAGGCGAGGAGGAGCCGGATGCAGGACTTACGGACTGGTTGCCTCCTTCGATTGGCTGTTGTCTACTGGATTGCGCATCAGCTGCAGGCTCTCCTGCCGACGCCCGCACCCACCTACGATCCGCTGGCCTCCATCGGAGGTCGGCGTCCGAACGAAGGCTGAGTACCACGCGATGGGCTCGTCGACCGGCGGTGGGATCAACCTCGCTTCCGTTCCCTGGGATTGCTATTCGGCACGCAGTGCCTGAGCCGGGTCGATCGCCGTTGCCCGCCTCGCAGGTATAAAAGCGGCGAGCAACGCGACTACGAGAAGAAGTCCACAGGCCCCGACCAACGCTACGGGGTCCGTGGGACTCACCTGAAACAGCAGCGACCCGAGCAGACGCGACGTCGCCAGCGCCCCGGCAATGCCCACGAGAGCGCCAGCTCCAGCGACTGTGAACGCCTGCTGGAGCACCTCCCGGCGTAGCCGCTCCGGTGAGGCGCCGAGCGCGGCCCGGACGCCGAGTTCCCGTGTCCGTTCCCGCACGGCCGACGCCATGACACCGTACAATCCAATCGCAACAAGAAGCAATGCCACCAGTCCAAAGCCGGAGAGCAGCAGGCTGCTCAGCTTCGACAGCGTGAGCTGGCTGGCGAGCAGTTCGTCCATGGTTTGAGCGCGCACGATGCTGGCCTCCGGATTGACCTCGTGTACTACACGGCGCATCGCCGGCAGCATCCCTTGGAGGCTACTCGTGGTCCGCACTGCGACTAGACCGCCAAAACCGAACTGGCGCCACGGCACATACATCGTAGGTCTCGCAACCCGCAGGGTGCGGTAGCGGATGTCCCCAGCGATCCCGACGACAGTTCGCCACGAAGCCGCGCTGGTGTCTCCAGCGAAGCGAATGCGTTTGCCGATGGGATCTTGGCCAGGCCAGAAAAGACGGGCCGCCGCCTCGCTGACGACAACGACTCCCGGCGAGTTCTCGCCGTCCGAGTCAAGAAGTCCCCGGCCGCGGAGAAGTGGAATATCGAGCGTGCGGAAATACTCGGGTCCGCCAACCTCGACTGGGACGATCCGGTTCTCGTTGCGACCGGTCGGCGCTTGCCCCTCGGCTTCCCACCCGCTCGTAAACACGTGCGGCCCCATGAATGGGCGAACGCCCGCGGGCGTAAGCGCAATGACGCCGGGAAGGGCGCGCAGTCGCGGCGCGACCTCTTCCAACAAGGTCGTGAATGTCTCCCCTGCGGTGGCGGGGGTGATCGGAACCGTGAGCGATAGAAAGGAGAGATGGTCGGCCGTATATCCGAGCTTGACCCGCTCAAGTCGCTCAAGACTGTGCACGAGCAGGCCGGCACCCGCAAGCATGACCAGTGCCAGCGCGACCTGGGATCCGACAAGCCACTGTCGCACCCGTAGACGCGCCTTGGTGTCACTCGACCGTGTGTTGAAACGAAGCGGAGACGCAAGATTGCCCCGTATGACAGTCAGCAGGGGTAAGATGCCGACGAGTACAACCGCGACCGTCGTCACAGCAGCGGTGATCCAGGCGGACGCGCCGCCGAACCGGATGAGATCCATCTGGGGCAGGCCGGCCGGGGCGAACGCGAGAAGCAATCGCAGCAGCGCCCCGCCACCGGCGAAACCAACTAGGCCGCCACCGACCGTGAGGGTCCCACTTTCCACAAGCAACTGACGTGCGATGTCAACCGAGCTGGCCCCGAGCGCGCGCCGAATCGCGATCTCATGTGCGCGGGTCGTGAGGCGCAACAGGAGCAGGTTGCCGACATTGACGCAGGCGATGAGCAGTAGCAATACCACCGCTGCAGTTAGCACGCGGAGAGCGGGTCGCACGTCCCCGACGACGGCCTGAGGAAAGGTCCGGATCTCAACTCCAGCGATCGCGGCAAGTTGTCCGGAGGCAGCTCGCTGTCCGTCGATAGCCTGCATCGTCGAAAAGAAGTCCCCACGTGCGGTCGCCATCGTGACGTTCGGTGTAAGGCGCGCAATCGCGTCTAGCGGGGAATCGCGGATCGGAGGCGGAATCCAGTAGTCCACCCCAACGGGGTAGCCGAGTCCAGCGGGAGCTACGCCGATGATGGTGTAGCTCCACTGCAGATACGGATCGGTCAACTGGCGTCCGACGATCGCCGAGTCACCGCCGAACTGGCGACGCCAGGTCTCGTAGCTGAGCACCAGAACTGGGGGCGCACCGATGACATCGTCCTCCGGCCGGAGCAGCCGACCGAGTGCGGGCCGAGCCCCGAGCAATTCGAAAAAGTTGCCGGTGACGCGGGCCTGGTCGAGCACAATCGACTGGTCGCCCTCAACCATTGGGTAGGCGAACGCCCCCTGGTGCGCCACGCCGGCAACATCACTGAGAGTCCGGCTTTCCCGGCGCAGCTCGTCTAGTTCCTGAGGCGCCATCGCGATGTCAACCCCGCTCGCATCAACGGTGCGCGGCACCACGATCCGATCCTGTTCGAGCACGGGAAGTGCCCGCAGCAGCACGGCCTCGAAGACGGTAAACATCGCGACCGCCATGCCGATGCCTAGCCCGAGCACGAGCACCACTGTGGCCGTAAACGTGGGCGAGTGGCCCAAGCCCCGCAGGGTAATGCGAACATCCTGGCGCAGCTGTCGCATCAGCTCACCCTCCAGTGCGGATGCCCGGGCACCTGGGCTGCAGGCGCCGGGTTAGGTTATGTAGCCGCCCAGGCTTGCCGCGACGTTGTGCCGAGCGCCAATCACTCCAGTCTCAGCGCCGCGGCGGGATCGCTGTCGGCGGCACGCCGGGCCGGAATCAGCGTGGCCGTCAGTGCTATCAGAGCGAAGCCGAGCACCGCGCCGATCAGCGCGACCGGGTCTCGCGCGCTCACGCCGTACAACACGGAGGAGAGGAGCCGGCCACCGGCGAATACCGCGACCAACCCGATCGCGCCCCCGGCGGCGACCGGGGCCAATCCTCGTCTCAGGAACATCGTCACGATCTGCCGGGGCTGCGCCCCCACGGCGAGGCGAATACCGACCTCACGCGTCCGCTGGGCGACCATGAAACTGACCAGGCCGTAGAGCCCGATCGCGGCCAAGAGAACGGCGATTCCGCCGAACGCGAGGAGCACCCCGGCGTTGAAGCGAGGTTGGGCCATCGGGCGGGCCAGCAACGCGGTCAGGGGAGCGGCGTTCACGAGGTCGAGACCAGGGTCGACGGCGCGTACCTCATGCCGGAGTGTCCGGGCGAGCGCGTCGAGCGGCAGGCGGCTCCTCACGATCAGAAATGTCGGGAGCGACGGCTGTTGGCTGACCGGGACGTAGACGGTCGGCCTGAGCTGCAGCACGTCGCGGTATCGCATGTCGTTCGTCACCCCGACGACTGTGCGCCACGCGCCGGAAGGAGTGGTGTCCGCCGC
>JBBSHB010000062.1:0-16351 GCA_038253515.1 Gemmatimonadales bacterium | reverse complement strand
CGTCACGACCACGCTCACCAGCGCCGGCCAGAGGCCGCCCCAGTACGCGGCACAGACGACCGTGAGGAGCAGCACCGGGAATGGGTAGATGAGCACCACACTATGGCGGGCGAGCACGTCGAGGGTGACGGCCACGGCCACGGTCAGGAGCGGTCCGCGGACCCCGGCGCCTGCCCGGCCCCAATCCGTGGCGGCCCTGGGGAAGGTCGCTCCGGCGAGGGAGCGCAGACTGTCCGTACCGTGCGTGATGCTGCTCTGTGTCATGGCTCCGTCCGCAGGTAGGCCCAACCCCCCGGCTCAGCTAGGCGGGGTACGGCCCTAAGCTCCACTGCGGCAGGCAGCTAGTCTGTGACAGGCCACACACCGGCGAGGGCCGCCCCGACCAACCTCATCCCCTCGCACAGGATCATGTTCAGAACCTCCCGCCGCTCGGCCCCAAGCGCCATCCGCACGCCGATCTCCTGAGTGCGCTGGCTCACCGAAAAGGCGAGGACGCCGGCCAGTCCGGCCGAGGTTATCCCCAAGGCGAGGGCGGCGAAGAGACCGAGCAGCACCGCCGTCAGCCGCGGCGTGGCCAGCGCGTCCCCCCGATACGGATCATGCTGAAGATCGCGGTGTTGGCGCCGATGCCGAGCCCGAGAGTGACGACGGCGACGAGGGTGAAGCCGGGAGTCTTTCGCAGGGTGCGGAGCGCGTACCGGAGGTCCTGGGCGAGGTCGGACATGGTGTTTCTCCTCGCGCGCTCCCGCACGCGTCGGGTGGCCAGTCTGCGACACTCGGTTTCGATCGTCGTCACGTCCCCGAACGCCTGGGTGGCGGCGAGCCGAGCGGCCTCGGGGGCGAGCCCCGCGGCGATGAACTCCTGGGTCCGCATCTCGAGGTGGAACTGGATCTCGCTCCGGACGTCCCGAGGGACGTCGGGTATGGAGCTGGCCACCGCGCGTGCGTTTCCGCCCGAGCGCTGCCGCCAGTGCCACGCCGCGCACGCCGCGCGCGACAACGTCTTCGTCCAGTTTTATCCCACGCTCCGAGCCCCGCCGCCGTGACCTTCCGGCGTCTTGCGACGCGTCTCTTGGCGCGGTATCCTATCCCCGTCCGACCCGACAACCCACGCTTCTCCCATCTTCCGGCCGCCCGGGCACCTCCGGCACGCGCGAGCCGGCCCGCCCGTGAAAGAGAGAGAGTGCCCATGATGTTGCCTCGTCCGATCCGTGCGACCGCGGGATTGCTGGTGGGGCTCGCGGTCCTGCTGATGTCGAGCGAACTGCATGCCCAGGCGCAGGCCACCACCGGCGTGATCCGTGGCACCGTCAGCGATTCCTCCGGCGCCCCGCTGGCCAGCGCGACCGTGAGCCTCCGGAACGTGGAGACCAACGACGAGCGGACGCTCACCACCAACGAGCGCGGCGTGTTCGTGGCGACCCTCCTCCGGGTCGGCAGGTATGACGTCAGGGCACGGGCAGTCGGGTTCCGGGAATCGGAGCGCACCGGCGTCGGACTGCGCTTGGGAGAGACGTTGGACCTGCCCTTCGTGCTGGCCCCGCAGGCGGTGCAGTTGCAGGAGATCACCGTGGCGGGCGGGGAGCAGACGGTGGAGGTCACCCGCGCGGCGTCGGCCACCCGGCTCGGGGTGGCGGCGGTCGAGGGTCTCCCCAACAACGGCCGCAATATCTTCAACTTCACCACGCTCACCCCGAACGTCGCCATCGTGCAGGGTCCCGATGGCGACGAGATCAGCATCGGCGGGCAGAAGGGCATCCACAACAACGTCTCGGTGGACGGGGCCGACTTCAACAATCCGTTTTTCGGCGAGCAACGCGGGGGCCAGCGGCCCGCCTTCACGTTCAACCTGGACGCCGTTCAGGACTTCGTCGTAGTCGCGAACGGCGCGAACGCCGAATTCGGACGCTCGAGCGGCGGCTTCGTCAACGTGCTCACCAAGTCGGGCACCAACCAGTTCCACGGCTCGGCACACTATTTCGGGAAGTACGACGCCCTGTCGGCGGACTTCAGCCACACCTTCCCCGCCGGCGGCACGACCGGCTTCAGCCCCGACTTCAAGCAGCACCAGTTCGGCGCCACGCTGGGAGGACCGCTGGTCCGCGACCGGGCGTTCTTCTTCCTGGCCTACGACCAGCAGGAGTACAACGATACCAAGCAGTTTAACCGGCAGGGCGCGGTGGACCCCCGGCTGCTCGCCTTCACCGACACCGCGTTCGGGGGCGCTCTGGCTGATGACTTCGGTCCGATCTCGCGCACCAACGACGCCAACGCGCTGCTGGCCAAGCTCGACTTCAAACTGAGCCCGAAGCACAACGCCACGCTCAAGTACAACTACACCCGCTCCAGTCAGCTGAACGGCACCTTCGACGTAGACAGCTGGGGCCGGAGCGCCAACGCCACGGAGAACGATCACTCCCACGCCGTGAACGGGAGCCTGAGGTCGCTCTTCTCCTCCTCGCTTTCGAACGAGTTCCGCTTCCAGTGGGCGAGAGAGGATCGCCCGCGCCCGTACGACGGCCCCATCAACCCGACCACCGGCCGGCCGTTCCCCGACACCGACATCGACTTCGGCGGCCAGTACCGGATCGGGATGCCGTTCTTCATCCCGGTACGGGACCATGACGTGCGGTTCCAGGTGCTGAACAATCTCTCCATCCTCAAGGGGAATCACCTGTTCAAGGTGGGTGGCGAGTGGAACCGGACCGCCACCACCCAGACCTTCATCGGCTTCGCCAACGGGCGCATGGCGTTCACCTCGGTGGACGGGTTCCTCAACTACGTCGCCAACGGCAACCAGTACGTCGAGTGCTCCGACGACGTCACCAACAGCTTCGTCATCGGGAGCACGACGGCCTCCTGCCCGCTGGGGGCCCACATCAGCGGCCCCGTGGTGCTCTATCTCCAGCAGGCCGGGGTGCCGCCGCTCAGTGTGGAAGAGGCGGGAACCCAGACCATCACCCAGCACGACCTGGCGCTATTTGCCCAGGACAGTTGGAAGCCGATGTCCAAACTGACTCTCGACTACGGGCTCCGCTGGGAGGCGCAGGTCGAGCCTGACCCGATCACCCCGCCGGAGGACGTCTTCTTCGCGCCCTTCATCGGGAAGACGGTCACCACGGCGCGGGGGACGTTCACCTTCCCATCCAACGGGACGATCCCGTCGGACTACAAGATGTTTCAGCCGCGTCTCGGCTTCACCTACGACACCAAGGGCGACGGCCGGCAGGTCCTCCGAGCCAACGCCGGCCTCTACTACGCCCGCATCCCGGGCTTGAACCTGGCCAGCGCCCGCAGCACCAACGGCTCCCGCGGCCAGACGCTGTTCCGGAACAGCGCCCTGGTCGACATCCTGGGCGCCCCGCCCAACTGGGGTGAGCTCCTCGCCTCGCCGAGTGGCGGGCCGTTCCGGCCCGACGTGTTCGTGTTCGACCAGGATTTCGAGAACCCGCGAACCTTCACGGCGACCCTGGCGTTCGAGCGGGAGATCGTGCACGACCTGGTCGGCTCGATCAGCTACACCCATGCCCGGACCGACCATCTGACCCGGTTCTTCAACGCCAACGACACAGTGTTCGCCGGAGGCGGGGTGGGGCCGTGGTCGAGCGGCCTGACCGGTCCAGGCGACTTCAACGGCATCGGGGCTCTGACCGTGGTGCAGAGCACGGCCAAGTCACGCTTCAACGGCTTCACCGCCGAGATCCGGCGGACGATCGATCCGCGTCTCCAGTTCCAGATCAACTACACGCTCTCGTTCGACAAGGCCGACGACGACAACGAGCGGGATCCCTTCACCTTCCGCTACGCCCGCGCGGACTCGCTCCAGGCCGAGTACAACTGGAGCGACCGCGACCAGCGACACCGCTTCAACGCCTGGCTCCTGGGCGTGCTCCCCGGCGACTTCTACCTCAACAACCGGCTCAGCGCGTACTCGGCGCAGCCGACCTCCGAGGTCTGCGGGACGAACAACGAGGGCACCGGCGTTCGGGTGACTTCGCAGGCGCAGCGCATCTGCCCCGACGGCCACATCCTCAAGCGGAATACGATTCGCAAGGACAACGCCTATTTCTCCTGGGACATCCGGCTCTCCCGGCCGTTCGACTTCGGCCGGCAGGGAACTTTCGAGGCCATTCTCGAGGTGTTCAACGTCACCAACACCGACAACTTCCGCGATCCGTCCAGCGCCGGAGTGTACCTCAACTTCGACGGCACGCTCCGCAGCGGCCTGGGCGAGCCCCGGCAGTTCCAGGTGGGCGGCCGCTGGCTCTTCTGAGTCGGGAGCCTGCTTCGCTCAAAAGGTGAGCGCGAACACCACCCCGAAGGCGCGGTTGCGGACCTCCGCGCCGTCGAGGATGGAGCGGAGCCCCGAGGTGTAGCGCGCCTCGAGCGCGAGCGCGGACTGGGGCCAGCGGATCTCGAGGCCCGCGCCGGCCACCAGGCCGATGTCCATCTCGTGCACCGCGACGTTGGCCTTGTCGCACGTGGAGCTCACCGTCTGGTTCGGCAGGATGGCCTGCAGGTCGCAGCCGATCTGAAGGGCGGGCGCGGGACCGGCGAAGAGCACCGGCCGAATCCGCCGCCGGATCGGTGTCAGCTTGAGCAGAATCGGCATCTCGATGTAGGCCAGCTCGATATCGAGCACGGCGGTGCCGCCGGTCTCGAGGTCGGTGGTGGCCCGGCCGCCTTTGAGCGCGAACAGCAGCTCCGGCCTCAAGCTCATCCGGCCGCCCAGCGGCGCCTCCAGGTACACCCCGGTGAGCGCCCCCTGACGGGACTCGATCCCGGTCGCGTCCGCCCCCTTGAGATCGCTCCGCGAGTAGCCCAGCTCCGCGCCCACGGTCGATCGCGGTCCCTGCGCGACCGCCGCCGCGAGAGGTGCGGCCAGCAGCCAGACCGCGGTTCCGAGCCTCGCGTGTGATCCCATCGCCCCCGCCGGTGAGTGGTTCCTCGGATCGCTGCGAATGTAATCGGTCATCGCGGGAATCTCTCCAGGACCTGCGACGCACGGCCCGCGTCGCGCATCTGTGCCGCTGACTCTTGATGAATCGGGGCGGCCTCGATTATCCTCGTGCCTGTCCCAAACCCCTGACTCTGAGCGCCATGACCTTTCTGGCAGTGGAACAAGTCTCCAAGCGCTTCGGCGCCGTGCCCGCCGTCGATGACGTCTCCTTCTCGGTGGATCGTGGCCACGTGGTCGGCTTCCTGGGACCGAACGGCGCCGGGAAGTCGACCACCATGCGCATGATCACCCAATTTCTCGAGCCCGACGCCGGATCCATCCGGATGGAGGGCATCCCACTCGCCGAGGCCGGCCGGGAGGCCAAGCGCCGGATCGGCTACCTTCCCGAGAACAACCCGCTCTACGGCGAGATGCTGGTCTCGGAGTTTCTGGATTTCGTAGCCCGGCTCCGGGAGCTCGGCGCGGACCGCCGGAGCGCCACCGAGGAGGCCGTCGAGGGCACCGGCATCGAGCCGGTCTACCACCGGCCGATCGGGGAGCTGTCGAAAGGGTTTCGCCAGCGGGTCGGGTTGGCCGCGGCCATCCTCCACCGGCCCGATCTGCTGGTCCTCGACGAGCCGACCGAGGGCCTCGATCCCAACCAGCGGGTCGAGCTCCGGCGCCTGATCGGCAAGCTCGGGCAGGAGCGGACGGTTCTCCTCTCCACCCACGTCCTGCCCGAAGTGCAGTTCACCTGCTCCCGGTTGCTCATCATCAACCGAGGCCGGATCGTGGCGGATGGCCCGGTGGATGACCTGCTCTCACGGGCCAAGGGCGGGGCCCGGATCGCCGTGGAGGCCGCCGGAACCAGTGTCGCCGAGGGGCTGGAGGCGCTGGAGGGCGTGCAGGCGGTGGAGCGACGAGAGACCGAGGAGGGCCGGGTCCGGCTCATCCTGATCACGGTCGGGGCGGAGGATCTCCGCCCCCGGATCTTCCAGCTGGCCAAGACCAGCGGATGGACCCTCTTCGAGCTGCATCAGGAGGCCGGGAGCCTGGAGGATCTCTTCCGTCAGCTTACGACCGACCGGGAGCCCGCATGACGCGCATCTGGATCGTGGCGCGGCGCGAGCTGAAGTCGCTGTTCGATCTGCCGACCGGCTACGTGCTGCTGGTGATCTTCCTGACCATCAACGCCTTCCTCTTCTTCCGGGAGGCCTACCTGGCGCAGGTGGCCAGCCTGCGGCCGATGCTCGACCTGCTGCCCTGGGAGCTGCTCTTCTTCGTTCCCGCCGTGAGCATGCGGTCGCTCGCGGAAGACCTCCGCGGCGGGCAGATCGAGGTGGTGCTCGCCCAGCCGCTCAGCGAGCTGGAGCTGCTGTTGGGCAAGTATCTCGGCGCGGTGCTGTTCCTCTGGACCGCCCTGGCGCTCAGCCTGGCCATCCCGCTCGGCCTCTCGCTCGGCGCGACGCTGCCGTGGGGGACGGTCCTGGCGCAGTACCTCGGGGCCGCGCTCCTGGCGGCGGGACTCGCCGGCATCGGGGTCTGGGCATCGAGCCTCACCCGAAGCCAGATCACGGCGTTCATCCTGGCGGCCGGCCTGATGTTCCTGCTGGTCCTGCTGGGACTCAATCCGCTGATCGTCGGGTTGCCCCCGGGAATCGGCGCGGTGGCGGCACGAATCGGGGTGCTCTCCCACTTCGAGAGCCTGGGCCGGGGGGTGGTCGATCTCCGGGATGTGGTCTACTTCCTCTCGTTGGCGGGAGTGTTCCTCTCGCTGGCGTACGGTGCCCTGCTGGGGCGGAAGCTTGCCCCGGGCGGGGGCACCCGCCGCCGGCTCCGGGCGGGTGTCGGGGTGCTGGTCGCTTCGCTGGTGGTGGTGAACCTGCTGGGGAGCTACATCGGCGGCCGCCTGGACCTCTCGCCCGGCAAGGCCTACACCCTCTCGCCGGCGACGCGCAAGATCCTCGGAGGCCTGGACGACCTGGTGACGATCAAGCTCTACGCCACGCCGGAGCTCCCGACCGAGGTCGCCTTGATGAAGCGCGACGTGGACGACATGCTCCGGGATATGCGGACGGCGGGGCGGGGCCGGATCCGGATCGTGGAGCGAGACCCCTCGAGCGACGAAGCGGTCCGGCGGGAAGCCGAATCGGCGGGGATCCAACCGGTGCAGTTCAACGTCATCGGGCAGTCGGAGCTGCAGGTGAAGCAGGGATATCTCGGGCTGGCGATCCAGCACGGCTCTCAGACCGAGACGGTGCCGTTCGTCCAGCGCACCGACGATTTGGAGTATCGACTCATCTCCTCCATCCGGAACCTCACCCGGCAGCACAAGCCGGCCATCGGCCTGGTGACCGCGGCCCCGGGACCGGAGACGACTTTCCAGCAGCTTCAGGAGCAGCTCTCCAAATCGTATGACGTCCGTACGCTCAGCCTGGCGGACTCGACCCAGCCGGCAGCCGGCGTCATCGCGCTGGTGCTCGCCGGCACGCCGGATTCCCTTCCCCCGGCGCAGCTCGCCCGGCTGGAGCGGTTCCTGGACCAGGGCGGGAGCCTGCTGGTCCTCAGCGGCGGAATGGAAGTCTCCCAGGACCCACCGTCGGCCCGCCCCCGCCCGGTGGCCTGGAACGCCCTGCTCAAGCGATTCGGCCTCGCGATCCGGCAGGACCTGACCTATGACCTGGTGGCCAACGAGGCGATCCCGGTACCCAGCGACTTCGGTCGGGTGCTCCAGGTCTACCCGTTCTTCATCCGGGCTCAAAGCACTCGGCTCTCGACCGTCAACCAGGATCTGGGGGCGGTGGTCCTCACCTGGGCCAGCACGGTGGATACCACCGGCGCGCCCAAGGGGAGCGTCACTCCCCTGCTCCTCTCCAGCACGGCCGCGGGCGTCTACACCAACAGCACATCCATCGAGCCCCGGCAGGATTTCCCGCAGTCCGGCTTGAGTCGGCGGCTGCTGGCGGTTCTGGCCTCTCCGCCGGGGCGGACGAAGGGGCGGGCTGTCGTGGTCGGCAGCGTCGATTTCGCCACCGATCGCTTCGTGAGCTCGGCACCGGAGAACCTCGCCTTCACCCTCAATGCCATCGATTGGCTGGCTCAGGATGAGGGACTCATCGCGATCCGCTCGAAGGATCGTCGCCCGGTACCTCTGGTCTTCGCCACTGCCACCCAGCGGGAGGGGGCGAAATATCTGAACCTGATCGGACTTCCCTTGCTGGTCGCGGCCGTGGGCGTGGGCCATCTGATCCGACGGCGGCGACGGACCCGGCAGCCGTACCGTCCCCTGGTGCCGATCTCCGAGGCAGCCCCGTGAGCGCCCGCCAACTGGCCCGGATCGCCATCCTCTTCGGGGTGTTGCTCCTCCTCTGGGGCGCCGCGGCGCTGGCCCGGCACCGCGAGTCCGCTCCAGCCGCGGCGGACCGGTTCACCTTCCCCTCCATCACCCGGGCGGCGGTGGACAGCGTGCGTATCGCGCGGCCGGGCGACACGGTGGTCCTGCTGCGCCGGGACACGGTCTGGACGGCCAACGGCCATCCCGCATCGAGCGCGGCGGTGGGCGACCTCTTCGCCGCACTGGCCGATACCGCTCCCCCGAGTGAGCTGGTGGCGGAGCGACGGGCCTCGCACGCGGGATTGGGTGTGGATAGCGTCGGGGGCACTCGGGTGCGGATCTTCGGCAAGGGCCGTATGGTGGCCGACTTCGTCGTAGGTCATCGAACCCCCGACCTGGGCGGCATCTACCTGCGCCGCACCGGCCAGGATGTCAGCTACCTGGTGCGGGGGGGGGTTCCGGCCGCACTGGATCGGAGCGGCGCCGAGTGGCGGGACCGGCGCATCGGCGGGGTCCCCGCGGAGAGCGTCGCGGCCGTCGACGTCTCTCGCGGGGCTCACAGCTACACACTGCGCCGGACCGGCGGCCGTTGGAGCTTCGCCTCGGGCGCCGCCGCCGACTCGGGGGCAGTGGCCGCGCTGCTCGGAAGCTACCGCGCGATCGAGGCCGCGGGATTCGCGTCGGACGCACAGGCCGACTCGGCACATTTCGAGCGCCCGGATCGGCGTGTCCGCCTGCGCCGGCCGGATGGCACGCCGCTTCTCACCCTGCTCTTCGACTCCACGGCCGCGGGATTCTGGCTGCGGCCCGATACGACCAGGACGGTGTACAAAGTGGAGCCGTGGACCGCAGACCACCTGGCGCCGGCGGACAGTACCCTCCGGACCCATCGCTGATTGCCGTCCCGGCGCCTTGCACGGGCCCGGCGGCCGCGAGCCTAATCCACCTGATCAGACACGCGGGTCCGGAATCCCCTGAGCTCCGGGGGACGCCCCCGGCCGCCCCGGAACTCGAAGTGGCGTGGATCGCACCGTCGCTCGGTCGAGGCGGCAAGGCTCCCTATCGGCAAGTTCTCGAGCTGCTCTGCCAGGAGCCAGGCCGGTTGCCAGACTCCCGGGGCAATGCCCTGGTAGGCCGCGGCGTACTCCTCCTTGAGGCGAGCCTGGCGCTCGCGGCCGAAAGCCGCATCCCTTCCCATGGACATACCCAGCGCGTTGAAGCCGCCCTACGATAACACCCGGGAGGGCTGCCGGGCGGTAGTGGCCGCTCACCCTACCCTTGCGGGACCGGCCGGGTTTGGTTAGTGGTGACATGGTCCGCAACGCGGGAATCCGAGCATGGCCGGAACGACGGTAGCGCACACCGCTGAGGAAGCCACCGTCCGGGAGCTCCGCCGGGCGGCACTCCGATTGCTCGCCATGCTGGCCGCGTTGGGCCTGGTGGTGGTGCCGCTGCTGGGGGAGCTACCCCTGGGGAACAGCTCGCAGACCGGCCTCCTGGCGTGGCTGCTCGTGGTCTTCGCGTTCTACTGGCTCTACGCCGGGCTGGGCTACCGTCCGCTGCTGCTGGCGCAGTTGCTCTGTTTCTCCGCCGCGGCCACCTTGCTGAGCACCAAGATCCTGCTGGTCATCGTGGACATTCACCGGCTGACCATCCTTCGACATATCGCGACCGGGCTGATCGTGGTGGGCGCCGCCGGCGCGGCGGCCAACTTGGGCGGCATGCTGCTGGCGCTGTACCGCCGGACTCGGGGGCCCGACGAGAAATAGCCCAGGCGAAGAATCGCCCTTCTCGCTATGATTGAAGACGCCCTCCCCTCGGTCACAGCGCGCAGACCCTCCATGCCTAAGCGCCCTTCGCTTCGTCGACTGGCCGTACTGGCCATCGCCGGCCTCTCGGCCGGCGCCTACCTGTGGCAGCGGGGCAAGCGGCGCCGGTCGGGTCACTCGACCGATCGCGACTCCTGGCCCCGCCAGGTTCGCAAGTTCGTCCGCCTGCTGCAGGATCGGGGGAGCACCCTGGCCCAGGTCCGCCGAGTGGAGAGTGTCACCGCCCCTTCGTGGGTCGTCGAATGGGATCACGGCCGGTCGCTGGTGTTCCCCGACGAGTCCCGGGGCGACGAGCTTCACGCCAGCGATCCCACCACCTAGCTCTCCCCAGCTCCTCCGCACAACCGTTCCCGAGTCACCTTCCGGTGACCGCGCTCACGGACCGCCCGTGGCGACTGCCCCTATGTGTCTCCTCCCTGTGGTACGGGCACTTCGGCGGAGTAGGGTGAACCACCGCACGCTGGACCTCTCAATCCGACTACTACGACTCCGCTCGCCCGGGAGATCGCTCACGATGACGTGATATCGTATGGGCGCCCGGAGGGCGTGCACTAACAATCTCGACGATTCCGAGGACCCGATGACAGGAGCAACGCAGGAGACAGCAGCAACACAGGACATGAAAGCGGATGCCGCGCCGGCCGTGGAACGGCGGCGACGGGCAGACGCCCGCACGGAGATGCAGGACCGTGACATGGGCAACGAGAGGAGAGGCGAAGCATCGACTGGTTCGGAGCGCCTCGCCCGCGGCCTGGGATGGCTCAGTGTCGGACTGGGGGTGGCCGAGATCGCGGCGCCTCGCGCCCTCGCCAGGATGATCGGCGTCAGGGACGATGACCGTCTTCACCGGACCATGGTCGCCCTCGGCGTTCGGGAGCTGGTGAGTGGCGTGGGGATCCTGACCCGCCCCCGGTCGGCCCCCTGGCTCTGGAGTCGAGTGGGAGGCGACGTCATGGACCTGGCACTCTTGGGCTCCGCCTTGAGGTCGGATGACTCGAAGCGGGGGCGAGTCGCGGCGGCGACCGCCGCCGTGGCCGGGCTCACCCTGCTGGACATGGTCACCGGGCGGGAGCTCCGCCGTTCCGCCGCCGGAGCTGCCCGACCGGGAAGACGTCGCGCGGTCGACGTGAACAAGGCGATCACGGTCAACCGCAGCCCCGAGGAGGTGTACGCCTTCTGGCGCGATCTCCAGAATCTCCCTCAGTTCATGGAGCATCTCGAGTCGGTGCAGGTGCTCAGCGACCGCCGGTCGCGGTGGAAGGCGAAGGCGCCGGCCGGGCGCACCGTCGAATGGGAGGCCGAGATCATCGAGGACCGGCCGAACGAATCGATCAGCTGGCGGGTGGCCGAGGACGCGGAGGTGACCCACTCGGGCACGGTGCAATTCACCGGCGCGCCCGGGGGGAGAGGCACCGAGATTCGAGTCGGATTGAGGTACGAGCCGCCCGGAGGCGTGATCGGCGGCGCCATCGCCAAGCTCTTCGGCGAGGAGCCGGGCCAGCAGGTCGACAGCGATTTACGCCGCCTCAAGCAGGTGCTGGAAACGGGTGAGGTGGTCCACTCGGACTCCAGCGTGCACCGAGGCGCCCACCCCGCGAGACCATCCGCCGAACTGCTGTGACGGGAGGCTGCGACACAGCGAGGAGAACCGATGAAAGCCAACTGCTGGATCGACAAGAGGAAGGTGCGGGTCGAGGAGGTGCCCGACCCCAAGATCCTCAACACTCGTGACGCCATCGTCCGCATCACCTCCACGGCGATCTGCGGGTCCGACCTGCACCTCTACAACGGATTCGTGCCCACCATGGAGAAGGGCGACGTCCTGGGGCACGAGTTCATGGGCGAGGTCGTCGAGTCATCGACAAGTTCCCGATGGGGGCGGTGGTCAATCGCTCGCTCACCATCAGATCCGGGCAGTGCCACGTGCAGCGTTACATGCGGCCCCTGCTGGAGCGGATCGAGCGGGGAGAGATCGACCCCAGCTTCGTGGTCACCCACCGCATGACGCTGGACGACGCGCCGCGAGGGTTCGACATGTTCCTGAACAAGCGGGACAACTGCGAGAAGGTGGTGCTCACGATGTGAGGCCGGCGGTAATCCTCCTCACGCTCCCGGTGTGCTTCGGGGAAGTGCGTGGTTCTCGAACGTCTAGTACTATTGAGTGAGCGGGCGGCCGAATGTCAGGACCGGAACGGTGTCGGCGAGCGCGGAGGGGATCGATGGGAAACGTGGACACGCCCTGGCTGGTGGGGATGGCGAGCTGGTGGTACTGGCACCTGCCGTTCGGGCTCCGGGTGCTCATCCTGGTCTTCATGGCGGCGTGGATGGCGCTGCTGCTCCACGAGTTGGCGCATGCGCTCATGGCCCGGATGCTCGGGGTCAGGGTGTGGAGCATCTCGCTCGGGCAGGGACCGCTTCTCTGGGAAGGCACGATCGGGCGCTGCCGGGTCCGCCTGGCGCTCCTCCCCCTGCACGGGGAAGTCCGACTGCTCGACCGGGACGCCGAGGAGCTGGGCTACCAGGATCCCGCGGCGGGTGGCGGGCGATTCGAGTGGCGTGCCGGAAGCTCGTGGCGCGCCCCCTTCATCTCCGTGGCGGGGAGCCTCGCCAACATGCTCGCGGCCAAGGCGGTCGTGGCCTACTGGGGCTCGGCGCCGAGTCCCGACCCCCCGGTCCTGGTGCTCACGCTGTCGATCTTTCTGGTCAACGCGTTCATGCTGCTGAACCTGATGCCGTTGCGCGGGTTCGACGGCTGGCGGATCGCGGTGCACGCCGCCGCGTGGCGTCGCAGGGACCCCGGGCTCGGCTGATCCTCAGGAAGTGCTGCTGAGCGCCGAGTCCACCGCCGTCGCCCTCGGATCCTCCACCAGGCGCTCCGGCGCAACCATCCTCGGACCCGACCCACCACGAAACTCGAAATGACCGGGGTTCAGCGCCCGGTCGCTCAGGACGAACCCGCTGCTGGGAAGCAGCAGGCGGCAGGCGAGCACCTTCTCGCCCAGGACGGAGGCCGACTCCCACACGCCGGGTTGGACCCCCGGATACAGATGCCCATGTTCCACCTTCAGGCGAGCTTCCCGCCTCATGATGAACCTCCTGCTCTTTGAGGCGATTGGTGATGGGGACGAGTCAATCTACAGTCGGCTCGCATCGATTCAAGCGCTCAATTTTCTTCGGGTTATGCACCAGCGATGTGGATCGGATGTTGAGGGTAACTCGCGAGGCGGTGCACGCTTCGGCAGTCGATGTACAACTGTGTACGATGTGAACAGAAGAGAAGATACAGAGAACGGCGGAGGTACCGGACGGTCTATGCCCTGGTCGGAGTCCCCGCGAAAATCTCCCGCAGCTTGACCGCCAGCGCATGTGGCGTGAACGGCTTCTGGATGAAATCGGTGCCGGGCTGGAGCACACCATGGTGGATGATCGCGTTCTCGGCGAAGCCCGACATGTAGAGCACCCGGATGTCGGGCCGAGTCGCCGACAGAGACTCCGCCAGTCTGGACCCGCTCATCCGGGGCAGGACCACGTCGGTGAGGAGCAGGTGGATCGATCCCGGGTACTGCTTGCTCAACCTGAGCGCCTCTTCCCCGGTGTTGGCCACCAGTGGCGTATAGCCCCGCACGAACAGCGTGCGAGCGGCGAGCTGGCGCACCGCCTCTTCGTCTTCCACCACCAGGACCGTCTCCGTTCCACTGGTGGTCGCGGCCGGCCCGACCGACTCGCTGGCGGCCGGTACCGATTCGGTCACTCGAGGGAGATACACCTTGAAGGTGGTGCCGCGGTTCGGCTCGCTGTAGACCGAGATGCTCCCGCCGCTCTGCCGCACGATGCCGTACACCGTGGCGAGCCCCAGCCCGGTACCCTTCCCCAGAGCCTTGGTGGTGAAGAACGGCTCGAAGATCCGATCTTGGGTGGCCGGATCCATGCCGATCCCGGTGTCGGTGAAGGCGATCAGCACGTAATCACCGGCCGGCGCGCCGATGTGCTGGCTGGTGGAGCCCGGCTGGAGCGTGACGTTCTGGGTCTCGATGGTGAGCTTCCCACCGTCCGGCATGGCATCCCGCGCGTTCACCACCAGGTTGACGATCACCTGCTCAAGCTGGGCCGGATCCGCCTGGACCTCCCAGAGGGCCTGCTCGGGCACCACCGTGATGTCGATGTGCTCCCCGACCAGCCGGGTGAGCATCCGCATGGTGTGCGCCAGCGTGGCGTTGAGGTCGAGTGGCGTGGGCCTCAGGACCTGCTTCCGGCCGAAGGCGAGGAGCTGGTGGGTGAGCTCGGCGGCGCGGGTCGCGGCGCGCTCGATCTCGCGGATGTCGGCGTGCCGCGGATCGTCCGGTGCGGTCGACGCGAGCACGAAGGCGGCGTTCCCCAGGATCGCGGTCAAGAGGTTGTTGAAGTCATGCGCGATCCCGCCCGCCAGTTGACCGATCGCCTCGAGTTTCTGGGACTGCTGCCGCCGCTCGGCCAGCTCGGCGCGCTGGCGCAGCCAGCGGTCGACCGTCGCGCCGAGGAGTCCGAGGGCGAGAATCAACAGCGCGCCCAGGGCCACTCCGATGGCGAGCTGGCCGCTGGCGAGGACGCCGCCCAGCGAGGCACCGGTTCGCCCGGGCGTGCTGAAATTGGCGGCCGCCATCCCGGTGTAGTGCATGCCGGCAATCGCCAGTCCCATGATCAGTCCGCTCCCCAACCGGCGGGCGACCCCGCCGCCGCTCTCGTCCAGGCGGAAATGGTAGGCCAGCGCCAGGCCGACGAACGAGGCGGCGATCGCGATGGCCACCGAGGCCGCCACCAGGGTGGGGTCGAAGCGCATCGACGCGGGGACGTTGAGCGCGGCCATTCCGATGTAGTGCATTCCCGCGATCGCCGGCCCCATGCAGAGCGCGCCCAGCGCCAGCGCGGGCAGGCCCACGCGCGGGCGACTGACCACGACCAGCGCCAGCGCCGAGGCCGCGACCGCCACCAGCACCGACAGCAGCACCCGGCCGACCTCGTAGCCGATGGGGACGGGCAGATGGAACGCGAGCATGCCCACGAAGTGCATGCTCCAGATGCCCACTCCCATGGCCAGCGAACCGCCGGCGAGCCAGGCCAGGCGCTCGCGGCCGCGCGCCGCGGTGACCCGCTCCGCCAGATCGAGCGCGGTATAGGACGCGGCGCTCGCGATCAGCACCGAGAGGACCACCAGCGACGGCGTATAGGCTGCGTGCAGCGGCATCCGTGCGTCCTCCGACCAGCTCCGAAGACTGTGCGGGAGGCTGCTGTGGACAAACGGTGTGGCGGGCGGGACAAACAACTCTAGCGGGCTCGGGGGGGACAGGGCAAGAGGGAAGGCGGGGAGCTTGTTGTATCCGGTTCGCCGGCAAATCGGGTCCCGCGGCGCAAACCTTGATGCCCCAGTTACTTGCGCGTCGCGCTCGCGGAGGCTTGGTGGAATGCCGGTGTCGCGGAGTCCGACTCGGCTCTGGGAAGCCCACGAGGATCCACGCGGGGTGCGTGGGGATCAGAATAACGATGTCGGAACGGACGCGAGCCCGCGTCGCTCGACCGCGCCTGGTGACCCGGGACGGCGGCCTCGAATCCCGGGTTGACGTACGGCGCGCTTGCCATCGGCAGCCGCCGCTCGAGCCAGAGATAGAGGCCGGTGAGGAACAGGGTGCCGAGGCCCACCATCGAGAGGAGCAGGGACGGTCTGGCGAGGCTCACCAGTGCGATGCCCGCGAGCAGCAGATTCACCACGAGCACGCCCGTCGTCACCCGCGCGTGGGACCAGCCCAGCCGCACGGCTCGATGGAACGCGAACTCCCGGTGCGGGGCCTTTCAGGGCTTTCTCACGATCACGACCGAGACCGATTCGAGTGCAGAAGGTGTCGTCTTCAAGGTAAAACAAAACGCGGCCGCAGGAATCGCAGCCAAGATCAGCTTTTACGTTCGTGAGGCGCCCGGAGACACCCCCGAGTCGGAGCAGGAGTCGCCCGCAGTGGCGGCGACTCCGCCTTCACCGCCACCTGCGTACCGCGAATATCCGGCGGCGAGCGAGATGCTCACGTCCGAGACACCCACGGTGGAGAAGCCTCCGGTTCTCATTCAGGCGCATGCACCCCCGTTCTCCCCGTCTAAAGGTCCACTGGGGCTGGAGCTCATGCCCTGGACCAAATGACTCGAGATCCCGCCGTGAGGAACGCAATTCACGACCTGAAACGACTGAACATCGCGTTCGAGGTCGAAGAAGCGAAGCCGGGCCTG
>JBBSHB010000061.1:0-16352 GCA_038253515.1 Gemmatimonadales bacterium | reverse complement strand
TTGATCCAGGTGACCAGCCCGCTGCGGTCGTCCAGCCAGGCGAGGACGCGCCGGATCACGTCGGCCTCACGCGATGGGGAGCGGGCTGGTGAGGATCTCGACCCGGCCCTGCCGCACCCGCACCGGATAGCGGGGGAGTGGCCTGGGGGGCGGGCCCGCCGCCACCGAGCCGTCGCCGTTGTAGACGCCGCCGTGGCAGGGGCAGAGGAAGAGCCCGGCGTCGGCGAGCCACCGCACCGGGCAGCCGAGATGGGTGCAGTTCACCGCGAACGCGGTGAAAGTCTCGGCGTCGTCGCGCCGGAGCCACGCCGCGGTCCGGGCGGTGACGCCGGACCAGGGAAGGGGAGATGCGTCGTCGAAGGTGACGCTCACGGTCTCGCCCACCTTGAACGACTCGGCCTGGCCCACGGCGCGCCACTGGCGGGGGACCTTGCGGGTGAGCGGCGACAGCAGGAACCCCACCACCGGTACGCCGACGACCGCGGCGACCGCGGCGGAGAGCGCGATCGAGACCCGGGAGAGGAACCGCCGGCGCGACGGGGTCATGCCATCCATGCCGGCCAACATAGCGCGTCCCCGGAAGCTGCCACAAGAGCGGTCCCTCGCTACGCGTCCCGCACGGCGGCCGACCTCCTGCGCCCGATGCTCCATTTGAGCGCCGGCGGCGTGACCAGGGTCGTGGCCATCACCATGAGGACCACGGCGGAGAACGTCCCCTGGTCCATGATCCGCTCCCGGTGGACCGCGAGACCGAGCCCCAGGTTGGCGAAGATGAGACCCACCTCGCCCCGCGGGATCATCCCGATACCGATGGTCAGGCCGTCCAGCGTGCTGCGCCACGCGCCGAGGGCGCAGACCTGCTTGCCGATGATCGCCACCAGGGTGAGCACGCCGGCGAGCGCCAGCACCGAGGGGTTCGCCAGGGCGGCGAGGTCGACCCTGACGCCCATCACCACGAAGAAGATCGGCGCGAAGATCGAGACGAGGGGGCGGACCAGGTCCGCGATGGGCGGCTCCCCCTTGCTGGCGAAGCGGTGGGCGTGCGCCTCCTCCAGCACCAGGCCCGCGGCGTACGCGCCCACGATTGGCGCCAGGCCGATGACCGAGGCCAGATAGGCCAGCCCGAAGCAGAGCACCAGCGCCGTGGTCACCAGCACCCCGCGCCCGCGGAGGCGGGCCGCGCCGGCGAAGTACCAGGGGGACAGCACCACGCCGAGCCCGATGGCGCCGACCAGGAAGCCGATCGCCTTGGCGAACACCAGGGCGGTGTCGAGGTAGGATGGCGTGCGTCCCAGGTCGGCCGCGGTGAGCACGCTCGCGACCACTGCCAGCACCACCAGGCCGAGCACGTCGTCGATCACCGCCGCGCCCAGGATGATGCGAGCCTCCCGGGTGTTGGCGGCCCCGAGATCCTTGAGCACCCGGGCGGTGATCCCGACGCTGGTGGCGGTGAGCGTGGCCCCGAGGAAGGCGTGGACGTAGACGCTGCGGTCGGGGAGCAGCAGCGCCCCGAGCCACCAGCCGAGGGCCCCCGGGGCGATGACACCGAGTACGGCCACGATCAGCGACCGGACGCCCACCTTGAGCATGTCGCCCACGGTGGACTCGAGCCCGACTTCGAAGAGGAGGATGACCACGCCCAGCCGGGCGAGGATGTCGACGGTGGCGTCGGTCCCCAGCGAGCGAAACCAGGGCACGCCCAGCAGGTGCGCGTTGCCGATGAGCACGCCCGCCAGCAGCTCGCCCAGCACCGCGGGCTGGCCGGCGCGCTCGGCCAGGTCGCCGCCGAACTTCGCCGCCGCGAGGAGCAGCGCGAGGGCGAGCAGCACCGGAGCCAGCGGGTCGCCATGACTCTGGGCGAGACCCTGCACTACGGATTGGGTCATCGCGATCAGTGCCGCGCGACGGCCCCGCCCGCCAACAGCGAGCGCACCCTCGCCACCAGCTCCTCCGGCGCGAACGGCTTCTGAATGAATGGAGCCGTCGGGGGCAGCAGGCTGCGGGCCAGCACGTCGTCGCCGGTGTACCCCGACATGAAGAGGACCGGCACGCCGGGCTGAGTGAGCGCCAGCGCCTCGCTCAGCTCCCGGCCGTTGAGTCCCGGCATGATGATGTCGGTCAGCACCAGCTTGGGCGTCTCCTCCTGGGTGGCGACGAGCTCGAGCGCCTGTCTGCCGTTCTCCGCCTCGAGCACGGTCAGGCCCGCTGCCTCCAGCGAGCGCCGCACCATGCTCCGGACCGACGGCTCGTCCTCCACCACCAGCACCAGCGCCGGCTCCAGCTGCGGCAGCCACTCGCCGTGTGGCTCAGGCTTGGGCTTCGGCTCGGTGGGCGCCTCGCTCCGTGCCACCGGCAGGTAGACCTTGATCGCGGTGCCCAGCCCGGGCTCGCTGTACGCCCAGATGAATCCGTCATGCTGCTTCACGATGCCGTAGACCGTCGAGAGTCCCAGGCCGGTGCCCGAGCCGACCGGTTTGGTGGTGAAGAACGGCTCGAAGATCTTGGCCAGTGTCTCGCGATCCATCCCAGTGCCGGTGTCCGAGACGGTGAGCCGCACGTAGGCTCCGGGGATGAGCCGGCCCACGCTGTGGGCCCGGGCATAGCCCTCGTCCAGCAGCACGGCGTCGATGCCGAGGGAGAGGGTGCCTCCCGTGCCCATGGCGTCGCGCGCGTTGGCGGCGAGATTGATGAGCACCTGGTCCACCTGGGTGGGATCGGCCAGCACCCGGTGCTGGGTGCGGCGCGGCAGGATCACCAGGCTCTTGTCGGCGCCGAGCAGGCGCTTCAGCACCGGCGCCAGCGCCTGGATGGCGGCGTGCACGTCCAGCAGCAGGGTCTGGCTCACCTGCCGGCGGCTGAAGGTGAGGAGCTGCTGCGCCACCTTGGCCGCGCGGGTGGCGCCCCGGATCATCTCCTCGACGTCGCCCACCTGCGGATGGCCGGGTCCCAGCTCCTTGAGGACGAAGTCGCCGAAGCCCAGCACCGCCATCAGCTGATTGTTGACCTCGTGGGCCACGCCGCCGGCGAGGGTGCCCACCGCCTGGAGCTTCTGCGCCTGGCCCAACTGCTCCTGCGCCTTGACCCGCTCGGTGATGTCGGCGTGGGCGCCGACCCACTCGCGCACCGCGCCCTGGGCGTCCACCACCGGGACCGCGCGGATCTCCATGTGCCGGTACTCACCGTCGCGGCGGCGGAGCCGGTGCTCGGCCAGGAGTGGGGTGCGGGTGCGCACGGCCCGATTCCACTGGCGGGTGGCTTCGGTGCGGTCGTCCGGGTGGATCGCCCGGAGCCAGCCGCCCCACTCGGCCTCGGCGACGCTCTGCCCGGTGAACGCCTCCCACTGGCTCAGGTCGAGCGGTCGTTTCCCGTCGGCCGACGCGGTCCAGACGATCTGGGCCGTCGCGGCCACCAGGGCGCGGTAGCGGGCCTCGCCCCGGCGGAGCGCCTCCTCCACCCGTCGCTGCTCGGTGACGTCGTTGTCGACTTCGATCACCGCGTCGGGGACGCCGTCCTGGTCGCGGTGCAGAATCCAGTGGCTGGCGACCTGGACCCTGGCGCCGTCCCGGGCGCGCCGGATGAGCTCGCCGTGCCACTCGCCCGCGTTGAGCAGCGCGGCTTCCGCCTCCGCCTCGGTGACCGGCAGCTCGGTGCGGAGCAGATCGCGCGCGAGCGATCGGCTCGCCTGGTCGGCGGACCAGCCGTAGAGCTGCTCGGCTCCCGCGCTCCAGAACCGGATCCGGCCTTCGCGCCCGCGGGCGAACACCGGAGCGTGGCTCAGGACGTCGAGCAGCTCGCGGGTCCGGCGCTCGCTCTCCCGGGCCGCTTCGGCGGCCGCCATCTCCGCCTGGAGCAGCCGGTCCCGCAGGGCCAGCTCCGCCTGCGCCCGGTCGGCCGCGCGGCGCTCGGCGTCGGCCCGGCGGGTCACCGCCGCCATCCAGTACGCCACGCCGACGAACATCGCATTCCAGGCGGAGACGTAGAGAATCATCCCGATGTGGGCCTCGTACAGCCCGAGCCGGGAGGCCAGCACGCTGCCGGCGGCGAACAGCAGCGGCAGCAGCACCGCCAGCGGAAGGAAGCGCCGGAGGAGCACGGTGCCGGGATCGGGGCCCACCAGGAGGTTGAGGACGGCCGATTCGTGAGTCGCCGCCATGACCCCGGCCCCGATCAGCAGAAGGACCAGCGCCGTGTGCAGCGCGGTCCCAATTCCCGGGGTCAAGGCGTACAGCTCGGCGACGCCCAGCAGATGCCCCACGATCGGCATGACGGGCAGGATGACGGCGCCGATCACGACGGCCGTGTGCCAGCGCCGGGGCTCCGCCTTCCGCCGGGGGCCGGAGGTCAGCAGGGCGAGGCCGAGCAGGAGGAAGGCGGCGCCGACGGTCGGCGCCGGGCGACCGGGGAAGACCGGCGAGAGGGCGGCCACGGCGTCGGGGAAGAGCAACTGGTCGACCCCCAGGTTCAGCCGCAGCACATACTCCGCCACCACCGCTCCCGCCAGCACCGTCGCCAGCCATGCGCCGATGAGCTGGAGGCGGACCAGGCCGGTGCGGAGGGAGAGGAGACTCACCCCCGTGAGGACGAAGAGCACCGCGACCAGCGGCTGAGTCGAGGGGAGAAACGGAGCCAGCGGGACCAGCGGCCCGACCCCGAAGACGTAGCTCTGCACCACGGCGACGCCGAAGGCGATCGCGACCAGGGCGGCCACGATCGGGAGTCGTCGGATTCGGCTGATCGCGGCGAAGCGATCGACCGCAGGCGGCGCGGACCGCGGCGCCACCGGCGGGGCTGGCTGCACCATGCACTGCTCTGTGGCTGCGGGAAGCGCTGTGGTCCGGAGATCCGTGCTGGATTATAAGCGGGCGCTCTCCACGGCGTCCATGCGCTCCCGCACCGCGCGTACCAGTGCCGCCACCGTGAAGGGCTTGGGGAGGAAGGCCGCACCCGGCTCCAGCAGGCCCCGCCGCATGATGTCGCTGTCGGTGTACCCCGAGGTGAAGAGCACCGGGATCCCGGGGATCAGCTCGCCGACGGCGGCAGCCAGCTCCCGCCCGCTCATGCCGGGCATGACGACATCGGTCAGCAGCAGGGCAATCCGGTCGGGGCTCTGCGTCACCAGCTCGAGCGCTCGGCGCCCGCTGTCCGCCTCCAGCACCCGGTACCCGGACTCCGCCAGTCCGCGGGCGGCGGTGCGGCGCACCGACTCTTCGTCCTCCACCACCAGGATCAGCTCGCCGCTGGCCGGTGCCGGCACCCCGCCGCTCGGGCGGGGGAGTTGGGTGGGAGACTCGGAGGTGGCGGGCAGGTAGATCTTGAACGTCGCCCCCCGGCCCGGCTCGCTGTAGGCCCAGATGTATCCGTCCGACTGCTTCACGATTCCGTACACCGTCGAGAGCCCCAGGCCGGTGCCCTGGCCCACCTCCTTGGTGGTGAAGAACGGGTCGAAGATGTGGATCATGGTGGCCTGATCCATCCCGTGACCGGTGTCGCTCACGGCCAGCACGGCGTAACTCCCGGGCCGGACGGCGACGCCCTGAATGATCGGGGACGTGCCCCGGCTGAGCTCGGCAGCCAACGTCTCGATGGTGAGCTCGCCTCCCCGCGGCATGGCGTCGCGCGCGTTGAGCGCCAGGTTGATCAGCACCTGCTCGAGCTGGCCCGGGTCGGCCTTCAACGAGCCGATGCTGTCGCCCAGCCGCAAGGTGACCGAACAGTCCTCCCCCATCATCCGTCGGAGCACGGGCTCGAACCGCTGCAGCAGGGCGTTGAGGTCCAGCACCTGGGGCTTGAGCACCTGCCGCCGGCTGAAGGCCAGGAGCTGGGCCGTCACCGTGGCGGTCCGCTCGGCCGCGCTGCGGACCGACTCCACGTCGCTCCGGACCACCGGCGGCAGGTCCGACCGCCGCAGGATGAAGTCGGTGGCGCCGATGACCACGCTCATCTGGTTGTTGGCCTCGTGGGCCACCCCGCCGGCCAGCCGGCCGATCGACTCCATGCGGTGCGCCTGTCGGAGCTGCTCCTCGGTGGCCCGCCGCTGAGTGACGTCCATGCACACGCCGGTCATGCCCAGGGGCTTTCCCCCTTCTCCCGGAACCACCCGTCCCTTGTCAGCGAGCCAGCGGACGCTACCGTCCGGCAGAACGATGCGGAATTCGTAGTCCAGGCTGCCGCCTTCCTCCAGCGCGTGCCGCACCCTGGCGTGCACGAATTGGCGATCCTCCGGGTGCACCCGGTTGAGGAAGTCGTCGTAGCCGGCCACCTCCTCGGCCGGCGTCAGGCCATAGAGCAGGCGCAGCGTATCATCCCAGGTCAGGCGGTTGTCCGCGGTCGACCAGGACCAGATCCCCATGCGCGCGGCGTCCAGCGCCACCCGGAGCTGCTGCTCCCGCTGCTCCAGCGTCCTGGTGGCGGTCTCGCGCTCGTGCGCGACCGCGGCGGCGAGCGTGAGGCCGGTGACCGCGACCGCCGCCAGGTAGCAGGCCGCGGCAACGAGGGTCCCCGCTCCGGTGGCGGCGATGAAGGGGCCGTTGCCGTGGGTGGTGTGCCACACCGCGACCACCGAGATGATGAGCGTCATGAGCGACGCGCCCCGCGCCCCGAAGCGGACCGCCGCCCAGATCACGAAGGGGAAAAGCAGGTAGAGGTAGTCGACCTGGTGGAGCATCGGAACGCTGGTGTATCGCGTCAGCCCGAGCTCGGCCGCGGCCGCCGTGCCGAGACAGAGGAGGATGATCTCGAGCACGCCGCGGGCGCCGCGCCGGGCATGGCCGTTGATCGTCCAGGCGAAGAGGAACGGCGCCACGACCAGCGCTCCCAGCACGTCGCCGGTCCACCACACCGCCACCGCCGATGCCGCGCCCGGCTCGGCCAGCACACCCGTCACCGTCAGGGCGGAGACGCCGACGATGGCGCTGACGATGGCTCCGACCGGGGCCGCCGCGGCCAGGGTACGGATGGTGGCCATCGACTCGAGCCGCGGCCTGGCGCCGACCGCCCGCCGGAGCAGCGCGGCGGCCAGCAGCGCCTCCAGCGTGTTGCCCAGCGCGATCCCGGCGGCGGCGGCGAGCGGCACCGGTGTGGCCGCGTTGGCCAGGAAGGCGCCGATGGCCACGCCCGGCCAGTAGCGGTAGCCCAGTGCAACCAGCGCCGCGAGGGCCAGTCCGGTCGGGGGCCAGACCAGGGAGACGCTCTGTCCGATGGAGGCGTAGCGGAGGCCGACTCGCGCGGCGGCGAAATACAGGCCCGCCAGCGCCGCCACCGTCAGGAGATAGGTCGCCGGCCGGGGAAGCCGAGTCCACGCTCTGGCAAGGAGACGCATCCCGTCCTTGGCTAGACCGACGCTGAGGAGGAGGAGAAAAGACGGGCCTGGTAAGATACTAAGGAATCCCCGCATGGAAGCAAGCGCGGGGCACGACTAGGTTGGGTTCATGGAGCCGCCCGAGCCTCCGACCTACCTGCTCTCCCGCTGGCTCTTCCTCCGCCTCCTCGGCGCCGTCTATCTGGTCGCGTTCGCCTCGCTCGCGGTACAGATCACCGGACTGGTCGGCGAGCACGGCATCATGCCGGCCCGGCCGTTCCTGGCCGGGGCCCACTCGGTCTACGGGCGCGACGCCTACCGCCTCCTGCCGACGATCTTCTGGCTGGATCAGAGTGACCTGGCACTCAGGCTGGTCACCTGGAGCGGGGCGCTGCTGTCGCTCCTCCTGGTCCTCGGATTCGCGCCGATGGTGCTGCTGCTGGTGCTCTGGGTGCTCTATCTGTCGCTCTCGGTGGTGGGCCAGGACTTCCTCTCCTTCCAGTGGGACGTCCTGCTGCTGGAGGCCGGACTCCTGGCCCTGCTCTGGGCGCCGGCCCAATGGCGGCCGCGACGGCGGGAGCGCGCGCCCTCCGAGGTCGCGCGCTGGCTCCTGGTCCTGCTGTCGTTCAAGCTGATGTTCCTGTCGGGTCTCACCAAGCTGCTGAGCGGCGACCCGGCCTGGCGCCACGCCACCGCGCTGGACTACCATTTCGAGACCCAGCCGCTGCCGCCCTGGACGGCGTGGTACGCCCACCAGTTGCCCGGTGGCGTGCATCGCGCCGCGACCCTCGCGATGCTCTTCATCGAGCTGGTGGCTCCCTGGCTCCTCCTCGCGCCGGCCCGACTGCGACCGCTCCGCCTCACCGGGTGTGGGGCGCTGGCGCTGCTCCAGCTCAGCATCGCCGCCACCGGCAACTACGGCTTCTTCAATGCCCTCGCGCTGGTGCTCTGCGTGCCGGTGCTGGACGATCGGCTGCTCGGGCGGGTACTCCCGATCCGGCTGACCGTCGGCCGGGCCGAGTCACCGGCCCGGCGGGCGACCCTCCGGGCTGTCGGCCCCGCGTTCCTGGTCTTGAGCCTCCTGAGCCTCGGGCGCGAGATCGACACCACCCTTCCCCGCGCTCGAGGGCTGGGGTTCCTGCCCGGATGGCCGGACCGGGTGCTGACCTGGGTGGCGCCGTTCCGCTCCTTCAACGGCTACGGGCTCTTCCGGGTGATGACGACGGAGCGCCCGGAGATCATCATCGAGGGGAGCCGGGACGGGGAGCAGTGGACCGAATACGAATTCCGCTACAAGCCGGGCGTGGTCACCCGCCGGCCCCGGTTCGTGGCGCCCTATCACCCGCGACTCGACTGGCAGATGTGGTTCGCGGCGCTGGACCTTGAGGGGAATCTGGGGTGGCTCGAATCCCTGGCGAATCGGCTCCGGGCGGGGACCCCGGAGGTCCTGATGCTGCTGGGCCGGAACCCCTTTGCCGGCGCACCGCCGCGGTTCATCCGGCTGACGGAGTACGAGTATCGCTTCAGCACCGCTCTGGAACGGAAGCGGACCCACGCCTGGTGGGTGCGGGAGCTGGTGGGATCCGTCCGGCTCTGAGCTACGCGCCCATCTCGTCCCGGTGCTCCAGCATCTCCCGCACCGACTCCAGCAGCATCTCGGCGGTGAACGGCTTGCGGAGCATGTGAAGGGCGCGGTCCCGGACCACCTGGGTGAGCCATTCCTGGGTGGTCTCTCCCGACATCAGCAGTACGCCGATATGGGGCCAGCGCGCCCGCACCATGTGCTCGAGCTCCAGGCCGCCCACCGTCGGCATGCGGATATCGGTCAAGATGAGGGCGATCGATTCGGCGCCGGCGACCAGCAGCTCGAGCGCGTCGGACCCATCGCCGGCCTGGACGGTCCGGTAGCCGTGGTCCTCGAGGAGCCGACAGGCGAGCAGGCGCACCTGCGCTTCGTCGTCAACCACGAGGATCGCGGCTGGGAGGCGGGCACTGACCGAAGAGCTGTTCGTAGGAGCCTCGGTGTGGCTCCTACACTATGGTGTCGTGCGGCAACATACAAGACCGATCTGGAGGTGGCTCGTGCGGCTTCTCAGCGGCGTCCGATCACTCGGCCTGGCGGCCATCCTCGCCGGAGCGCTTCCCCTCGTCTCGGCCGCTCAATCGGCGGCTCCGGACTCGATCCCCGCCGCCGCCATTCCGCCCGCCGCGCGACTCCGCGCCGGGGTGCCGTTCAACCCGGCCGCGGCGACGGCCGCCTACCTGGCAACGGTCCCGCCCGCCGCACGGGCCAGGTCGGACGCCTACTTCGACGGTGGCTGCTGGCTGCTGCTCTGGGACTTTCTGGTGAACGCCGCCATCATGTTGCTGTTCCTCGGCCTAGGCTGGTCGCGGCGGCTCCGGGATTGGGCCGGACGGCGAGCGTCCTCACGCTGGGCGCGGACCTTCCTGTATTATGTCGCCTTCACCCTGGCGGCCAGCGTCCTGAGCTTTCCGTACACCGTCTACAGCGGCTTCATACGGGAGCACGCCTACGGCCTCGCGACCCAGGGGTTCGGCGGATGGATGCGGGACCAGGTGGTGGGCCTGGCGGTGTCCCTCGTCCTCGGCGGGATCGTGGTCACCACGCTCTACGGAGTGCTGCACCGGTTTCCCCGCACCTGGCCCGCACTCGGAGCCGGCACGCTCGTGGTGTTCGTGATCCTCGGCACCTTGATCGCGCCGGTGTTCATCGCCCCGCTCTTCAACCGGTACACCCTCCTCGCCGACGCCCGGATCCGCGACCCGATCCTTCGGCTGGCGCGGGCCAACGGGATCACCGTGGACCGGGTGTACGTGGTGGACGCTTCCCGGCAGTCGACCCGGATCAGCGCCAACGTCTCCGGCCTCCTCGGCACCCAGCGGATCACCCTCAACGACAACCTGCTCCGGCGGGCCTCGCTGCCGGAGATCGAGGCGGTGATGGGCCACGAGATGGGCCACTACGTCCTGCACCACCTCTATCAGGCGATCGTATTCTTCACCCTCCTGATCGTCGCCGGCTTCGGGTTGCTGCGGCACGGTTTCGCCTGGGCGACGGCTCGCTGGGGTGAGCGGTGGGGTGTCCGCTCACCCGACGACGTGGCCGGGCTGCCGCTCATGGTGCTGCTCTTCTCGACCTATCTCTTCGTGCTCACCCCAGTGACCAACACCTTCAGCCGGACCACCGAGGCGGCGGCGGACATCTTCGGGCTCAACGCGGCCCGGCAGCCGGACGGCTTCGCCCTCGTCGCCCTCAAGCTCGCCGAATACCGCAAGCTCGATCCCGGACCGCTGGAGGACGTGGTCTTCTTCGATCATCCCAGCGGCCGGGCGCGGATTCGGATGGCGATGGAATGGAAGGCCGAATCCGTCCCCCCTGGCGGGCTCGACAGACCCGGTACCGCCTTGCATGTTGCACCGACCGGACCCATACCCCCCCCTGAGGTTCCCGTTCGGGGTGCCACCAAGGAGGCCATCCATGCCAGCGCAATCCACCATGCTCTCGCCCCAGCAGCTCATCGACGCGGCAAAGGCGCCGATGCTCGCCTACAATCAGAAGGACTGGAACGCCGCACGCGCCAGTATGACGCCGGATTTCATCTATGATGAGATCGGCACCCGGCGGAAGGTGCAGGGAGCCGACCAGGCGATCGCCCTGTGGAAGGGCTGGGCCGAGGCGATACCCGATTCCAAGGCCAGCTTCGACAACGTCGTGGCGAGCGGGAACACCGTCCTGCTCGAGGTCACCTGGCGGGGCACCCACACCGGGCCGCTGCAGACGCAGAAGGGGTCGTTCGCGGCGACCGGCAAACTGATCGAGATCCGGGCCTGCGCCGTCTTCGAGATCGCCGGCGGCAAGGCCAAGCTGCAGCGTCACTACTTCGACATGTCCACGTTGCTGCAGCAGCTCGGCATCGGCGGCTGAAGTATCCCCCGGGGACTACGCGCCCGGCTTCGCGGTCCGTCGAGCGAGCCGGGCGCCTAGCACCCGCGCGTAGGCCAGTTCCCGCTCCTCGCGCACCGCCCGGAGCAGCAGCGCGCCGCGGCTCATGTCCCCCCGGCCCAAAAACTCGAGGGGAAAGTGGAGTCGCTCGCCCAGGGCCTCGAGCAGCAGGTCCACGTACTTCCCGGTCGCCACGCTGCCGAGCAGAACGAGCTCCAGCGCCGGCTCTGCCGCCAGTCGGACCAGGTCGCGATCGACCGGTCCGCGATACCGCGGGTCGTCCACCCGGATGTCCACCGTCCCGAACTCCTGCAGGTCGCGCGATCCCACCGGCGTCTCCGCCGGCACCAGGCCACGGTTGGGGGTGATCACCTGCGCGCCCGCAATTCCCGCGGGCGCGCGGGCGAACCGCCCGGCATAGGCGAGCTTCCCCCGGAAGTAGAGCCCGCTCATGAAGCTGAACGCCTCCCCCAGGGTCACGCCGGCGGGGGTCCTGAGGCGTGCGGCCAGCTCGAACGTCGCCCGCTGGTTGAGCAGCCGCTCGGCCCGCTTGCCGCCGCAGCGGGCGGGGGAGAGCAGGAAGATTCGGGGCGGGGGAGCGTCCGAGGCCATGATGCATGCTGCGGAGCTCGGGGCCCGCGTGCCGTGGGGTTGGTCACGCCGCCGAGCCGACTGACTTCCTCAGCACCGCGCTTGACGGCCGTACCACCTTCGAGGCGTGGGACCACGGCGCCCTGCTCCAGGGCTTCACCCGGTCGGCGAGCGGCGGGACCGTCACGCTCGACTGCCAGGCCGCGTTCTACGGGAGCGATGCCCGCGGCGGCGCCTCGACGGCGACGCTCACCTACGGCGCGCCGGCGATGACGATGGTCGAGTAGCCCGGACCGGCCACCCGGCGAATTGCGGATTGGGCCGGCCCGGAACATTCTACGGGAGGCGATGACCTCACCTCACCCCGACACTCGCGCCGGTCCCGAGCGGATCCGCACCGTCCTCGTCAGCGACCAGGACGAGCTCGCACGACTCGTCGCCCGTCGGATCGCGGAGCTGATCCGCCGTCAGGCGGGCCGGGCCGTCCTGGGGCTCGCCACCGGGTCGACGCCGGTCGGCGTCTACCGCGAGCTCATCCGGATGCACCGGGACGAGGGGCTCAGCTTCGCCCGGGTCGTCACCTTCAATCTCGACGAGTACTACCCGATGGACCCGGGGAGCCTGCACTCCTACCACCGGTTCATGTGGGAGAACCTCTTCTCGCTCCTCGACATCGACCCCGCCAACGTGCATGTCCCGCGCGGCGACCTGCCCCGCGAGCAGATCGAGGAGTGGTGCCGCGCCTACGAGGAGGCGATCCGCCAGGCCGGCGGGATCGATCTCCAGCTCCTCGGCGTGGGCCGCACCGGGCACATCGGCTTCAACGAGCCGGGCTCGGGGCCGGAGAGCCGCACCCGACTGATCACGCTCGACCTGGTGACCCGGAAGGACGCCGCCGCGGACTTCTTCGGCGAGGAGAACGTTCCCCGCGAGGCGATCACCATGGGCGTCGCCACCATCCTGGAGGCGCGGGAGATCGTGATCCTCGCGACCGGGGAGCACAAGGCGGAGATCGTGCGCCGGACGGTGGAGGGCGAGGTGGATCACGAGGTCGCGGCGACCTTTCTCCAGCGGCACCCGGCCACCGCGTTCTACATCGACGCGGCCGCCGCGGCGAACCTCACCCGCATCGCCACGCCCTGGCTGCTCGGCCCGGTGGAGTGGACCCCCGCGCTGGTGGTGCGGGCGGTCTGCTGGCTCTCCCGCCAGACCGGCCGGGCCGTCCTCAAGCTCACCCAGGGCGACTACGCCGAGCATCATCTGAGTGCCCTGGTGGCGCGGGCCGGCTCCCCCGGCGCGCTCAACGGCGAGGTCTTCAACGCGCTGGGTGCCAAGATCCGGGGACGCTCCAAGCTCCCCCGCGGTCAGCGGATCATCTGTTTCTCGCCCCATCCCGACGACGACGTGATCTCGATGGGCGGGATCCTCGCCAAGCTGGCGCACAACGAGAACGCGATCACCGTCGCCTACATGACCAGCGGGAACCTGGCGGTGTTCGATCACGACGTACGGCGGCACGCCGACTTCATCCGCCGCCTCGCCCGCGAGCGCCACCTGGACGAGCAGCGCGTCGCCGAGCTGGGCCGCCGGCTGGACACCTTCCTCGCCCGGAAGCATCCGGGGGACGTCGACATCCCCGAGGTGCAGGACCTGAAACGGATCATCCGCGAGTCGGAGGCCGTGGCGGGCATCCGCACCCTGGGTCTCGACGAGCGCGCCGCGCGGTTTCTCGATCTGCCGTTCTACCAGACCGGCAAGGTGCGGAAGGACCCGATCGGTCCGGCGGACGTGGCGGTGGTGCGGGCGCTCCTGGAGGAGGTCGGGCCGGCCCTGGTCTTCGTGGCCGGCGATCTCTCCGATCCGCACGGCACCCATCGGATGTGCAAGGAGGCGATCGACCGCGCGCTGGTCGACTACGTGGCCGCGGGCCGGCCCCGCCCCGAGGTGTGGCTCTATCGGGGGGCGTGGCAGGAGTGGCCGGTGACCGAGGCGACCTGGCTGGTGCCGCTGGCGCAGGAGGAGCTCCGGCTCAAGATCCAGGCGATCTTCAAGCATCAGTCGCAGAAGGACAGCGCGCCGTTCCCCGGGCCCGACGAGCGCGAATTCTGGCAGCGGGTCGAGGCGCGGAACAAAGGCACCGCCGCGGAGCTCGACCGCCTGGGGCTGGCGGAGTACTTCGCCATGGAGGCGTACGTGGTGGAGCTCGCGAGCGCTGTCATCCCGAGCGGAGGCGCTGTCATCCCGAGCTGAGGCGCTGTCATCCCGAGCGGAGCGAGGGATCTTCTCACCCGGGGTTCGAGCTCGGCCCAGCAAGATCCCTCGTCGCTACGCTCCTCGGGATGACACCCTACACCGTCCCCAGCGCCCGCGCGAACTCGAACACGCTCCGCACCACCGCTTCCGGCGCGTCGAGCGAAAGAAAATGCCCGCCACCCTCGACCACCCGCATCTCCGCCCCCGGAACCGCGCGGCGGTTCGCCTCCCGCTCGGCCGGGCGAGACCAGTCGTAATCGCCGTAGAGCAGCAGCACCGGGAGCTCGATCTTCCCGTACTCCTCCCGCGCGCGCTCCCACTCCGGCCAGTGCCGGACCAGCGACATCAGGGCACGGTAGTGTCCCCGCCGGTTGCCGACGGCGTACAGCTCGCGGGTCAGGCCGTCCGGAAGCGACTCCTTCCGATGGACACCACCTTGCATCACCCACCGGACGATGGGAAGGCTGCGGAGCCGGGTGAACGTCCCGCCGATCACCGGCACGTTGGACACCCCGAAGAGCACGTTCGCGAGCAGCGAGCTTCTGCGGAGCCCGCGGCCCCGGTCGTAGTCGTAGGCGTTGATCGCGACGACCCCACGCACCCTCGGATTGTGCCGGGCCGCCAGCAGCAGCGCGACCGAGCCGCCGATCGACTCTCCCACCACCAGCGCGTTCTCGATTCCCAGGCTCTCCAGAAACCGCTCCACCGCCGAGCGGAAGAGCTCGGGCGTGTATTCCGCGCTCGGGATGTCGGAGTAGCCGTGCCCGGGGAAGTCCACGGCGTACACCCGGAAGTGCCCGGCGAGCGCGGGCACGATCTTCTGGAACATGTCGAGCTGGGTGCGCAGGGTGTGCAGCAACACGAGCGCCGGGCCTCGGCCCGCGCTCACGTAGCGGAGCCTCAGGCCGCCGACGTCGGCGTAGGCTACGGCGAGATCGGGGGCCCAGTCGAGGTGCTCCGGTGGGACCGGCCGGCGCCGGAGCGCCTCCACCACATAGGAAAGCGCGACGAGGGCCGCGAGCCCGCCCGCTACGAGGGGAAGCATAGCCAGGCGGCGTTTAGCGTGGCCGGCGCGGGGGCCCGATCCGCAGCGTGCGCGCGGTGGTGGAGGACGCTGGGGTGCTGGTCCAGGCTGGGCATCGACGGCTCCGAAAGCGGTCGATAGATGTATATACATCTAGCATCCGGCGTCAAGGGGTGCACCCGGCCGGTTGACCCGCCGGGTTTCGGTGTATATGCATATATGATGAGTCAGCGCCCCGTCGCCCCCGACCAGCCCCCCGCGCTCCCCTGCGCCTGCGCCAGCCTCCGCCGGGCCGCCCGCGCCGTCACCCAGCTCTACGAGGAGGCGCTCCGGCCCAGCGGCATCCGGATCACCCAGTTCACCCTGCTCCAGTTCCTGGCCCTGGCCGGCCGGCCCATCACCCAGGGCACGCTGGGTCAGCTCCTGGCGCTCGACAGCACCACGCTGAGCCGCACCCTCAAGCCGCTGGAGGCGGCCGGCTGGATTCGGAGCATCGCCGGCCAGGACGGCCGCGAGCGCCACATGGAGCTCACGCCCGCCGGGCGCCGAGTGCTCAAGCGCGCGACCCCTGCCTGGGAAGCGGTCCAGCAGCGGCTCAGACACGCGCTCGGTCCCCAGCGGTGGTCGGCGATGGACGAGCTGCTCACCTCGGTAACCCGGCGCACCCGCGAGCTCTAGCCGTCGCGGGGGCTCCGTCGCTAAGCCGACTGTGAGGGACCGGGGGGCGGCGCGCCCTCGCAGGGACCCCGGGCGGCCTCTAGATTAGCCCCATGTCTTCCGTCATCGCGCGGGTCGTCCGCGCATCCGTGCTGCTCGCCCTGGGGATTGCCGCGCCCGCATCCGCGCAACGATCCTCGGCCGACAGCGCCGCCACTCCCCTGGTCCTCGTGCCCGACGCCGTGTGGGACGGCGTGGCCGACGCACCACACGCGGGGTGGGTGGTCGTCGTGCGGGGTCAGCGGATCGAGGCGGTCGGCCCGGCCGACCGGACCGCTGCCCCGGCCGGCGCCGAGCGAGTGGCGCTCCCCGGCACCACGCTGATCCCGGGCCTCATCGAGGGTCACTCGCATCTCTTCCTCCACCCCTACAACGAGACGCTCTGGGACGACCAGGTCCTGAAGGAGCCGCTCGGGTTCCGGATGGTGGAAGCCGTCGCGCACGCCGCCGCCACGCTCCGCGCCGGTGTGACCACCACGCGCGACCTCGGGACCGAGGGGGCGTTC
>JBBSHB010000060.1:0-16416 GCA_038253515.1 Gemmatimonadales bacterium | reverse complement strand
TCGATTCTTCAGCTCTATGCGGTGGTGTACGGCGGCGCGGCGCGGGCGTTCGAGGCCGCGGGTGACACGGCGCTGGCGGTGCGGGCGGATTCGGTGGCGCGACGAGTCACCGCGGAGCTCAACCGGGGATTGGCCCCTTAGTCCACTCGCTCGCCCATGCTCACCAGCCTCGGTGTAGCGGCACTCCTCGGAATCCTCGGCACCTTCGCGGCGGCGCTCTGGACGGTGGTGTTGGCGGTGGGCGGTACGCCCGGGTCAGCCCTCGCGCTGCTGGGCGCGCGCAGAGAACGGCGCGGGCTGGTCAACGCGGGGATCACGCTCTCGTTCCTGATCGAGTCCTATCTCCTCCTCGCCTTCGCCGGTCTCGTCATCCGGTTCGTCCAGGCCTTCCTCCAGCCCCGCCCGCACGCGCCGGCCTGGCCGCTCTGGCTGGTCGGCTGGTATCTGGCGACGGCACCGGTCCTTTTCGGCGGCCGGGAGACCCCGGGCTCGGCCGCGCGCGACGCCACCGACACCGCGTTCGCCTTCGCGCTGCCGCTGGCGGCGATCGGCTTCTGGGTGTTCGTGTTGTGGCCGACAGTGTTGGAGTGGGGCTGGGGCTGGCTGCCCCGCTTTCGCTTCTAGGAGGTCGGGCGCGAGGAGGCAGGCAACCATTGCTCGGTGAGCTCGGCGATGCGCCGGACCAGCGCGGCCGGGGTGAACGGCTTCTGAATGAAGGGCTGGTCCGGCCCCAGCAGGCCACGCCGCACGATCTCGTCATCGGTATAGCCGCTCATGAAGATCACTCGCACGTCAGGCCTGGCCAGGTGCAGCCGGTCCGCCAGCTCGCGCCCGCCCATCCCGGGCATCGCGACGTCCGTGAGCACCAGGTCGACCCCCCGTCCCGCCCGTGCGAGCACCGTGAGGGCCTCCCGGCCATCACACGCCTCCAGCACCCGGTGACCGACTTCGGCGAGTGCGCGGGCCGCCATGCGCCGCACCTGCGGCTCGTCCTCCACCACCAGCACCGTCCGCCGGACCACTGCGCCCGTCGCCGAGGGCCGGTCCGGAGTGCCGGCCTCTACGGGGAGGTCCACCAGCGGGAGATAAACCTTCACCACGGTACCTTGCCCGGGCTCGCTGTAGGCCCAGACGTATCCGTCGGACTGCTTCACGAACCCGTAGACGCTGGATAGACCGAGGCCGGTGCCCTTCCCCAGGCATTTGGTCGTGAAGAAGGGCTCGAACGCATGGGCCAGCGTTTCGCGGTCCATGCCGTGTCCGGTATCCGTCACCGCGAGCACCGCGTAGGCCCCGGGCTTGACCGACACGCCGGGCTTGAGCCGGCAGTATGCCTCGGTGAGAACGGTGGTGCCGGTCTCGACGCTGAGGCGCCCGCCCCCGGGCATCGCGTCGCGCGCGTTCAACGCCAGATTGAGCAGCGCCTGTTCCAGCTGGCTCGGATCGGCCACGATACTGCCGGGCACCTGGTTGATCCGCAACAGCACATTCACCTCTTCGCCCATGGTCCGGCGGAGCGTCGATTCCATCCCCCGAACCACCGCGTTGAGGTCGAGCCACTGAATCTGGAGCACCTGGCGCCGGCTGAAAGCCAGGAGCTGGGTGGTAACCCCGGCGGTCCGTTCGGCGGCCCGTTGAATCTGCTCGACGTCTTCTCGCACCTCGTCCGGCAGGTCGCTGCGGCCCAGGATGAAGGCGACGCTCCCGAGGACGACCGACATCTGATTGTTCGCCTCGTGAGCCACGCCGCCCGCGAGGCGCCCCACGGCCTCCATGCGCTGCGCCTGCAGCAGCCGCGCTTCGGCCACTTTCCGGTCGGTCGTATCGAGCACCACGGCGACCGCTCCCGTCACCGTACCGTCGGTGCCGGTGAGGGCCGCGGTGCTGACGCTCACGTCGAGGTAAGTACCGTCACTCCGCTGGGCCCGAGTCTGGAACTCCGTCACGCCGGGGTGCGACGGGATCCGGGGCTCGCCCTCCGACGTTTCGTCGGTCCGCGACGGCGCGAGGGGAAATGGGCTGCCGACGGCCTCGGCGGCGGGCCGCCCGAACATCCGCTCCGCCGCCTGACTCCAGAACGTCACGTTGCCCGCGTGGTCCGTGCCGATGATCGCCGCGGGCGACGCGGCGACGACCGAGGCCAGCGCCTGGGCCGTCGCCCGGCGGTCTTCCTCCGCCAGCTTGCGATCGGTCACGTCGCGCTGGGTGCCCCAGGCGCGCACCAGGTGTCCCTCTTCCAGAATGCCGACGAAGTTGTTGAGGAAGTAGCGGGGCTGCCCGTGGCGGTCGATCTCGTGCGACTCGGCGTCGTACAAGCGGTAGCTGGCGTCGATGAAGGCGTGCAGGAAGGCGAGGTTGGCGGGATCCGATCGGGGCACCAGCTCGGCCAGGGTCGCGCCGACCAGCTCGGACGCGTGCTCGTACCCGTACATCCGGGCCATGGCGTCGTTGCACTCGGCCAGTCGGCCGTGGGCGTAGAAGCGATCGATCTGCTCGTCTGCCGGCAGGGTCACCGGCACCGGCTCGGCGACCTCTATCCGCCAGACCCCTTCGGATGATTGCTCGATGAACGCGCGGTAGCGTTCCTCGCTGACGCGGACCGCCTCCTCACCCCGCTCTCGCAGCCGCGCCAGCGCGATAGTGGATTCCACTCGCGCCACCAGCTCCCGGGCGGAGAATGGCTGGACCAGATAGTAGTCGGCTCCGGCCTCGAGCGCCTCGATCCGGGACTCCTCGCCGTCGCGAGTCGAGAGCAGCACGACCGGGATCCGGGCCCTCAGGGGATCCGCCCGCAGGGTACGCAGCAGGGCGATGCCATCGAGGCCCGGGGTCATCACGTCGCTGATGACCAGGTCGGGCGACTGCGCGTGCGCCGCCTGAAGCGCGGCCCGCCCGTCGGCCACCGTGGTGATCGCCCAGCGGTCACCGAGCAGCCCGCTGATGTATTCGCGGACCTCGGGGTTGCCGTCCGCGACCAGAATCCGCCCGTCCGGCTTTGCCCGACCGCGCGTGTCGTCCACCTGTGTCATCAGGAGCAATCCAGCCAGTGAGAGAGACCGCCATCCGCTCTCAAAACATATCTGGCTGGGCCGATCTCCGCCGGGGATCGAGCGTCTCGCCCGCGCGCGCCGGCCGTGGCTCGAGCCCGGCGAGCAGGACTGCGATCTCCGGCAACGACAGCTCCCAGGTCGCTCCGCCGCGACGGACGGCCGCCCGCGGCATGCCGTAGACGACGCAGCTCGCCTCGCTTTCGGCGATGGTGAGGCCACCGGCGCCGCGGATGGCGCACATTCCGTCCGCCCCGTCCTCGCCCATTCCGGTCAGCAGAATACCCAGCACCCGATCGGGCCGAGCCCGCGCCGCCGAGCGCATGGTCACGTCCACGCTGGGCGTATGTTTCGCGTCGCGGGGGTCGGGCGAGAGCGTCAGCGCCAGGTTGGGGCCGATCCTGAGGTGCTGCCCTGCCTGCGCGATCACCACCCGACCCGGGCGGAGCTGATCGCCCTCGACCGCCTCCTCCACCTGGAGACGGCAGAGTGAGTCGAGCCGCTGGGCGAAGGGCGCCGTGAATCCCTCGGGCATGTGCTGGACGATCACGACCGGCATGGGGAACTGCGCCGGTAGCGACTGGAGGATCCGTTGCACGGCGGCGGGGCCACCGGTGGACGCGCCGATCACGCACAGCTCGCAGCGCCGGATCTCCTCGGCCGCCGCGCTCACGGCGTCGCTCGCACTCGGTCCGACCGGGCCGGTGGTGCGGCGGGCGGTCGCGGCCAGGGCGTTGAGCCGGTCCACCACTTCCCGGCGCAGGACATCCAGATCCATCACGCTGAAGCGGGTCTTGTCGATGACGTCCACCGCTCCGCCCGCGAGCGCGGCAAGCGTCGCGGCGGCACCCGCCTGGGTGTGCGCCGACAGCATGACCACCTTGAGCGACGGCTTCCACCGCAGCAGCGCCCCGAGCACCGCGAGACCGTCCATCCCCGGAAGGCCCACGTCCAGGGTCACGAAATCCGGATCGGCCGCGGGGATCTTCGCGATCGCCTCCTCCCCCGACGCCGCCTCGCCGACGACGCGGAACCCGGGCTCGGTCGCCAGCACCCGGGTGAGCGCGCGCCGCACGAAGGCCGAGTCATCGACCAGAAAGACCCGGGTCATTGTCCCACCGCCGCCTTCCGGTAGATCACGCTTCCGACCACCACGGGCTCGAAGGCGGTCGTGCGGTCGATCAGGGACTCGGAGTGCCCCAGGAACAGATACCCGCCCGGCACCAGGCAGCGGGCGAACAGCTGGACCACGCTGTCGAAGGCCGCCTCGCCGAAGTAGATGAGGAGATTCCGGCAGAGGATGGCGTCGTAGATCGCCCAGCCAAGCTGGCCGTTCGGGGCCAGCAGGTTGGCCTGGAAGAAACGAAGGCCGCTCCGGTATCTCGGCTTGAGATGAAAGCGTCGGCCTTCCTCGGTGAAGTAGCGGCGCCGCACCTCGGGGTCGCAGGCCCGAAGCGAGGTCTCTTCGTAGATCCCCTCCCGGGCCCGCGCGATCCGGTCGGGATTGAGGTCGCAGGCGTCGATCTCCCAGGTGATCCCGCTGAGCGGCAGCCCGGCATCGTGCAACGTGATCCCCAGGGAATACGGCTCTTCACCCGAGGAACAGCCGGCCGACAGGATGCGCAACGGGCGGGTGCGGAGTGCCTGCCGGCGCTCGGGGAGCACGTGCTTGATCAGCAGGTCGAACTGGTGCGGCTCGCGGAAGAAGTAGGTCTCGTTGTTGGTCACCATGGCGGGCAGCCTGGCGAACTCGGCGTCCCGCTCCGGATGGAAGCGGAGATACTCGTAGTAATGCCGGGGAGAATCCAGGTGCAGCTCGCGAAGCCTGGGTTGCAGCCGGCTCGCGAAGATCTCCTGCCGCACGCCCTGCAGCGTCAGGCCGAAGCGCTCCTGGATCAGATCGGTGAGCAGCTTGAAGTCGCCCGGGTCGACTCCGTTCATGCGGAAATGCGAGAGACCTGCCGGGGCAGCAGCTCCAGGGACGCCCGGGCGGTCGCCGCCACCACGGATTCGACGTCGCGCACCAGCGTCAGCAGCACGGCGCGCGTCTCCGGGGTGCCCAGGCGGCCCAGCGCGCGGGCCGCCTCGTTCCGGATATTCCAGTCGGCGTCGGCCGCCAGCGGGAGGAGCACCGGCAGTTGATCCACGCCGGCCACCTCCGAGAGTCCCTGGGCCGCCGCGCGGCGCATCTCCAGACTGGGCTCCGCCAGCCGTTCCCGGAGGAACGCGGTGATCCAGGGTGGGCCGATGCGGACGAGCGACCAGACGACCTGGAGCTGTTCGTGCGGCCCGCAGCGGGAATAGAGGCTCCTGAGCGGCTCCGCCGCGCTTGGCGCCCGGCAGTGCCCCAGCGCGCGGATGACGTGGAAGCGAAGGGAGTCGGCGGTCCCGAGCAGCGCCACCATCGTGGCCACGGATCGCTCCCCGCCCCGGCGAACCAGCAGTTCCAGGGCCTGCCGCTGAATCGGCGTGTGCCGGTCGGCGAGGGCCCGGAGCAGGAGGACGTCGACCGCGGCGCCCGGAATCTGGGCGGCCGCCCGAAGGGCGGCGCCGCGTACGGCGGGACTCCTCGACTCGGTGAGGCGCACGACTCGCGCCTCCAGCGCCTGCACCCGACAGCGCGACAGCACCTCGAGCGCGTGCGCCGCCACCGCTTCATCCGTGTCCGGCTGGAGGCAGCCTTCGAGCTCGCCCAGCGCCTCGACGCTCAGCTGCGTCAGGGCCTGAACGGCCGCCGCCTGCTCCGGCGGCTCGCCTCGCCGCAGCCGCTCGATCAGGAGTGGCGCCACAGCATCCAGACCGATGTAGCCCAGTGCGTGACAGGCGGCGGCGCGGACGTGGGCGTGGGCGTCGCCCAGCTGGACGATGACCCGGGACAGGTCGTCTTCGCCGAACGCGCCCACCCGAAGGGCGCCGCAGCGGACATCCGGATCGGCCTGCTGCAGCAGCTGATCGATGCGGGGGCTGATGCCTTCCGGGAAGCGGCGGAAGAGTCCCTCGATCCAGCCGGCCCCTTCGTCGACCGCGAGCCGGACCAGCAGGAGCGGCTCCAGCTCCTCGATCCCGGCCGCCGCCACCAGCGTCGTCGCGGCTCGGAACAGGCTCTCGGCCTCACCGCCGTCATCTAGAACGGCAGGCGCGGCGATCAGGTCGGCGAGGTAGGCCACCAGCTCTCCCGCCGCTCCTCCCAGCTCGGTCCGCGCCCGCATCGCGGCCGGGGCGGGATCCGGGTGCAGCTCGATCACGACCCCGAGCGCCAGCAGCAGCGGGTCGCGCAGGGCCCGTTCCCGCACCTTCGGCAGTACGGCCAGGAGCGGCTCCAGTGATTCGGGCGCCGCGATTCTCCGGACGGCCTGCACGGCCGGCTCGGCCAGCACCGAGTCGGGCACCAGCGCCATCAACGGGCCGACGGCCCGGGGATCTCCGATCTCTCCCAACGCCGCGATGGCGGCGAGCTGCAGCCAGAGCTCTCCCGCGAGCAGGCCGATCAGGTCGGGCACTGCCGCCTGGACCCGAAGCTGGCCGGCCGCCTCGACGGCCGCCTGGGCGACGTTGAGATCGCGGTGCCGCAGGAGCGGCAGGATTGCGGGGCCGGCCGCTCCGTCGCCGATCCGGGAGAGGCTCTGCAGGGCGAACATCACCAGCTCGGCGTCGCCCCGGGCGAGCATGGTCGTGAGATGGGGAACCGCGTAGGGGCCCTGCCGCTCCAGCGCGGCAAGCCCGGCGTTCCGGCGCACTGCGTTCTCGCCGTCCGCCACCAGCTCGGCCAGGACCGCCGGCTCGACGTAGCGTGCGGCCAGCCGGATGGCGCGCTCCCGGACGCCGAGGGCGTCGTCCTCCAGCGCGACGAGAATCGCGCGCTCGGCCTCGGGGCCCCTGGCGGCCGCCTCGAGCCGGTCCAGTCGTTCCGTTGGGGTCGGCATCCGCTGCCTCAGACCTGGAAGAGAGCGACGCGCTGGCGCAGCGCGTCGGATTCGCCGGCCAGACTCTTCGCCGCGTCGTTCATCTGCTCGACCGCGACGAGGTTCTGCCGGGACACCACGGCGATCGCCTCGACCGCCTTGACCACCATCTCGCCTCCCCGCCGCTGCTCGGCCACCGCCTCGGACATCTGATGGGTCAACTGGTTCATCTTCTGGGACGCGGCGCTGATCTCCTGGGCGCCGGCCGCATTCTCGGAGATCGATCCCGCGATCTGGCGGGCCAGCGTCGACATCTCCCCCACGGTGCCCAGCACTGCCTTGGCATCGGCGGCCTGCGCGTCCGCGGCGCGAGCCACCTCCGCCACCAGACCGGAGGTCTTGCCGATCGACTCCACGATGCCGGCCAGCACGTGCTCCATCAGGCTGACCGCGCGTTTGGTGTCCTTCTGAACGGTTTCGATCACGCCGCCGATCTCCTGGGTGGCCAGGACCGACCGCTCCGCCAGGCGGCGCACCTCGTCGGCCACCACCGCGAACCCCTTGCCCGCATCGCCCGCCCGGGCCGCCTCGATCGCGGCGTTGAGCGCGAGCAGGTTGGTCTGGTCGGCGATGCCTTCGATGACCTTCACGATCTTCCCGATCTCGTCCGACCGCGTGCCGATCGAGGCGATCGACTCCTGCAGGCGCTCGCCATTCTGCCGGGTGTCGGCCACCGACTGCTGGCTCACCTGGTCCACCTGATGCACCCGCGCCGCGATCGCTCCGACGTTCTCGATCATGGTGCCGAGCGTGGTCGTCGCCTTCTCCACCGCGCCGAGCAGCACCTCGCCGTTCTGGGCCGTCTGCGCCAGCGTGGCACTCATCTGCTGAATGGAGGCGGACGTCTGGTCCACGTTGGCCGCGAGCGCCTCCGCGCTGCGGGCCAGGTGCTGCATCTGGGACGCGATCTCGACCATGGTCGACGAGGTCTCTTCGGTCGAGCTCGACTGCATCTCCGCGCCCTTGGCCATCTGGGTCGAGGACGCCGAGATCTCCTCGGCCGAGGTGGCGACGGTGCGGGAGGAGACGGCGATCTGGGTGGCGATCTCCCGGAGATTCTTCACCATCTGGCGCATCGAGTGCTCCAGCCAGCCGATCTCGTCGCGAGACTGGCTGCGGACGTCGGTCGTCAGGTCTCCCTTGGAGACCAGCTCCGCCAGCACCCCGAGGTTGGTGAGCGGGTCGGCGATCAGCCGCGCGAGCGCCAGGGCAAGCCCGATGCCGGCCGCGATGGTGACGGCCAGGACGAGGAGGATCGCCGAGCGCGAGTCGCGGAAGATCTGCTGGGCCAACGCCGGCTCGGCACCCAGGCCGCTCATCCGCTCGAGGGCGCGGATCGCCTGCCATCCCAGAACCGAGGCGAGCGCCAGAACCGCGGCGAACGCCGTGAGGATCTTTCGTCGGATGGTCCAGTCCTTGATCGTCTGTTCCAGGCGGCTCGGCATCGTTTGCACCCTGTCGTAGGATAGACCCGGCGGGCCGGGTTCATGAGAACTAGGCGTTGAGCAGCAGCACCTTGTCGAGATCGAGCAGGATGATCAGCCGGGAGTTCCACCGCGCCACCCCGCTGAGGTAGTCCGCCTCGGCGGACACGACCTCGTCCGGCGCGGGGACCACGCTCTCCGCCGGCACCTTGGTCACCTGTGACACCCGGTCCACCAGGAGCCCGAGCACCCGCCCCAGCACGTCGACCACGACGATGCGGGAGGAAGGCGTGATGACGGCGGGCGCGAGCCCCAGCCGCGTCCGGATCTCCACCACGGCGAGGACCCGACCGCGGAGGTTGGTCACGCCCCGCACGTGCGGCGGCGCCTGCGGCACCCGGGTGATCTCGCTGACCCGGGTCACCTCGCGGACCTGGGCTACGGGGACGCCGAACTCTTCGCGGTCGAGCGCGAAGGTCACCACGTGCAGCTCCGGTTTCGCGACTGGCGCCACGGCGGCCGCCACATCAAGCGTGTCGGCGAATCCCAGCAGCCGCTCCCGGACCGATCGATCGTCAGCTGGCACGGCGAGCTCCATCGAGAATGCGCACGACGTCCAGGATGCAGGCGACCCGCCCGTCCCCCAGGATGGTCGTTCCGGACACCACGTCCGGCCGCCCCAGCGCGGGATCGAGCCCCTTCACCACGATGTCCTGATGACCGACCAGGCGGTCCACCAGCAGGCCTCGCCGCTTGGCCCCGGCCGTCATGACCACGTAGAACCGGCGCGGCGTCCTGGCCGACTCGCGGGTTCCCAGCACGGCACCACCGTCGGCCACGTGAATCAGCCCGCCCCGCCACTGGGTGACCCCGCGCTGATTGATCTCTCGAATCGACTGGGGCTCGACCTGCACCGTCTCCGCCACATGGGTGAGCGGCACCGCGTAGCGCTCGTGATCGACCTCGATGATGAGCGAGCGCACGATGGCGAGGGTCACGGGAAGGCTGAGCCGGAACCCGGTGCCCCGGCCGGCATGGCTCTCGACTTCGATCGTGCCGCCCAGCGAGTGGATCGACCCGGCGACCACATCGAGACCGACTCCCCTCCCCGCCCGGGTCGAGAGCTGCTCGGCGGTCGAGAGGCCCGGCACGAAGATCAGACGGTGCAGGTCGGCCGGGTCGCTGGTCCGGCCGTCAAGCCCCAGCTCGTCGGCCCGGGCGCGGATGGCGGTCTCGTCGAGCCCCCGGCCGTCGTCCGACAGACTGATCACCACCCGCCCCGAGATCGACGCCGCCTCGAGCCGGAGCAGCCCCTCGCCCGGCTTGCCGGCCAGAGTTCGCTGTTCCGGTCGCTCGATTCCGTGCACCACGGCGTTGCTCACCAGATGAAGGAGCGGCTCGCTCAAGCGGTCCAGCACCGCCTTGTCGAGCGTGGTCTCGCCGCCGCTCAGCAGCAGCCGGGCTCGCTTCCCTTCCGCATGGGCGACATCGCGCACCATCCGGGGAAACCGGCTGAATACGGTGGAGACCGGGAGCAGGCGGGTCTCCATCAGGGTGGACTCCAGTCGCTTGAACGTCTTCTCCAGCGACACCACCGCCTGGTCCAGCTCGGCCAGCTCCCCGCAGGCTCCGACCCGGCGGACCAGCCGGCGGTAGAGCTCGGCCAGTGCGGAGTGCTGGATCAGCCCTTCGCCCAGTACCTCGAGCAGGGCGTCCAGCCGGCGGAAATCCACCCGGACCACGTTCCCCGCGGGGTCCGCGGCGGCGGTGACCCGTGCGGCGGTCCGCCGCTCACCTCGCCGGCGCTCGCTCGGCTGGTCGGACGGCGAGCTCGATCCCGCCGCGAGGAATCCGCGCACCCGGGCAACGAATTCCCCCGCGGCCGCGGGATCGGTGCCCGCCGAGGCGTCGCGGATCAGGTCGACCAGCAGGCCGCTCCCCGCCACCAGCAGGGCCGCGGCCTCGTCGTCCTGGTGCGCAGGCATGTCCGCCAGGAATGCGCAGGCATCCTCCAGCGCGTGGGAGAGATCCTGCATCGGCGTGAGACCCATCAACGCCGAGTTGCCCTTGACCGTATGAAGACCACCCTTGACCGAGGCGAGCAGCTCATCGCTGGGCTCCCCGGCACACCAGCGGCGCTCCAGCTCGACGAAGGTGTCCCCCACCTGCTCGGCGAGCGGCAGGCACTCGACGATGTAGTCGCTGAGCAGCTCCCCGAACGGGGCCTCGTCCAGGGTCACGGCCGAGCGGGCGGGCGGGCGCGAGCGCGCTCCACCAACCGCTCCACGTCGGCCGGCTGGAACGGCTTCCTCAGATACTCCCAGGCCCCGGCGTCACGCCCGCGAGCCTCGTCGCCTTCGCTGTCTTCCGTGGTGACCAGGGCGATCGGGATGTGAGGGTGGATGGCCTCTGCCTGGCGGCGGGCGAGCAGTTCCAGGCCGTTCATCTCCGGCATGTTGAGGTCGAGCAGAACCAGCGTGAGGTCCGGATGTGTCGCGAGCAGGGTGAGACCTTCCCGGCCGTTGCTCGCGTAGTGGACCGTGCTACCCGCCAGCGTGCCGCGCGAAAAGATCAGGCGGTACATCTGGTGGACCAGCTTCGAGTCGTCGATGACGAGAAAGGATTCCGGCATGCGCCACCTGGTCGGTGAATCGATGAGCTACCGCGCCAGAGCAGGAGGTGCTCGGGCGGATGGACTCATGTTCATGGAAGGGCTGCCCCGGAGGGCGACCAGCCCAGTGCAAGAGGCAGACCCGCCTCCGGCGCTGCAGTAAGTGGCGTTACGTCAAAGCTTTGGATGTAATGATCGATCCGTGCAGGGGGCCGCGTTGCGGTCATCCCCAAGATTTTGCGGGATTTGCAAATGAAACGGCGGGACCCCGAGAGACGTCACCGTCCCTCCGGCTGGGCCGCGATGCAGACCCCACCGTACGCAGCGAATGCCCGCCTGAAGCCGATCGCGTGCTGGGAGAGCGCTGCCGGGAGTTGGGGTCGGGTGGAGGGCGCGCTTCACGGCCGGCCGGGGAAGGCGGACAATCGTTCTCCGGTAAGGGTCCTGGGCTATGGCGGTCGATCCTCGGTCGCTAGGTTACCACTTCAAGTGGACTCGAGGTCAAGCCCTGGCGAGCCTTGCCCTCCTCAAGGTCCGCCAGCGGAGATCCGCCGCCCGCCCGCCGAAAGCGTCTGTCACAACTCGCCGGCTTCACGCGCTCCTTGTCTGAAGCCCCAAACTGGCTCGACGACCATTCAGGATTTGAGGCTGCGTTCAAGGTGCTTTGAAGAGGCATCCCTTGCCCGGCACATTGCAGATTTGAGAGGTAGTCCTTATGCAGACCGGTATCTTTTTCGCCCTCGTAACGGCCGGCTCCGTCGCACTCGGCGCATGTGGGAACGGCTCGGCACCGAATCGCGCGGGCACGATGGCCTTCATCCCGCCGAACCAGACGTTCGCCCAGGGACTTGGCATTACAGGGGGACCCATTTCCAGCGAGCAGGCTAATACTACTTTGTTAGATAAGTCTGGCGGCGGCGGCGTCTGACGGGTAGGTTGAGGCCATCGCTCACCGTATCGCGAGGAGAGGATGGCCATCCCGAAAGCGGGACCGACGCCGCTCGCCGATCTCGCCGCGTTCCTGGCGCCCTTCGCCACGCTCGTCCGCCGGAGCGAGAGCCGGCGCGCCCTTGAGCGATACACCACGGGCCTGCTCTCGGACGTCGCCCGGAAGACCGCCGCCGAGTTAGGGCGGGCCGTGTCCGACACGAGCGGGCAGCAGTTGCAGGAGTTCCTCACCCGAACGGCATGGGATCCAGCGGCCATGGACCGGCGGCGCCTCGAGATCATGGCAGCTCGCGCGAGCGTCGGCGAGGGGGTGGTGATCCTCGACGACACGGGCTTCGCGAAGCAGGGCACGCACTCGGTTGGGGTTGCCCGGCAGTACTCCGGCACGCTCGGTCGGGTGGACACCTGCCAGGTGCTGGTCACCGCGCACTACGTCGACCGGGTCTTCGACTGGCCGGTCGGCGCCCGGCTCTATCTCCCCGAGTCCTGGGCCACGGACCGCCCGCGATGCACGCGGGCGCAGGTGCCGGCCACCGTGCCGTTCCGGACCAAGGGCGGGATCGCGCTCGAACTGCTCGACGACGCACGATCGGCCGGGGTCCCGCTGCGGGCGGTCGTGACCGACGCCGGGTACGGCGATCAGCCGGACGTCTTGGACGGCCTCGAAGCGCGGGGCCTGCCCTACCTCGTGGGACTCAAGCAGATCGTGCGCTTTCGTCCCGCAGAGGCCGTGGCCGTGGACGCGGGAGACGGGGCGGCTCCCTATCAGGGCCGCGGCCGACCGCGCCAGCCACGCACCCTCGCCGATCGCGTGCCGAGCGAGGCGGCCGCGGCGCTCATGGCGGTGCTGCCGGAGAGCGCGTGGGAGACCGTGGCGTGGCGCGAGGGCACGAAGGGAAGCTTGATCAAGCGGTGTGCGCGGCGGCGCGTCTATCGCACCGGGCTGCGGGGCCGGCATCGTCCGAGCGCGGGATGGCTCCTGGGCGAGCGGCCCCTGTCGGGCCACCGCGGGGACACGAAGTACTACTTCGCCTGGGGGCTCGACGACCGCTCGCTCGCCGAGCTCGTGGACCTCGCCCATGTGCGCTGGGTGATCGAGCGCTTCTACCAGGACGCGAAGGGCGAACTCGGACTCGACGACTACGAAGGCCGCTCGTGGCCGGGGCTGCATCGACACGTGGCGCTGGTCATGCTCGCCCACTCGTATCTCACCCTCCGCCAGAGCTACGGGCCCGAAGTGCTCAGCCCCGGCGGGGCGGCCCCACTGCTCGCGGCGCTCCCCCCCGCCCCGCTGCGGGGTTTCCCCCCCGGTGGGTCGGCAAAGCGTCGCCGCCCTGCGCCGCACCGTCCTCGGCGAGCTGTTTGAGCAAGTCATCGGGGCCACCATCCGCGCCCGGGAGCGCGAGTACCATCTAACAAAGTAGTACTAGGAGGAGGTGGCGAGCCTTTCGGCTAGATGCGCTGCAACTGCTTTGACAGTCGTGTTGGGGTCGCTCCGTCCAAGACGCCGGAACGTGTCCAGGATCTGCCCTATCTCAGCCTTACCGAGGCGTTGAGACCCCTGGATCACGTCTTGATGCTCATTCGATCCAATCATCACGTAGCCGACGCCTGGAAGATTCGTCCGGTCGAGATCGTGATACAGAAGAACAGTACCTGGGACGGCATAAGCCGCGAGGGTACGGAACGCTGCCAGGCGCTCCTGTAGCGAGCCTCCCGTGTTTCCAGCGACCTGCAATGCAGCAGCCAGCACGCGGCGATCCGCAACTCGACCGCCCACCTCGCCTAGAAGGCGTAGTGCCGCAGTATCCTGCGGGGCAGAATTCCAGGCGTTTGCGAGGGCCTCTGCTGCTTCGTCCGGCGAACATGATTGCACGTTCACCACGGCGCGCCGGAAATCCTCCCCTGTTGCCCGAGCCGCCATCTTATTGCGGCTCCGTTCGCAAGCCGCCTGCCGAGCGCTTTCAGGACTGCCTGATTGGGCCCAGAGGCAACCAGGAACCAGAAGACTGAGCATTGCTGGCAGCTGCAATCGCGCGATGCGCGTCCAAAGGGTGCGCGGGAACATCATCAAAGGCTCCCCTCTTCGCAGTGAGTTCGTCATGGCGTGAAGAACCTAAAGTTACAGCTCACCGGGATCGGCGCGACCGTTCCCCCATTGTCTTGGTCGGCGGCGATCTGACGTGCGGTCGAGATCGCTGGCTGAGCTGCCGCACTCGCCTTCGTCAGGAGTTCGGTGATGTCGCGCAGGGCTACCACGCCCTCTACTGCGAGGGGTGTCCGCTGATTCAACTCGGCCCTGAAGACCGCGGCGTGTGAGCCCGAAGGTGGAGGGGAGCCCAGCCCCTCGTGATTGATCGCTTTGGGTAGGAAGGCAGGGACGTCCGCCCTGACGCAATATGGTAAGGGACTGCCCGGCTGGTTCTTGGGTTTCGTGCCTTGCAGGTTGTAGAAATCGCTGGCGACAGCCATCGCGATTCGGTTGATCGAAATCTGAGAAATTGCCTGGACCGGCACTTTCGTAAAGAAGAGAACCTCCCGATTGGGCCCCGATGAGATCTGAGTATACCCGTTTGAGGGAAGGTAGGCATCAGCAAGGGCAGCGTGGTTTCCCAGATTCGAGTACCGAGTCGGGTGGTCTGGCAGGATGTCCTGTTGCTGGCCCAGCTCCGTTTCGCTGTAGGATACAGTGTCGCCTGAACTGGCGCTCCAAGATCTTGCTGATACCACGATGTTGCCTTTGCCCGACGCTGTAGTTCCGTTCACCGAGCCTTGCACAGTAACCGTCCCGGAAGCGACGGCGGTGCCCGCCCAAGTGAGTGAGGTAGACTGTTCAGTGACAGGTCCAGTGAGATCCGGACTATCGAACCGCCAGTCTGTCACCGTCAGGGAAGCGGCGGGATCTTTGGGGGATGCAGTGCAGGTCACCTGTTGCCCACGGGTGACAGCATTGGGCAAACACTCCACCTTGATGTCGTCGTTAGGTTCCCAGCTCAGGTCATACGCCACGTAGTCTGCTGGAGCTGGGATCAACTGAACGGCAGTGATGCCCGCACCCGATGCAACCAGGGTTTGCGTTTCAACCACTCCTCCATTCCCCGGCTGATTGTCGAACGAGAATGTGGCGCTTGAGCCGCCAGTCGCTACAGCCTGATTCCCACCAAAGTCAGCATCATAGATCGTTACCGTAACCGACCTGACCGCTTTGGCGAAGGTCACGGAAATGGTTTGAGATGCGCTTGTGTTCGATTGGCTGGTGAAGGAGCCACCGACCGCGCTGCCTCCGGAGAAGGGGCTCGCTGTCACAGTATTGTCGCAAGCGTTGGTGACCGCTGAAGTCAGCGCGCAGGTAGACGCGAGGGTCGTCAGGACATTACCAGCCCATTTCCGTTCTGCCTCAATGAGCGTCGCGGGCCCCTCAAGGCGTTGAATCACCCGCAAAGAGCGCGCGTCGCCGGGTTGGTGCGCTATGCGCTCCAAGGCATACTGCAGGTCGAGCTCTCGTGAGGAGTCGAACCTGTACACCGCCACCCCTCGAACCAGATCCTGGATAGCAAAGCTCTGGCTCGTGCCGTCGTGGCCCACGCGAAGTCTCGCGGTGCCAACCTCGCCGAGCAGCGTAGGATCTGCCAGCACTTGGAGCCAAACCGAGGATCCCGGCTCACCGCGCAGTTTCGTCGTGGCGACACTCACGGGGGCATTGCTTGAGTCTGCATGTGGTTGCGGCTGCGCGAAACGCCCCGACGCCGCTCACGATCACGCACTCAGCCGAGCACACATCCGTTCGAGAGACCAACGCATCCGAGCGCGGCTCGGTAGGCCGATCCTGCGTGCACCCTCCGACGAAAAGAGCTAGAACCGATACCACGCGCGAAGCACGATAGGGGCGAGAGGTGGCCGCTCTCACCCCTCCCCTCGGGTCACCACACTTCAGATGTCCCCTGGTCATAAGGGGCATGATGGATTCTCTCCAGGGTGAGTGGTCAATGCAGCTTGAACGACGGGACGCTGCTGCAGGGATCGGGAGGCAGCGCAGCGCCTAAGGCCCTGTCTTGGCCTGCAAACCCATGTTTGCAGGCAACTCCTGATGGTCGTGGAGTCAATACATCGTTTCGTCACACCTGTAGAAACAGGCTAAGCGTCATGCACCTACAACTCGACGCTGTCTTGGAGCACTTGGGCAAAAAGGTGGAAAGCCTGCCCAATGTGCGAAGCTGTCATCTGGGGAGAGCCGGCCCTCGTCGAAGCTTGAAGGCGCCGACAGTGTCCTACGATAGCTCCCCCTAGTACACCGGAACATAAGTTCGGTGACGTATTCGGTGGTCAGGCGGCGAGGCGGGCCGCCGATGGCTGGGGACACCGCTTCAGGAGCTGGCGCAGGTCCTCGCGGGTGAACTTCCAGACGAACGGGCGGGCGACGCGCT
>JBBSHB010000059.1:0-16430 GCA_038253515.1 Gemmatimonadales bacterium | reverse complement strand
ATGACGCGACAGAGCGACTACGACGCCACGACCGGTGAAGGTACCACCGGGCGCACGGTCGTCGGGCTGTTCAATAACCGCCAGCACGCCGAGGCCGCGATTCGCGACCTCAAGGGCGCGGGCTTCACCGACGAGCAGATCGGTGTCGCCATGCAGGACAAAGGCGAGCAGAAGGAGCTCATGGATACCACGAGCAGCAACGCCGCGGAAGGCGCCGCCAAGGGCGCCGTGAGCGGCGGGGTCGTCGGTGGGCTGATCGGGCTGCTGGGCTCACTGCTGGTGCCCGGTGTCGGTCCCATCGTCGCCGGCGGCGTGCTCGCCTCGACCTTGACCGGGGCCGGCATCGGCGCGGCCACCGGTGGCATCATCGGCGCGCTCATCGGCCTTGGCGTGCCGGAGGAAGACGCCCAGCACTTCGACCAGGGCCTCCGCTCGGGTGGCACGCTGGTGACGGTCGACGCGGGCTCACGGACCGGCGATGCGCTCGCCATCCTGCAGCGGCACGAGGTCGACTTCGGCCCCTCTCGCGGACGGCGGTTCGCCGCCTGGGATACCGACTTCGGCAGCGCCGCCGGTGCTGGTCCCGCCGGCCTCGGCAGCGCGGTCTACGGCGATGTCAGCACCGCCAGCGCGGGGCTCGATACCGATGAGGTAGCCTCCGGGTCCAGCACGGGAACCCGGGGCATGTCCTCGGCCGGGCGCACGCCGTACACCGGTCGCGAGCGCCGGACGCGGCGCGACACCGGTTACGCCGGGCCGGAGCGTCGCCTGGTCGGCGTCTGAGCGCTTCGGTCCCAGAAGCGAGGGGGGAGAGTGCGTGGCGCTCTCCCCCCTTTCCTTGTCAGATTACGCGATCACCAACCGAGGAGCATCGGTGAAAGCGATTCGGGTGCATTCTCCCGGTGGCCCGAGCGTCCTCCGCGTGGAGGACCTGCCGTTGCCCTCGCCCGGACCTGGCCAGGCACTCATCCAGGTCGATGCGGCGGGGGTGAACTTCGTCGATATCTACCACCGGACCGGCCTCTACCCTCGCGACCTGCCGTTCACGCTCGGCGTGGAGGCCGCCGGGACGGTGACCGCCATCGGCCCGGGCGTCAGCACGCAGCAAATCGGCGACCGGGTCGCCACCTGCGACGCGCCCGGTGCCTACGCCGAGTACGCCCTCGTCCCTGCCGACCGGCTGGTGCCGCTGCCTGACGGGGTCAGCACGCGGGTGGCCGCGGCCGTCATGCTCCAGGGAATCACCGCCCAGTACCTCGTGTCCTCGACCTATCCGCTCGGCCGAGGTGCCACCTGTCTGGTTCACGCCGCGGCGGGTGGATTGGGACTCCTGCTCTGCCAGATGGCGAAGCGACGCGGCGCCAGGGTGATCGGCACCGTCTCTACCGAGGAGAAAGCCGGGCTCGCCCGCGAGGCAGGCGCGGACCACGTCATTCTGTACAACCAGACGGATTTTCAGGTGGAGGTGAAGCGGATCACCGGCGGGGCCGGCGTGCAGGTCGTCTACGACTCGGTCGGGCGGACCACTTTCATGAAGGGGCTCGACTGTCTGGCCCGCCGGGGCATGATGGTGCTCCTGGGACAGTCGAGTGGAACGGTGGAGCCCTTCGATCTGAGCCTGCTGAGCAGGAAAGGCTCGCTGTTCGTCACCCGGCCCAGTCTGGCCCACTACATCGCCAGCCGCGCCGAGCTGCTCGAGCGCGCGGCCGAGGTCCTGGGCGGGGTGGCCGACGGGACCCTCACGGTCCACATCGGTCGCGAGTTCCCGCTGACCGACGCCGAGACCGCGCACCGCGAGCTGGAAGGCCGGCGCACCACGGGCAAGGTGCTGCTCATTCCATGACTCAGCCCTTGCCGGCGCTGGTGTCGACCGAGTGGCTCGCGTCCCGTCTCGGCGAGGACCGACCCCGGGTGGTGGACGGCTCCTGGTATCTCCCCACCAGCGGGCGGAACGCCGCCGCCGAGTACGTGGCGGGACATCTGCCCGGCGCCGTCTTCTTCGATCTCGATGCCTCCAGCGATCAGGCGGCTCCGCTTCCTCACATGCTGCCGGATGCCGACGCCTTCGCCAAGCGAGTGGGCTCGCTCGGCTTGGCCGACACCGACGATCTGATCGTCTACGATGGCTCCGGCGTGAATCTCAGCGCGCCGCGGGTCTGGTGGATGTTCCGCGTGTTCGGCCACGCTCGGGTGGCGGTGCTGGACGGGGGCAGTGGGAAGTGGCGGCGCGAGGGGCGGCCGATGGAGCCTGGGGTGCCACCGCCGCCAAAGCCGGGTCGGTTCACCGCTCGGCTGAATCACGACATGGTTCTGGATCTCGCGGCCGTGCGGTCCGCCCTGACCCAGGCGACAGTACAGATCGCCGATATGCGCTCGGCCGGCAGGTTCGCGGGCACCGAGCCGGAGCCCCGGGCCGGGCTCCGCGGCGGACATATCCCCGGAAGTCGCAGCCTTCCCTTCACCGAGCTGGTGGCGCCTGATGGGACGGTCCTGCCTCCGGACCAGCTCCGGCAGCGCATCGTCGCTGCCGGCATCGATCTCACCCGGCCGGTCGTCGCCACCTGCGGCTCAGGCACCAGTGCGTGTGCCCTGATCCACGCGCTCCACCTGCTGGGCCACGAGCGCGCGGCGCTCTACGACGGCGCGTGGACCGAGTGGGGTGGCCGGCCGGACACCCCGGTCACCACGGGAGCCGCTTCCTGACCCGCGCCCGGGGATCGCCGTAGGGCGATCGCGTCATTGAGCCGGAGGCGCCAGGTTCCCGCAGGCCACGATGGTATTCATGTTCGCCGCGGACGCGTGCACGTTCACGAAGTATGCGCCTTCCTTCGGCAGCGGCATCGCCAGTACGACGTCGCTCTCCGCCTCACCGTTGCCGCCCACCTTGAGTGGAGTGTAGGCGTCGGGCGGACCCACAATGCCCTGATCGGTGCCGCACTGCCCCCGATGCACGTGCCACGGGTGAGTTCCGCCGGGGGCCGCGTTCGCGATCATGACCTGGGCCCTGGTAGTTGACGGGTCCTTCTCGTTGGGCGCCATCCAGGCTGCCCCGCTTACCTGAATCGCGCCGCTCAGCTCTGCCGGCGTCGCCAGCGTAGCGTTCCACCGGTTGCCCACCGGTTGGGCCTTGGCATCTATCTCGACGGCTCGGTGACCACACCCGGTGGTGGCGAGCACGGACAGCAGCAGACCAGCAACGATCGGTGTCCTCATGGGTTCCTCCATCTAGCGTGGGACTGCAGTTATATGCGCCACCGCAGCATCTGTTGCCGTGACGACGGACACAGGAATACCCACCTTATTTGTGCTTCCGTGCGCCTCCACAGGCGCGAAGCACTCGCGCCGGCGCCGGATGGTTGGGAAAGAGATGGCGCGCGGCCTCGGCGTGGGGCCGCACCCGGTCGCACCGGCCCCGCTCCAGCCAGGATTTTCCGAGCAGCATCTGGATCCGATAGCTGCCCGGATCCACCCGCGACGCCAGCTCCATCGCGTCGCGCTTCCCGCTGCTGTAGAGGCCCATCGCCGCCACCTGCGCGGCGCTCCGGCAGATGAAGAGCGCTCCGATCACGCCGCCGCCGACCATCAGCGCGCGACGCGAGCGGCTGGTGAGCACGACTTCACGCACCGGCCGCGCGGTGGAGGCCAGCGCACCGACGACGATCCACGAAAAGAGGGTGGGGACCGGCAGCAGAATCACCGCGTCGAAGGCGCCGACCACGGCGATCGCCAGCAGGGTCGCCACGATGGTCAGGTCGGCGAGCGCGGGCCTGGAGGGCGACATCCGGCGCACTCGGCCCCATGCCCCCGCGGCCACCGAGCCGCCGACCAGCGCGAGCAGCACGAACGCCAGCAGTCCACGCTCGGCCAGCAGCGCCATCCAGTCGCTGCTGGGCCACGGATTGGTAGGAATGATGTCACCGGCGTCGAACGACGGGTCTCCGGGCGACATGTACCTGGGATAGAAGACGGGCCAGTTCCCCGGGCCACGCCGAGCAGCGGGTGGCCTGCGGCCATCTCGAGGGTGTTGCCGTACTGGATCAGCCGGCCCCGGCCGCTGCCTTCCCGGTAGTTGGCCACCCCGGTGAGCGAGTCGAGATAGGGCGAGTCGGAGCGCCAGTTGAGCCGGTTCGGGACCACCAGTGCCAGCACCAGCCCTGCCACCGCCGCGGACGCGAGCCGCACCATCCGCCGGCGGAGTCGGTCCTCCGCCAACAGCCGCCCGACCCAGAGCCCCTCCACCGCGAGGAAAACGCCGCAGGCGCCGGCGCCGACCCAGGCGCCCCGCGAGCGGGAGAGCACCAGCGCCGCCGCCGCCACTCCCACCCCGATCGATCCGAGCAGGAAGCGCCACCGGCTTCGCGCCTCGACGGTGACCAGGAGCAGCAGCGGAAACCCGACCGTCACCAGGTGGGCCATGAAGTTGCGGTTGCCGAAGCTTCCCCCGGGCGCCCGGCTCAGGCTGGCGAGGCTGGTGTTGACCAGCCCGTATGCCTGGGCCAGTCCGGTGAGCGCCCCCAGCACGACCGCCGCCGCGAGCCCGCGGAGAAGCGGCGCGCCCCATCCCGCCCGCGCGACGCTGCGTGCGCACCAGAAGAGCGTCACTCCCGCGAGGCTCACACCCAGGGCGCGAAACGCCAGCCAACCGTTGCTGGCGAAGAGCGCAGACAGAGCCGAGAGCGAGAGGAAGCCCGCGAGCAGGAGGTCCACCGCGAACACTGGGAGACGGCGCGCAGAGGCGAGGCACAGGAGCCCGGCCGCCAGCGCGGCTGCCTGGAGGACCAGCTCCTTGGGTATGGTATACCGGTCGAGCTCGAAGACCGGATACGGCAGCGCCGCGAGCACCACGGCGAACGCCGACGCCTGCAAGACCAGCAGCGCCGCCCAAGTCGTCCCCGTGCGGTCGGTTTCCGCGCCGAGTGCGAAGCGGGAGCCCCGGGGTGGGGTCCGCCGCAGGATGTGCTCGATCGGAAACGTCATGCCTCTCAGGGATTGCGGGGGACACCGCGGCCCCAAGTATAACTCCGAAGGTGTGCCGGACGCCCTTGCGCGCATCGCCGGCTGGCGCAGGATTCAGGGAGCGTCACGCCTCGCAGGCGAGCGCCGAGCATTCCTGATCGTGCCGCGAGGGAGCGTTCGCATGGGGGCTTCCCTGCTCGAGGGTGAACCAGCACCGGTTGTCGTGGTGAACGGCGGCGGCCGGTCTCCCTACCTGCTCATCTGCGAGCACGCGTCCAACCTGTTGCCGACGACGCTCGGTACCCTGGGCCTGCCTGAGTCCGAGCTGCAGCGCCACATTGCATGGGACATCGGCGCGGAGAAGGTCGCCCGCCTGCTGTCGCGGCTGATCGACGCGCCGCTCGTGCTGCCGCGCTATTCGCGGCTCGCCTACGACTGCAACCGGCCGCCCGACTCGGCCGACGCCATGCCGGAGATCAGCGAGACGACGCATATTCCCGGCAACCGGAACCTGTCGCCCGCCCACAGGCTCGCCCGCATCAGCGAGATCTACCGGCCGTTTCACGCAGCCATCGCCGATCTCCTCGACCGCCGGGCGGCGGAGGGCACCAGATCGATGGTGGTGACGATTCACAGCTTCACACCCGTCTACAAGGGTAAGCCGCGCCCCGTGGAGCTCGGCATCCTCCACGACCGGGACACCGGCCTTTCGCTGAAGCTCATCACCAGCTTTCCCACCGTGGATGCGCGGCTCAACGAGCCCTATGGTCCCGAGGACGGGGTGCTTCACACCCTCAATCTGCACGCGGCGCCGCGCGGTCTGAGGCATGCCATGATCGAAATGCGCAATGATCTCGTTTCACACGAACGAGGACAGGGCGAGTGGGCTGAGCGGCTGTCCGCTTCGCTCATTCAGGCGGCCGCCCAATAGCCCAGGAGAGGGACGATGCCCACCGGCATGTTGACGCTCGAGGACCTGAAGCGGGAGATCACCGCAGGCACGATCGATACGGTCGTCGCCGCCATGGTGGACCTGCAGGGCCGGCTGGTCGGCAAGCGCTTCCATGCGCAGTTCTTTGCCGACAGCGGTCATGAGGAAACCCATGGCTGCAACTACCTGCTCGGCGTCGACATCGAGATGGAGCCGGTCCCCGGTTACAAGGCGACGAGCTGGGAGAAGGGGTACGGCGACTTCGTGCTGAAGCCCGACCTGGCGACGCTGCGGCGCATTCCCTGGCTTCCCGGCACGGCCCTCGTCATCTGCGACGTGCTCGATCACCACACCCATGAGGACGTGCCGCATTCGCCGCGCGCCATCCTCAAGAAGCAGCTGAAGCGGCTCGAGGCCATGAAGCTCAAGGCCTACATGGCGTCGGAGCTCGAGTTCTTCCTGTTCGACGACAGCTATGAGGTCGCCAACCAGAAGGGCTACCGTAACCTCAAGACCAGCGGATACTACATCGAGGACTATCACGTCCTGCAGACGACCAAGGACGAAGCCGTGATGCGGGCCATCCGCAACGGTCTCCACGCCGCCGGCATCCCGGTTGAGAACTCCAAGGGCGAGTGGGGCCCGGGCCAGGAAGAGATCAACGTCCAGTATGCTGAGGCGCTGGAGATGGCCGACCGGCACGCCATCATCAAGAACGGCTGCAAGGAAATCGCCTACGGCCTCGGACGGGCCGTCACCTTCATGGCCAAGTGGGACTACGGCATGGCGGGGAGCTCCTCGCACGTCCACCAGTCGCTGTGGTCGGCGGACGGCACGTCGCCGCTGTTCTTCGATAAGGCGGGCGAGCACGGCATGTCGGAGAGAATGAAGTGCTACCTCGCGGGCCAGCTCGAGCACGCCGGCGAGATCACCTATTTCCTCGCGCCCTACATCAACTCCTACAAGCGCTTCATGGCCGGCACCTTCGCGCCGACGCGAGCCATCTGGAGCTTCGACAACCGCACGGCGGGCTATCGCGTGTGCGGTGCCGGTACCAAGGCGATCCGCCTCGAATGCCGTGTCGGCGGCGCCGATCTCAATCCCTACCTCGCGTTCGCGGCGCTGCTCGCCGCCGGCCTCGACGGCATCGAGAAGAAGACGCCGCTCGAGCCCGCGTTCTCGGGCGATGCCTATGATCCCGCGAAGCAGCTCCGCGAAGTTCCCAAGACCCTGCGGGACGCGAGGGCGCTACTCGACGGCTCCCGGTTCTTGCGCGGCGTGATGGGGGATGACGTAATCGATCACTACGTGCACACGGCGGACTGGGAGCAGTTCGAATTCGACCGGCGTATCACCGATCTGGAGCTCAAGCGGGGGTTCGAGCGGTACTGATGATCGCTTTTCCTGGCAGAGATCGGTGCACGTTGGAGATGGCCCTCACCACGGAGACACGGAGGACAACATCAAATTGTTCTTGGTGGTACCAAATCCGCTTCGCTTTCCGTGCTACCTCCGTAGTTCTCCGTGTCTCCGTGGTGAAGCCGAAACTCAGTCCGTATCCGATGTCGATATGAAGGACACAATGAATGGCTGAAAGAATCACGTGTATCTCACCGGTCGACGGCACCGTCTATGCCAGCCGCCCGGTCGCGAGCAGGAAGGCCATTGCCGAGACATTCGCGGCCGCCCACGCGGCGCAGGAGAAATGGAAGCGGTTGCCGCTGGCCGATCGCGCCGCCTACTGCTCGGCGGCCGTCGATGCCATGGTCGCCATGACGGACGAGATCGTGCCGGAGCTCGCCTGGCAGATGGGCCGGCCGGTGCGCTACGGCGCGGGCGAGCTCCGCGGATTCGAGGAGCGCGCCCGCTACATGATCGGCATCGCCGAGCAGGCGCTGGCGGACATCGACCCCGGCCCGAAGGAGGGGTTCGTGCGCTACGTACGGCGCGATCCCCTCGGCGTGGTCTTCACCATCGCGCCGTGGAACTACCCCTATCTCACCGCGGTCAACTCGGTCATCCCCGCGCTGATGGCCGGAAATACGGTGGTCTTGAAGCACGCGGCCTCGACTCTGCTGGTGGCCGAGCGCTTTCAGCACGCCTTCGACCGGGCGAGGCTGCCGGAGGGCGTGTTCCAGCATCTCGTGCTCAGTCACCCGCAGACGGCGGAGATCATCGCTGGCGGCCATGCGAACATGGTGTGCTTCACCGGATCGGTGGCGGGCGGCAAAGCCATGGAGGAGGCGTCGGCCGGGCGCTTCATCAATGTGGGACTCGAGCTCGGCGGCAAGGACCCGGCCTACGTGAGGCCCGACGCCAACATGGCCCACGCCATCGAGAACCTGGTCGACGGCGCCTTCTTCAATTCCGGGCAGAGCTGCTGCGGCATCGAGCGCATCTATGTCCACCAGAAGGTCTGGAGCGACTTCCTCGACGGTTTCGTCGATCTCACGAAGAAGTACGTGCTGGGCTCGCCGCTCGACCAGGCGACGACGCTCGGCCCCATGGTGAAGGCCGAAGCGGCGACATTCGTCCGGAAGCAGATCGCGTCCGCCGTACGGGCTGGCGCCGAGGCCCATATCGATGCCAGGTCCTTCGCCATGGACAAGGCGGGCACGCCCTACATGGCGCCGCAGGTTCTCACCTCGGTCACGCACCGGATGAGCGTGATGAAGGACGAGAGCTTCGGTCCCGTGGTCGGCATCATGAAGGTGTCGGACGACAACGAGGCGCTCGAGCTGATGAACGATTCGCCCTATGGACTGACGGCCGCCATCTGGACCCAGGATGTCGAGGCGGCCCAAACCATCGGCCACGAGATCGCGACCGGCACGGTGTACATGAACCGCTGCGACTATCTCGATCCGGCGCTCACCTGGACCGGGGTCAAGGACACCGGCCGCGGCGCCACACTGTCGAGGGTCGGATACGAAGCGTTGACCAGACCCAAGAGCTACCACCTGAGGACCAGGACTTGACCATTCCGAACCGCAACCTGAACTACCCGACCGCCATCAAGTTCGGCGCGGGCCGCATCAGGGAGCTTGCCGATCACTGCAGGGCAACCAGCATCATGCGGCCGCTCTTCGTCACCGATCCGGGCCTCGCGGTGATGCCGATGGTCAGGGAGATCGTCGAGGACGTGAAGCGGGCCGGGCTGGGCATCCGGGCCTTCTCCGACGTGCGGCCCAATCCGGTCGAGTCCAACGTCATCGAGGGCGTGAAGGCCTATCGGGCCGGCAGTCACGACGGGGTGGTGGCCTTCGGCGGAGGTTCGGGGCTGGACATCGGCAAGATGGTCGCCCTGATGCACGGCCAGCAGCTCTCCGTCTTCGAGCTGGAGGACGTGGACGACTGGTGGACCCGAGCGGACGCCTCGAAGATCTCGCCGATCATCGCCGTCCCGACCACGGCGGGCACCGGCTCGGAAGTGGGCCGTGCCGGCGTCGTCACCCATCCGGTCACCCACGAGAAGAAGATCATCTTCCATCCGGCGATCATGCCCAAGGTCGCGATCCTCGATCCGGAGCTGACCGTCGGCCTGCCGGCGACACTGACGGCGGCGACCGGGATGGATGCGCTGGCCCACTGTCTCGAGGCCTATTGCGCGCCCTTCTATCATCCGCTGTCGGCCGGCGTGGCCATCGAAGGCATGCGGCTGATCAAGGACAATCTCGCGAGGGCCGTGAAGAAGGGCGCCGATCTCGACGCGCGCGGGCACATGCTGATGGCCTCCGCCATGGGTGCCACCGCCTTCCAGCGCGGGCTGGGCGCCATTCATGCCCTGTCGCACCCCTTCGGCGGCCTGTACGACGCGCATCACGGCACGCTGAACGGCATCATCATGCCCTATGTGGTGAAGGCGAACCGGCGGAAGATCGAACGGGACATCGAACGGGCCGCGGCCTACCTCGGCATCAAGAGCGGCTTCAACGGATTCCTCAGATGGATCCTCGCGTTGCGCAAAGAGATCGGGATCCCCCATACGCTCGCTGAGATCGGCATCGACACCCGGCGTCTCGATGAGGTGGCGGCGATGGCGATCAAGGACCCCTCGGCCGGCGGTAACCCCATCGCCTTCACCGAGAAGCAGTACAAGTCGCTGGCGAAGAAATGCGTGACCGGCGACCTCTGAGCTACCCGAGCTTGCTCGGTCGGTGAGCGTGGCCGCCACCGCAGCCCGCCCGGCCGCTCTGAACCCGCAGGCCGAGTACGTCTACCGGCACCGCTGGCTCATCCTGCTCGGCCTGATCACCGCCGCGATCATGGAGGTGCTCGACACCACCATCATCAACGTCGCGCTGCCCCAGATGGCCGGCAATCTGGGCGCCACCCAGCAGGAGATCGGCTGGGTGGCCACCGGGTACATCCTCTCCAACGTCGTCGTCCTCCCCATGACGGCGTTCTTCACCGAGACCTTCGGCCGGCGCCGCTACCTCATCGCCTCGATCATCCTCTTCGCGATCGCCTCCTTTCTCTGCGGCACGTCTCACTCCCTGGTGGAGCTGGTCGTGTGGCGAATCGTGCAAGGCGCGGGCGGCGCGGCCCTCCTCTCCACCGCCCAGGCCACCATCCGCCAGATCTTCCCCCGGGACCAGCAGGGGATGGTACAGGCCATCTTCCTGCTGGGCATCATCGTGGCGCCGACGCTTGGGCCCACGCTCGGAGGATGGATCACCGACAACTACACCTGGAACTGGTGCTTCTTCATCAACATCCCGATCGCCCTGGCATCCGCCTTCTTGGTGAGCACCTTCCTCCACGACCCGCCCGGTCAGGTGCGGCGCGGGGGCAGGGTGGACTGGTTCGGAATCACCCTCCTCACCGTCGGGCTCGGGTCGCTGCAGTACGTGCTGGAAGAGGGGAACCAGTACGACTGGTTCGAGGACAAGTGGATCGCCCGGCTGGCGGTGGTCGCGGGGCTCTGCCTGAGCACCATGCTCTGGTGGGAGCTCTCCCGCCGGAACCGGCATCCGGTGGTGGACTTCCGGGTGCTCAAGAACCGGGAGCTGGCGGCCTCGATCTTTCTCTTCGTGGCGCTGGGATTCGGGCTCTATGGGGGGGTGTTCATCTTCCCGCTCTTTACCCAGACCCTGCTCCACTTCACGCCGACGGAGACCGGACTCGCGCTCCTGCCGGGAGGGCTGGCCACGGCCGTCACGGCCATGGTGTGCGGCCGGCTGCTCAACGGGCCCAGGCCGATGGTGGACTCCCGGGCGCTGATCGCGTTGGGCGTGGCCATCTTCGTGGTGGCGATGTGGCGCCTCGGCCACCTGACCACCGACGCCGGGGAGCCCGACGTGCGTCTGGCGCTCATCATTCGCGGCGCGGGACTGGGATTCCTCTTCACCCCGATCAACAACGTGGCCTACGCCAGCCTGAAGCCGAGCGAGGCGCAGCAGGCGTCCGGGCTGATCAACCTGGCGCGCCAGCTGGGCGGGTCGTTCGGCATCGCCATCCTGGCCACCTACGTGACGGTGCGGACCCAGTTCCACCGGGTCGACCTGCTGAGCAATGTGTACGCCGGCAATGCTCTGGTGGACGAGCGGATACGGCTGCTGACGGCCAATCTCGCCACCCGGGGGTACGGTCCCGTCGCGGCACAACGAGGCGCGTTGGCTCTGCTGGATCAGGAAGTCATGCGGCAAGCCTCGATGCTGAGCTACAACGACGCCTGGAAGCTGCTCCTGATCACCTTCGTGCTCGTGTCCCCTGCCATTCTCCTGCTCCGAAAACCCCGCGGGGCCACCGCGACACGGTGATCCGGCGCACCGCGACTGCGGGTCGTCGGAGCCATTCTGTGGCCCTCGGTTTGGCGACCCGCCCGCACGAGCAAACCAGTGAGTTGAGCCCTTGGAAGGGAGCGAAACGATGACGATGCCAGATGTCCCGGCCGGCCGTGGGCCGATCGATTCGAATTTTGAGCCCGAAGCCATGGCCAGCTTCCGCCCTGGCCCTGGTATGGGCGAGGCGGTCGCCTTCGGTGAAGGGCGAGAGGGTAGCAGAGGTGGCGCGCGTACCCAGATCCGGGAGGTGAGGGACCAGGTGGTCGATCAGGCGAAGAGCTCGATCCGGCAAGCTCGGGAGCGGGCCACTTCCAGCCTCACGGAGAGCCGGGTCCAGGCGGCCGACCAGATCGGCGGATTCGCCACGGCCTTCCGACGCACCAGCGAGCACCTCCGCAACGAACAGCAGGTCCGCGCCGCCGATCTTGCAGAGTCGCTGGCGGAACAGGTGGAGCGGGCCTCCAGCTACCTGCGCGAACGGGACTTCGGCGCGGTGCGGCAGGACATCGAGGGTCTGGCTCGGCGCCAGCCCGCCATGGTGCTCGGCATCGGATTCGCGCTCGGACTCCTGGGCGCCCGGTTCTTCAAGAGCTCGGAGCGGCAGGCCGCGGGAGGATACGATGCAAGAGCTTAGGCGCGATCGTTCGGTGCAGGAGCGCTCCATTGGGGAGCTCTTCGGGCAGCTCAGCCAGGACATGGGACTCCTGGTGCGGCAGGAGGCCCAGCTCGCCAAGACTGAGATGCAGCAGAAGATCACCCGGGCTACGCGGGATCTGGTGTCCCTCGCCGCTGGCGGCGCGGCCGTGCTGCTCGGCAGCCTGGGGCTGACCGCGGCCCTGATTCTGATCTTGGCCGGACCGGTCGGGCTCGCGCCCTGGCTGTCGGCACTCCTCGTCGGCGTGGTACTGGCGGCGGCGGGTTACCTGGTGTTGCAGCGCGGCCTAAGCGACCTGAAGCGGACGGATCCCACTCCCCGCCGGACGGTGGAGAGCATCAAGGAAGACATCCAATGGGCGAAGGAGCAGCGGCAATGAGCGAGTACCAGGATCGGGACGTCACCGATATGTCCGGCAGCGGCATGCCAAGCGACCAGTCGCCGGAGGAGATTGAGCGCGAGATCCAGCGGACCCGCGCGCGCATGGGTCGTGACATCGACGCGCTGGGCGAGAAGCTGAGCCCGCAGAACCTCAAGCAGCAAGCCAAGGACGCGGTCGCCGAAAAGGCCCAGGACATGGTCTCGAACGTGGGCCAGCAGGCACGGCGCACCGGCTATCGCGTGGTGGATTTCATTCGGGGAAATCCGCTCCCGGTGGCCGCCGTCGGCCTGGGCGTCGCTTGGCTCTTTACCCTACGCACCCGGAGCGAGGTCTCGGGCGACCGCATGGCGCGGTTCGCCTACACCGGGCCCGAGCGGCGCGAGCCGGATGGCCGCCCCAGCCTCGGGCGACGCCTGGCTGACCGCACTGCTGGAGTCCGGGACAAGATGAGTGGGGCCGCCTCAGAGGTGAGCGAGCGGGCCGGTGCCCTGGCGGGCCGCGCCGGTGAGGTCGTCGATCGAGTCCAGGAGCGAGCGGGGGAACTCGGCACCGAGGCCAAGGAGCGGGTGCACGACTTGGGCGCACGAGCCCGGGAACAGACCGAGCGCGCCCGGGGCGGACTCGAGCGGATGATGGAAGAGAATCCCCTGGCGCTCGTCGCCGGCGCCGCCATCCTCGGGCTCGCCATGGGGCTGGTGCTGCCGGAGACCCGGCGAGAGCAGCGGCTCATGGGCGCGAAGCGGGACGAGTTGGCAGATCGGGTGCAGACTGCAGCGGAGCGGGTAAAGGACGCCGCCATCGAGGCCGGACGGGAGGTCACTCCCGAGCTCAAGACCACCCTCAAGGACGCGGCCGCCACGGTGGGCCAGCAGCTGAAGGAGTCGGCCAGCCAGGTGGTGCAGGAGGCAAAACATGCCGCGAGCCAGGGGGGCGAAGCACGCGAGCCAGACCCGATGTGATCGGCAAGCTGCTGCGCCGCCGGACCATTCTATCCGAGCGGGAGCAGGACGTCCACGCCCGGGAGCAGGAGCTGTTGGCCCGGCTCGCGGGCGCGCTCGACCAATTCGGCCCGGACGCCGCTCCGGACGACCTGCGGCGGTTTCGCGAGGCCCGGGAGCAGCTCTCCGGCCTCTTCCTCCTGGTGATCGTCGGCGAGTTCAACTCCGGCAAGTCGAGCTTCATCAACGCGCTGCTCGGCGAGCGGGTGGTACCCGAGGGAGTCACCCCTACCACCGATCGGATCAACCTGCTGCGGTACGGCTCCGCGCCGAGCGAGCAGTTGGTGGAGGCCTTCCTGCTGGAGCGCACCTACCCCGCGGAGCTGCTCCGCGAGCTCACGATCGTGGACACGCCGGGCACCAACGCGATCGTGCGCCGGCACGAGGAGCTCACCCGGGACTTCGTCCCCCGCGCCGACCTGGTGCTCTTCGTCACCTCGGCGGACCGGCCGTTCACCGAGAGCGAGCGGACCTTCCTCGAGCAGGTCCGCCAATGGGGCAAGAAGATCATCTTCGTGGTCAACAAGATCGACATCCTGGATCAGCCGGCCGAGCGCCAGGAGGTGACGGCCTACGTCCAGGCCCACGCCGCCGAGCTTCTGGGCGAGGCGCCCCGGGTCTTCTCGGTCTCGGCGCGCCAGGCGCTGGAGGGCCGGACCGGTGGGGCGAGGGAGCTCTGGGAGCGGAGCGGGTTCGAGGCGGTGGAGGAGTACCTGGTGCATACCCTCGACCAAGAGGAACGGATCCGGCTCAAGCTGCTCAACCCGCTCAATGTGGGACTCCGTCTCGCCGCGCGATACAAGGACTCGGCGTTCGAGCGCCTCACCCTGCTCTCGGGCGACGTGGAGACGTTGCGGAGCATCGACGAGCAGCTCGGCATCTTTCATCGGGACATGCTTCGAGACTTCGAGCCCCGGCTCGCCCGGCTCGATCTGCTGCTGAACGAGATGGAGCGGCGCGGCAGCCGATTCTTCGAGGAGACGGTGCGCATCGGCCGGATCCGGAGCCTGCTGGACAGCGAGGCGGTGCGGCGTGCCTTCGAGCACGAGGTCATCGCCGATACGCCCCAGCAGGTGGAGGCCGAGGTCGGGCGCCTCATCGACTGGATCGTCGAGCGGAATCTGAAGGTCTGGCAGGACGTCAACGATTTCATCGATCGCGGCCGGATCGCCCGGCACCGGGACCAGATGGTCGGCGAAGTCGGCTCTGGCTTCACCTTCAACCGTCAGGCGCTGCTCGAGTCGGTGGGCCGGGTCGCGCGTGAGGTCGTGGGGACCTATGACCGCGAGGCGGAGGCCAGGGCCATCGCCAACGACGTACAGGGCACCTTCGCGACCACCGCCCTGGCGGAGGCCAGCGCCCTCGGCATCGGCACCCTGGTGGCCACGGTCATCACGGGAGTCGCCGCGGACGTGACCGGGCTCCTGCTCGCCGTCGCACTCGCGGTCGGCGGGTTCTATCTCATTCCCCGCAAGCGCCGCCAGGCCCAGCGCGACTTCCAGACTCGGGTGGAGGGGTTGCGCGCCCGGCTCCGGGAGGGATTGCGCGGACAGGTCCATCTGGAGATCGCCCAATCGAGCGACCGGGTGAATCAGGCCGTCGCACCGTACCGCCGGTTCGTGGAAAGCCAGCTCCAACGCCTCAACGGCATCCGGGGCGAGCTCGTGGCCACCGAGGACGCGCTGCTCCGGCTCCGCGCCGAGATCGAGCGCGGGTCGACGGCCTGAGGATCGATCGATGGGTATCAAGGACGGGTTTGGCCTGCTCAAGCAGAGCGTCGAGGACTTCACCGACGACGATTGTCCCACCATGGCGGCGGCGCTCTCCTATTACACCATCTTCTCCCTGCCGCCGCTCCTGGTGCTCATCCTGCTCCTGCTCGGCGCGGTGCTCGATCAGCGGGACGTCCAGAACGCGTTGGAAGGCCAGATCGGGAACCTCATGGGTCCCGCCGGCCGCGAGCAGGTGACCACCATCCTCAGCCAGTCCCATTTGCCCGGCTCGAAGGGCATCCTTGCCACCGCGTTGGGCGTGGGGGCTCTGCTCCTGGGCGGCACCGGTGCCTTCGGTCAGCTCCAGGCCGCGCTCAACCGGGCCTGGGAGGTGAAGCCCGATCCGGCCCAGGGGGGACTGAGGAGCTTCCTCCTCAAAAGGGTCTTCTCCTTCGGCATGGTGCTCGGGGTCGCCTTCCTGCTCCTGGTGTCGCTGGTCCTGAGCGCCGCCCTCACTGTACTCGGCGACGCCCTCGGCGGCGCCCTTCCGGGCGGGATCAGCGAGACGGTCGGCCAGCTGCTGAACTTCGTCGTCTCCTTCGCCGTGATCACCCTGCTCTTCGCCACCATCTTCAAGGTGTTGCCGGACGCGACGGCGGCTTGGAGGGACATCTGGCCCGGCGCGGCCGTGACCGCTCTGCTCTTTACCGTGGGCAAGTTCCTCATTGGCTTCTACCTTGGTCGCAGCAACCCGGGTGAGGCGTTCGGGGCGGCGGGCTCGTTGGCGGTGATGCTGGTGTGGATCTACTACTCCTCGATGATCATTCTGTTCGGGGCGGAGTTCACCCGAGTCTGGGCGGAGCGGAAGGGTGCGGGGATCGAACCGGAGCAGGGCGCCGTCCGGGTGGTGAAGGAGAACGGGCCGGAATTACCGCATCGCTATTAGCTCTTGACCGGCGTCCCGAGCTGGTACTCGCCGTTGATCTCCCAGGCTCCTTTCCCGTCGGGCT
>JBBSHB010000058.1:0-16731 GCA_038253515.1 Gemmatimonadales bacterium | reverse complement strand
GACCTTCCGCCGGTCGGCGCCGCCGTGCGGCTGGCGCTGGAGGAGGCGCGCACCGCCCTGGCGGCCACCCGGCGCGGCCTCCCCGGCGAGAGTGGACCAGGCGACCGCCTGGTCGTCCTCCGGGAGATCGCCGACCAGCTCTTCGGCAATCTGGTGGCGCTGGCCGAGGTGATCGAGACGGTTCCTCGCGAGACGCGCGACGCCGCGGCCCAGGCCGCGGCCACTGACTCGCTCGACGCAGTGGCCGCGTCCCTTCGCGACCTGGCCGACCGGCTCGAGGCCGATCGAGACGCGGCGCCTCTCACGATCGGGTGGGATGGCTCGCCGCTCCGCCGCGCCGCCCCGGCCGGTGTTGCCGCCGACTCCGACACGACCCGCCATCTCTACCTTCAGGCCGCCGAGCTGCTCGACCGCCTGGCGCAGTACACCCGGGTAGCGGTGGGCACGCTGAGCGAGGTCCAGGCACCGGAGATCGCGGAAGGGATGGTGGAGGTCGGCGCGCCGGACGCGCGGACCTCCGCCTTCGACGCCGTGCGCGCGGTTCTGGCTCCCGATTCCGTCATCCTGCGATACGCCCTCCGCCTGGCCCTGGTCACGGCGGCTGCCGTCTGGCTCACCTGGGCGCTCGACTTGAGGCGCGGGTACTGGGTCACCATCACCATTGTGATCATTCTCCAACCCTACACCGGCGCCACGACGCAGAAGGCGATGCAGCGGGTCCTCGGCACCGTGGTCGGCGGGGCGTTGACCGCGCTCCTGGGCGCGCTCTTCCACGATCCCTGGGCGATCCTCGGACTCGCCTTCGTCTTCAGCGCCACCTGCGTCGCGCTGCTCCCGCTCAACTATGCCGCGTTCTCGGTCTTTCTCACGCCCACCTTCGTGCTGTTGGCGGAGGCCAACGCCGGCGACTGGCACCTCGCCGGGCTGCGCATTGTCAACACCCTCATCGGCGGGGGCCTCGCTCTCCTCGGCGCGCGCCTGCTCTGGCCGACGCCGGAGTGGAGCCGGCTTCCCTCCTACATGGCGGCGTGCCTGCGCGCGAACCGCGACTATTTGCGCGCCACGGTCGCACGCTTCGGCGACCGCAGCGCGCGGGCGGGGCGCGAGCTGCGGGAGGCGCGCCGGCAGTGCGGGCTGGCCGTGGCGAACGCCGACGAATCGTTCCAGCGGCTGCTGGGCGAGCATCGTGGTCCCGACGCGGAGCTCGCGCCGATCATGACATTCCTCACCTATACCCGCCGCCTCACGGCCTCCACGGCCGCGCTGGCGATCTCGCGCCACACCGCCGACCCGGGAGAGGAGCCCGCTCTCAGGTCCTTCGCGGAAGCAGCCGAGCGGGTGCTCGAGGACCTGGCGTCGGCCGTGGTGGAGCGCCGGGCACCGGCGCCGCTCCCGGCATTGGCCGCAGCCGCGGCCGACCCGGCGTTTGGCCCGGTGCTTCGGGCCCGTCTCGACCGCCTTGCCCGCCAGCTCACGACCCTGCACGACGCCATCGAGCGTTGGTCGACCCGGCCCGATTGACTGTGCCGGGCCCTCGTTGGCCCCGGAATTGCCCCCCTGGCATCGGTTCCCCTACGTCATTGCGACGGTGCTTCACCACTCTCGGAGGACTCATGGCGACTAACCGACTGGCTCTCATCACTCTCGCCGTGCTCGCCGGGTGCGGTGGAGATCACGGGAGCAGCATTGCTGCCGACAGCTTGAGCCGCGATCTGCAACGGCTCCCGGTAGACTCCTCGGCCACCCTGTCCGACCAGCCCGCGGCCGCGCCCATCCCGGTTGCCGCCAAGCCCAAGCCGGCGCCGAAGCCCGCGCCCAAGCCTAAGGCGAAGGCGCCCGCGCCGGCCCCGGCCCCGCTCGCGCTCGAGGCAGGTGCCACCATACCTCTGGCTGTCGACCGGGAGATCACCTCGCGGACGGACAAGGCTGGTGCGTCGGTGATGGCCACCGTGTCCAGCGATGTCCAGGACGGCCAGGGTCGTGTCGTGATCCCGGCGGGCTCGAAGGTGACGATGACGATCACCCAGATCCACGAGTCGGAGAACAAGGGCGACAAGACCGGCAAGCTCACGCTCACCCCGAATTCGGTCCAGATCGCGGGTCAGAGCTATGCGCTGGACGGCTCGGCCGAGGCGCTCGATCGCACGCTGCGGGACCGCAAGACCAACGCGGGTGACGTCGCCAAGGTCGGTATCGGTGCGGCGGCCGGCGCGTTGGCGGGTAGATTGATCGGTGGCAGCACCAAGGCGGCGGTCATCGGGGGCGTGATCGGAGGCGCGATCGGCACCCAGCGCGCCGTCGAGACCCAGGATCGGGACGTCGTGGTGCCCGCGAGCTCGCGGGTGGAGCTCACCCTGACCGGACCGTTCACCCGCTGAACCCAGGCCAGAGCGCGCGCCAGGTCCGGGTTCGTATCCGGCCTGGCGCCGCACGGCCGCTCCGCCGCCGAACCCTGCTGTGAGCCGGAACACGGCCGGCGCCTCGCCCGATCCCCCTTTTGTCCTATATGTCCAGAGCCTTCGTCAACGAAGACGCCGCCGGCGGAGAGTCGATCGATCGCTACCCGCTTCCCGAGCGGGATGACCCCGGCTTTGCCCGTGCGGTGGCCCGCGCCCTGCTTCGGGGTGCCGACCAGGGAGACACGACAGGGGCCGAGAGCGCCACCGGCTACTACTGGGGCGACCCGATGCTGCACACCGAAGTCGAGCGGATTCTGGCCGAGGCGCGCGAGGACCGGAACGAGCGGCTCGAGCAGCTCGCCGAGCGATTTCTCAGGGGGCCGGTCGCCGCCATCGTTAGACCTCGAGAGGAGGCATCCATGCTGGTACCGCGCGATCCCACTCCACCCGCCGACCTCGACGACGCCCTGAACCCGCATCGCGCCGAGGATCAGGAGCGCGCCCGCGAGCACAACCAGGACATCCTCCTGCAGCGGGGCGTGCAGTTGGTGGGGCAGGAGACCGACGAGGAGCTTGCCGATCTCTGGTCCGCGATCGATCGGTTCGAGTCGCTGGTGGAGGCCCGCGGCGGAGATACGCTGGTCAACGCGCCCGACTCGTCCGAGCCCGACAACCCGGCGATGGTGCTGCCCGAGCGTAAGGCGCGGGAATCGGCGCGAGACTACACGCGCCGGATCCACGAGGCCGCGGAGCGGCTCACCCACTTCGAGCGCTAGGGCGTCAGGGCCCTCGGCGTCGCAGCAGCCCGTTGCGCCGATAGGGGAAGACGTCGACCACCTCGCCGGCCGCGAGGCGGCGCTGCACGCCCTGCCAGAAGTCGGCCTCGAGCAGATCGCGATGGTTGGCGAGGAACTCCTGCCGGAGGATCCCCGACGGCGCCAGGAAGGCCTGGAACTCCTCGGGAAAGACGTCCTGCTCCCCCACGTAGAACCAGGGCTCGGCGGAGAATTCCTCCTCGATCGAGGTCGGTTGGGGGATCCGGCGGAAGCGGCATTCCGACAGCAGGCAGAGCTCGTCGTAGTCGTAGCAGATCACCCGCCCGTTCCGGGTCACCCCGAAATTCTTGAGCAGCATGTCTCCGGTGAAGATGTCGGCGGACGCGAGATCCTTGATCGCGTTGCCGAAGTCGACGACCGCCTCGCGCGCCGCCGCCTCGTCGGCATCGCGGATGAAGATGTTGAGCGGGGCCACCCGGCGCTCGGTATAGGCGTGGCGTACGATCACCCGGTCGCCCGACACCCGCACCGTCGTACCGGCCACCGAGAGGAGATAGACCAGCAGATCGTCCGGAAAGCAGCGGCGGGGAAACTCGAGGTGCTCGAACTCCTGGGCGTCGGCCAGGCGCCCGACCCGGTCGCGCACGAAGACGAAATGGTACTTCTCCATGACGGCCTGGCGGGTGGTGTTCTTGGGCGCGCCGAAGCTGTCCTTGATGATCTTGAAGACCAGGTTGAGGTCGGACAGGAGGAACACCGCCATGACCATCCCTTCGTCTCCCTCGGCGAAGGCGAACCGGGCATCCTGCCGCTCCAGGTGAACCATGAGATTGTGGAACAGCTCGGTCTTGCCGTGCTTGTTGTAGCCGATGGCGTTGTAGAGCTCGTCCACCCGCTTGAGCGGCATGATGGAGCTGAGAAACTCGATCAGCGCGCGCGGCCGCGGCGCCTCCACCCGGAAATAGGACCAGCTGAAGCCGAACACGATGCTCGCTTCGTTCTGGGTGAGCAGCACCGCGTCCACCACGATGCCGCGCTCGGAGCGGAGCAACGGAAGCACGATCGGAAGGGTCATCCCACCTCGCCGGATCCGGCCGACCAGGTACGCTCCCTTGTTGCGGTAGAACACCGACCGCACCATATCGATCGACACCGCCCCCATGACGGGCAGCTCGTCGAGCGCCTGGTCGATCAGCCGGGCAACGATGCCGGCATCGCGATCCAGTGAGGCATAGGGCGCCGACCAGGAAAAGCGGTCCAGCATCCGGCGGACCAGCGCGGGGTCGACGGCGTCGGCCGAGTGGGTGTCGTAGAGCTCCGACGGGTCGGAGGGCTCCGCCCGCGGAGTCGGCTCGAGGTACTCGATGGCCGGGTCCACGCCCACCGTGGTGAAGACGCGCCGCGTCACCGAGTTGAAGAAGGTCTGCTCCAGCTCGGCGTCCGGCCGCCCTCGGGTCCCGGCGGCGTGCAGCGCTTTCATCGCCGCCCAGAGCGTGCGCTCCATGACAGCGTCCTGGAGGATGTCGCGCACGTCGGACACCGCGCCGTCCAGGTGCACCTTGTAGAGCGTGAGCCGCTCGGTGGCGTCGGCTTGGGCGCCGAGCCAATCGCGCTGCTCGAACCGGTCGCGCGCTCGCCGGGTGATCTCCTCGAAACCGCGATGGTAGCGCTCGTACGCCGCGTGGATGGCGGCCACCGCGGCGGCGGCGTTGCCGATCGCCGGGGATCCCGCCAGATTCACCGACGGTTCTCGTCCCGAGACCGTCATCCTGTCCGCTCCGAAGGGTTCCGCACCATGTCAGCCTCCACGTCACCCATCTCCCCGCCTCCGGCCGCTCCGACCGACGGGAAGGCCATCACCCTGCGCGATGGCAAGCTCCAGGTACCGGCCCAGCCCGTCATTCCGTTCATCGAAGGTGACGGCACCGGCCCGGACATCTGGCGGGCCTCCCAGTACGTCTTCGACAACGCGGTGCGGCTGGCGTATGGAGGGCGCAAGCGGATCGCCTGGCTCGAGGTTCTGGCCGGAGAGAAGGCCAAGGACCGGGTGAACAGTTGGCTGCCCGACGACACCCTGGCCGCCATCGATCGCAACCTGGTCGCCATCAAGGGGCCGCTCACCACGCCGGTGGGCGGTGGGTTCCGCTCACTCAACGTGGCCCTGCGGCAGAAGCTCGATCTGTTCGCCTGCGTGCGTCCGGTCCGCTGGTTCGAGGGGGTTCCCTCTCCGGTCAAGGCGCCGCAGGACGTGAACATGATCATCTTCCGGGAGAACACGGAAGACATCTATGCCGGCATCGAGTACAAGGCCAAGACCGACGAGGCCCGGCGGGTCATCGACTTCCTCCAGCAGCAGATGGGGGTGCAGACGATCCGCTTCCCGGCGACCAGCGCCATCGGCATCAAGCCGGTCTCCGAGGAGGGCTCCAAGCGCCTCATCCGCTCGGCGATCGAGTACGCGGTCGGTCAGCGGGCACCCAGCCTGACCCTGGTGCACAAGGGCAACATCATGAAGTTCACCGAGGGCGGCTTCCGCGACTGGGGCTACCAGGTGGCCCAGGAGGAGTACGGAGCCAGCGAGATCGATGGAGGCCCATGGTGCCGTCTCCCCGGCGGCGTGGTGGTCAAGGACGTGATCGCCGATGCGTTCCTGCAGCAGATTCTCACCCGCCCGCGGGAATACAGCGTCATCGCCACCCTGAACCTGAACGGCGATTACATCTCCGACGCGCTGGCGGCACAGGTAGGCGGGATCGGCATCGCGCCAGGCGCCAACATCAACTATCTCACCGGCCACGCGGTCTTCGAGGCGACCCACGGCACCGCGCCCAAGTATGCCGGCCAGGACAAGGTCAATCCCGGGTCCCTCATCCTCTCCGGTGAGATGATGTTCCGCTATCTGGGCTGGAACGAGGCCGCCGACCTGATCATCAGCTCGCTGGAGCGGACCATCGCGCAGAAGCGGGTGACCTACGACTTCGAGCGCCAGATGACCGGCGCCACCCTGCTCAAGACCAGCGAGTTCGGCCGGGCCATGGTGGAGAACATGGCGTAGCCCGCTCACTCCCTGCCCTTCAGTCGATTGATATCCCGACGGTCTTTCTTGGTCGGCCGGCCGCGCTCGGGGACGAATGCCGCGTGCAGGGTCTTGAGCTGGAGCGCCATCGCCGCCCGCGCGGCCCGGCTCGCCTCGGTCTCCTGGTAGAGCCCCGCCGCCTCGCTCGCCGGTCCCCGGTGCGCCGAGAGGGCGCGCACCGTCACCTGATACTCGTAGACCCCTTGCCGGATCCGGACCTCGTCACCCACCTGGAGGGGTCGGGCGCGCTTGGCGCGGTCGCTGTTCACCTGTACCTTGCCGCCTCCGATGGCCTCGGACGCGAGCGCCCGCGTCTTGTAGAAGCGCGCCGCCCAGAGCCATTTGTCCAGCCGAACTCTCTCCTCCTGGTCGTCCTCGCTCATCGCGAATAGTACACCACAAACTGCAACAAATAGCGCACAATCGAGCGCGGGAAACCGGTGTCCGCCAGGTTCTCCGGGCCAAACGGGAAGGGTGGACCGAGGCGCGGCATTTGCACCGAAGTCGGGCTCCTCTACTGACATCGGAACCGCATGCTCTGGCCCCATCTCTGGGTGGCTCTCGCTGTTGCCCTGCCGACCGCCCGTCCGGTCGCCCTCGCGTCCGATCGGCCCGCCGGTTCACCGGTCGGCGACTCGATCATCGCCGGGGCCACCGATGCGCTGTCTCGCGGGCGGCCCTGGGAGGCGAGCCGGCTGATGGCGAGCCTGCTGGCCGACTCGGCCCGGCGGACGCCGGAGGCCGTCCTCCTCGCCGCCACCGCGGCGAGCCGGTGGGGCGGGTGGCTCGAGGTCGCGACACTGCTCAACACGGCACCGTGGCTCGACTCCCTTTACCAGGGCCGGGGCCGTTTGCTGTTGGCGCGCGCCGAGCTGGAGCGGGGGGCTGATTCGGCCGCGCTGCGGCATGCCCTCGCGTTTCCGGGATCGGCGCCCGATTCCCTCGAAGGCGAGCGGCTCATTGTACTCGCGATCGCGCTGGATCACCTGAACGCCCGGGACAGCGCCGCCACCACCTACCGGCACGCGGGGGAGCGCCTGCCGCTCATCTCCGACTGGCTCTGGATCCGTGCCGCGTCGATGACCGACGACAGCGCCGGTCGAGCCCGCCTCTATGCACTGGTGGTGGACCCGCTCGCCCGCGCGCGGATCCGTTGGAGCGAAGCCGCGGCGCATCAGCGCACGGGCGACCTCGAAGGCGCGGCCCGGCGGTACGCCGCGCTGGGTGTCCGGCTGGATGCCCTCCGGCTGCGCTTCGCCTTCAGTCCGGACAGTGCCGCCCGAGCCCGCGTGCGTGCCGACCTGCTGGCCCTCCTCGCGGAGCCGCACGGCTCGGGGGAGGCGCGCGGAGCCATCGCGCTGATGGACAGCGCATTCTCGCCACTCTCGCCGGCCGAGGAGCTGATCGTGGCTCGCGCGGCCGCCGCCGCGGGAATGCCGGACCGTGCCGTCAGCGGATACGAGCGCACCCTCGCCGCCGGGCAGGGCGGCGGGGAGGCGCGCTTCGGATATGCGACGGCGCTCACCCGACTCAACCGGTACGGGGACGCGGCGTTGCAGTTCAATCTGGTGCGAGCACCCGCTTCGCTGGCGGCATCCGCGGCCTACCAGCGGGCTCGCGCGCTGGTCCGGGATGGCCAACTGCCCGAAGGCCGCACCGCGCTTCTGGCCATCACCAGGCGCTACGCCCGCGACACGGTCGCCGCCCCATCGGCGCTCTTTCTCCTGGGCGATCTCGCCGCGGACGAACAGTCCGACAGCGTCGCGCGCGGCTATTACCAACGGCTGACTCTCCGGTTCCCCACCCACAGCCTGGCGCCGGCGGCGATGTTCCGGGCCGCCATGATCGCCTTCGTGGCCGGCATGCCGGCGACGGCCGCCCGGGAATTCGACCAGGTGACCAGCCAGTACCCCCGGAGCGATGAGGCCGGCGCCGGGGCCTACTGGGCCGGGCGAGCGCTCGCCGATATCAGCGACACCGCCGGCGCTCGAGCCCGCTGGGAGCCGCTCGCGGCCGGGGATCCCGGCTCCTATTACACTGGGCTCGCCGCCCGCCGCCTGGGTCGACCCGGGTGGGCCCTCCCTGGCGCGGCCGACGATTTCGTGCCGCTTCCCGCCGCCGATTCCGCTGTGGCCCGCGCCGCGTTGCTGGCGCGCCTCGGGCTGGGCGCGGAGGCCGGCTGGGAGTACGACCGGCTGGCGCGGACCACCGACAGCTCGGCCGAGCGCCTGCTCGCTCTCGCCCACGCCTTCCGGTCCAACGGACAGGCCATCCGTGCCATCCAGCTTGCCCGTCGCGCCCTGGCGCTGGGCGCTCCCGCGGACGCACGCACCTACCGCCTGCTCTACCCCGTCGTGCTGGAGGATGCCCTCCTGACCGAGGCCTCCCGGCACGGCGTCGATCCCAGCCTGCTCGCGGGCCTCATCCGCCAGGAATCGATGTTCAACCCGGCGGCCACCTCGGCGGCCGGTGCCCGCGGACTGATGCAGGTCATGCCCGAGCTGGGTGGACGCCTGGCGCGATCCCTGGAGTACCCGGTGTGGGACCCGGTCCTGCTCTATCAGCCGGACGTGAGCCTGCAGCTCGGGACCTTTCACCTGCAGGAGCTCTCCCAGCGCTACCGACAGCCGGCCCACGTGCTGGCCGCCTACAACGCCGGGGCGAGCCGGGTCGAGCGCTGGTCGATGCGGGTGGGAGTGGACGACCCCGAGGTGTTCACCGAGCGGATCCCCTACACCGAGACCCGGGGCTACGTTCGGGCCATCCGCCGGAACGAGGAGATCTACCGGGCCCTCTATGCCTGGCCCGACCAGCTCTAAGTCTGGCCCCCAGCCGGTCGAGGTCTTAGCTTCACTCTGCCCTCGATTCGCCAAGGCCCCGGTTGCTCGATTCCTACCCTTCGTTGGACGCCCTCGACCGTATCGATGAGGGTATCTTCGCCCTCGATTCCGATGGGCGGATCTCCTATGTGAACCGTGCGGCCCGCCGACTGCTGCCGCGGCTGATCGGCGCCACCGGCGACGAGCTCGTCGGGACGGTCATCTGGAACGCCTCCCCTTCGTTCGCGGACACACCGATGGGCCTCGTGCTCCGCCGCGCCCAGGCGGAGGGCAGCGCCGTGACCCAGACCGTGCGTGATCCGGTCTCGGGCAGCGACCTCGATCTTCGAGTCTACCCTTCCGCCGAAGGTGCGAGCGTCCTCCTCCGCTCGACGGCGCCGGCCCCCTCTGCCGAGGTGCTGGACCGGGTGAGCGATCTGTACTTCGCCTGCGATGGCGACTGGCGTCTCACCTTCGTCAACGCCCGGACCAGGGAATACCTCCGCCTGCTCGGACTCAGCCGGGAAGAACCGCTGGGCCGGTCCGTCTGGGAGGTGATTCCCGGACTGGCCGGTACCCGTTTCCAGGCGGAAGCGTTCCGCGCGATGGTGGAGCAGACCGAGGTGGAGCTCGAGTCCCTCTTCCCCCCGCTGAATCGCTGGTTTTCCGCGCGGATCACCCCGATGGACGACGGCGTCATCGCCTGCGCCCGGGACATCACCGGCTGGCGCCAATCGCGGGCGGCGCTCACCCGCGAAGCCGAACGGCTGGCGGAGGTCATCCATACCCAGCAGGCAGTGATCACGGCCGGCCCGGACCTGGGCGCGGTGATGCACGTCGTCTCCGAGCGCCTCCAGGCGCTCACCGGCGCCTCCGCGATGGGCGTGTTCCTGCCGGAGGAGAACGGGCTGGTGCTCTGCGAGGGCAGTGGGGCGGCGCGCGCCTCGCTGGGGCAGCACCTTCCCCTGTCCGGGAGCCTGGTCGGCCGGTGCTACACCAGCGGGGAGATGATCCGGTGCGACGACACCGCCATCGACCCGCGGGTGCACCAGGAGGCGGCCCTGGCGCTGGGGGTCCGCTCCGGGCTCCTGGTTCCCCTGGCAGGAGCGCAAGGCACCCAGGCGGTGGTGGCGATCTGGTCCGACCGGCCCCGGGCCTTTCACCAGGTGCACGAGCACACCCTGCAGCTTCTCGCGGGACTGCTCTCGGCGGCGATGGAGCGGGCAGCCTCCTTCGCCGCGAACCAGGTGCTGCTGGGCGAGCGGACCGCGGCCCTCGCGGCGCTCCGCGTCGGGGAAGAGCGGTTCCGCCAGCTGGTGGAGTCGATCGACGACGTCGTCTTCCGGCTGGACCGGCAGCAACGCTGCGTCGACGCGTTCGGTCGGTGGCTGGAGCGCGAAGGGCTCCGCGCGGACGATCTCATCGGCCGGACCACGAGCCAGATCGTCGGGCGGGAAGAGGCGGCGGTGCACGAGCGGGCGAATCTCCAGGCGTTGGCCGGCGAGACCGTCACCTACGAATGGACGCTGCGGACCCGCCGGGGACTCCGGCACATGCAGACGATCCTGTCGCCGCTCCGCAGCGCCGAAGGGGAGATCACCGGCATCGTCGGGGTGGGGCGCGACATCAGTCAGCGGATCGAGGCCGAGCAGCAGATCCGTCAGGCCCAGAAGATGGAGGCGGTGGGGCGCTTCGCCGGAGGGGTCGCCCACGATCTCAACAACATGATGATGATCATCATGGGGTTCAGCGACTTCCTGCTCGGCGCGCTGGAGCGGGAAGACCCGAGCTGGTCCGACGCCGAAGAGATCCGCAAGGCGGCGGAGCGCGCCATGCATCTCACCCGCCAGCTCCTGGCGTTCGGACGGCACCGGGTCGTCGCCCGCGAGGTGCTCAGCCTGAACCACGTGGTCTCCGGCATGGAGCGGATGCTGCGGCCGCTCGTGGGCGAGGACATCGCGCTCATCACCCAGCTCGCGCCCGAGCTGGGCGGCGTCGAGGCGGACTACGGACAGATGGAGCAGGTGGTCATGAACCTCGCGTTGAACGCGCGAGACGCGATGCGCCCGGGCGGGCGCCTCACCATCGAGACGATGGACGCGGATTTCCCCGAGGGGTACGCCTTCGAGCACCTCGGCTTCGAGATCCCGGCCGGCTCCTACGTGCTGATGGTCGTGGGGGACACCGGACACGGGATGACGGCGGAGGTGAAAGCCCACCTGTTCGAGCCCTTCTTCTCCACCAAGCCGACGACCCACAACAGCGGACTCGGGCTCGCCACCGTCTACGGCATCGTGGTGCAGCGCGGCGGGTATATCTGGGTGGACAGCGCCCCGGACCAGGGCACCAGCTTCAAGATCTGCTTCCCCCGGGTCTCCCCGGAGGACGCGGTGAGCTCGGCCGACGCCGAGATACCGGCGTCGGCGCGCGGCACCGAGACGGTCCTCATCGTCGAGGATGAGGAAGTCGTCCGCGCCCTCGCCTCCCGGGCGCTCACCAGCCAGGGGTACGCCGTCCTCGAGGCCCGCAATGGACGGGAGGCACTGGCGCTGATGGAGCAGTCCCCGGCGCGGGTGGATCTGGTGCTCACCGATGTCGTCATGCCCGAGATGGGTGGGCAGCAGCTGGTCGAGCAGCTGCACCGGGCGCTTCCCGACGTCCGGATCATGTACATGTCCGGCTACACCGAGGGCGACAAGCTCCAGGCCGGCATCCGCAACTCGCCGTACCCCTTTCTGCAGAAGCCGTTCTCTCCCGACAATCTCTGCCTCCGGGTCCGCGAGGCGCTGGATACCGCCGCCGGCTAGCGCGTGGGTTCTGGATCACATCCGGGTCCCGGGGCGCTCCGCATCTTATCGACTGCCGAGAGCCCCGCCGACCACTGGGCGCCCTCTGTCATCCCGAGCGCCGCCCTGTCATCCCGAGCGAAGCGAGGGATGACAACTGACAGACGCCCCTCGGGACGACCCGCCGTCCAGGTGATGCGCGTAGGTCGGCTCACAACCGCCGCTCCGCCGGCCGGTAGCCGATCGCGGCGTTGAGCCAGCGGACCAGCGGTACCAGCGCGGCGAAGTCGCGCGCCAGTATCGCCGGCAGCCGGGGGCTGGTCACTTCCGAAGCCGTCAGCTCCCGGGTGGCGGTGAACGAGCGGAAGCGGAGCCAGCGCTCCGCGGGGTGGTCTCGGGGATAGCCCCGGGGCACCCGCTTGAGCACCGCTTCCTCATCGAGGGCCCCGAAGCGCCGCCGGAAGGCCGGCACCCGCACCAGCCTGGGCAAGGCATCCGGCGCTTCCGCCATCGCCTCCCGGATGCGGTCGAGCGACGGGCGGGCGGGCATCCAGATCCCCCCCGCCGCGAAGCAGTCGCCCTCCGCCAACTGGAAGTAGAGCCCGGCTCCGGCCCCCTCGGCGTCCTGCCCGGCCCCGCGTCCGGCATCGCGATGGTAGAACTGGCAGGCCGCGTTGGTCTTGTAGGGTGATTTGTCGGGGGAGAATCGCACGTCGCGGTGGATCCGGAAGATGGACCGGCGCGGGTCGCCCACCAGCTCCGGGGCGATGCCCGCGAGCCGGACGTCCATCTCCTCCACCAGCGCCCGAAGCGGGTCCCGAAGCTCGGTCTCGTACACCGCCCGGTGCCGCTCGAACCAGTCCCGGGTGTTGTGTCGCGCGAGGTTGCGAAGGAAGCGCAAGGCCTCCGGGCGAAAACCGGAAAAGGTCGGGCCGCGGGTCAGCAGTCGCTCCTTGTGAGTCCTGGAAAGCCGCTTGATCGCCAGCTCCCGCCGGAGGGCGGCGGCGCGGTCGCGAGCGGGCTCCAGGTACACCAGGCGCACGGGGAGGCGGGCCCGGGTGTAGGCGGCGCCTCGACCGGCGTTGTGCGCCGTCTCCCGGCGGCCGGGATCGGTGGTGATCCCGGTGTATAAAGAGTCGTCACCGCACCGGGCGACATAGACGAACCATGCCATATAGATTGTATAGATTGTAATGCGGCGCCCGCCTTTCTATCTTCGGCGTACACCTGAAAAAAGACCGAGTCACCCGCATGATGCCTTTCGAGGCCGCGACCGTCCGGGTCCGGCCCCCCCCTGTGCCTGACCGCCGCCGCGCCGGCCGCAGCACACTGCCCGATCAGCGGACCCTCCTGTCCTGGCTGTTCGTCGGCCGTCTGGTGCTGGCGGTGGGTGTGTTGCTGGGCGCGGGGTTGGTGTGGAACGAGCGGCCTCAGGAATCCCGCCTGGTCAGCCTCGCGGTCGTGGTGGCGCTGCTCTTCACCGCCTATGGGGCCTGGGCCGTCTTCCTGCGGCAGCGGGAGCCGGGACACGGCTTCCTGTTCCTCCAGGCCGTGGTCGATCTGGTGGTTGTGACGACGATCGTCCACATCGTGGGGCAGCCGCAGTCGGGGTTTCCCGCGCTCTACGTTCTGCTGGTGGCGGCGTACGCTCTGCTGATGCCGCCCGCCTGGGGTGCGCTGATCACCATCATCGCCTCAGGCCTCTTCCTGGGCGATGCCATCATGAGCCGAGCCGGCACGCCCGACACGGCGTTCTGGGCCCAGATCGTGGTGTTCAACGCGGTGTTCGCGATCGTCGCCGTGCTGGGGCGCCGCCTCCGGGAAGCGGGGATGGAGCAGCAGACGCTCGCGATCGAGCTCAAGCGGGTCCGGCTCGAGGCCGACGACATCCTGCACAACATCCGCTCGGGCGTGCTGACCGTGGATGGGCTGGGACGGCTGGCGTTCATCAATCCGACCGCGCAGCGGCTGCTCGATCTCGATGGGGAGAGTCTGCTGGGCCGCCCGGTGCTCGATCAGCTCAAGACCCGGTCGTCCGAGCTGTGGGCCGCCGTCGTCTCCGGCATCCGGAATGGCCGCAAGATCAGCCGTGGCGAGGGGATTGTAGCGCACGACGGAGGGAAGATGTTTCCCATCGGTCTCAGCACGACCACCTTCCGCCAGGAGGCGCAGGAGGCGCCGTCGGTAACTGCCATCTTCACCGACATCTCGGATCTGAAGGAAGTCCAGGAGCTGCAGGCGCGGGCCGAACGGCTGGAGGCCGTCGCGGCGCTGAGCGCGTCGCTGGCCCACGAGATCCGGAACCCGCTGGCCTCGATCCGAAGCTCGGTGGAGCAGCTCGCGCGCTCCAAGCACGCCGACGACGACGAGCGCTTCCTGGCCGGCCTCATCGTCCGGGAAAGCGACCGCCTGAGCCGCCTGCTGAGCGAGTTCCTCGACTTCGCCCGGGTGCGGGCCACCCATTTCGTGCCGCTCGACCTGCACACCGTGGTGGTCGCGGTCGTGCGGCTCATCCGGGCCCATCCCGATTGTCGCCCCGATGCGGCCATCACGGTGGAGGGCGGGCGCACCATCGTGGAGGCGGACGAGGACTTGCTGCATCGGGTGATCGCGAACCTGGTGCTCAACGCGGTCCAGGCGGCGCGCGGCCCGATCCGGATCACGGTCAGCATGGCTGCCGTCCAAGGAACAGACGTTCCCCACGGCACCAACTTCGACCATGCCGTACGGCTCCAGATCCGGGACAACGGGCCGGGCATTCCCGAGGAAATCCGCGAGCGCCTCTTCCAGCCGTTCGTCTCGGGCCGCCCAGGTGGGAGCGGGCTCGGGCTCGCCATCGTCCAGCGCGCGGTCGAGGCCCACCGCGGCCTGGTGTCGGTGGAATCCGGGGCCGGCACCGGTACGACCTTCACCGTGTTCCTGCCCGCCAAAATGATTGCGGAGGATGCTGCATGAGTTACAAGCCCTCGGTCCTGGTGGTCGACGACGAATCGGGCATCCTCGACACCCTCCGCATCCTGCTGCGGAACGAAGGATTCGAGGTCACCACCGCGCAGGGGGGGAAGGCGGGGCTGGAGCAGATCCGGTCGGGGGCCTACGAGATCATCTTGTCCGACGTCCGCATGCCCCAGGTCTCCGGGCTGGACATTCTCACCGCCGCCCGGGAGCAGGACCCGATGACGCCGGTCATCCTGATGACGGCGCAGGCCTCCTTGCAGAGCGCCATCGGCGCGGTCAACTCCGGGGCCTTCTATTACATCCAGAAGCCGTTCTCCAACGACGAGCTGGTGGCCATCCTCCGCCGGGCGTGCGAGTTTCGCGCGGTCCGGGTGGAGAACAAGCAGCTCAAACAGGAGATCCGCCGCCGGGACAAGAGCACGGTCAGCCGTCCGATCGGCAAGTCCAAGCGTTTCATGGACGTCCTCAAGCTCGCCGAGCACGTGGCGCCGACCGATTCGACCGTGCTGATCCAGGGCGAGAGCGGCACCGGCAAGGAGGTCATCGCCCGGTACGTGCACAACCTCTCCAGCCGGAACGACGGACCCTTCCTTTCCATCAACTGCGGCGCGCTGCCGGAGAACCTGCTGGAGAGCGAGCTGTTCGGGCACGTGAAGGGGTCGTTCACCGGGGCGGTGCGGGACAAGCAGGGGCTCTTCGCGGCCGCCCGGGGCGGAAGCTTCTTCCTGGACGAAGTGGGCGAGATGCCCCCGTCCCTGCAGGTGAAGCTGCTCCGGGTGCTGCAGGAGCGGGAAGCGATCCCGGTGGGCGCCACCGAGCCGATTCCGGTCGACGTGCGCATCATCGCCGCCACCAACCGGGAGCTGGAGGAAGAGATCCGGCGCGGCAACTTCCGGTCCGACCTGTTCTACCGGCTCAACGTGATCGCGCTCAACCTGCCCCCGCTGCGCGAGCGCCGCGACGACCTCCTGCTGCTCATCGAGTACCTGCTGCAGAACCTGGCCCAGGAGAACGGCAGCGAGCCCAAAGCGCTGGCGGCGGAGGCGCTGGACGCCGTGATGGTCTACGAGTGGCCCGGCAACGTGCGGGAGCTGGAGAACGCCCTGGAGCACGCCGTCGTGCTCACCCGAGGCAACCTGATCGACGTCAACTCGCTGCCGGAGCGGATCACCAAGCGGCGGAAGGAGCCGCTCGTGGCCGAGCGGTCGTATCGCAATCCGACGCTCGAAGTCATCGAGCGGGCCTACATCATGTGGGTGCTGCAGGCGGAGGGCGGTAACAAGACCCGGGCGGCGGAGGTGCTGGGCATCGATCCCTCGACGCTCTACCGCAAGCTGAGCCGCTACGAGGAGCAGGTGGAGGTCAAGGCCTAGCCGTGGTCGCCCCGAGCGGCTGGGAAACGGCCGTCTGCATTCCCTCCGCCATGCGCACGTACGCCCCCAGGAGCATCGACCGCAGATCACCGGCCGGGCGGGTGCTGAACTTCTCCAGCGACTCCAGCGCCTGCCGGGCCCCCGCCGCGTCGCGCAGGTGAAGCCGCGCGATCACCAATCCATCCCGCAGCTCGTCGGCCGAAATCCACCGGTGTTCCGCGAGCACCACGGGCAGCAGCCGGGCCGCCGCGGCATCGGCTTCGGCGAAGTTCCATGACGCGATCCCGTGGCGGAAGGCGACCACGTCCCGGGGCGGCTGGGGTGCCCGGTGCCGATCCATGAATCGCGCCAGCGCCGCGTAGGAGGGCTCGTCGGCCGTGCCGGCCGCCCCGCCGCTCCTCAGCCGGTCCGCGGCATTCGCCTGCTCCAGCCACAATTCCCAGCTGCTCGGCGCCTGATCGGCCGCGAGCGTCGCCTGCCACATGTTCGACTGGTAGATCGCCTGGTGCGCCAGTTCGCCGAGCAGGCTGTCCATGGCCACCTG